>JBCBXA010000083.1:0-12521 GCA_039816825.1 Pseudomonadota bacterium | reverse complement strand
CACGTCGATGACAGCACGTCCGCTGTCCCAACCATATGATATTTCGTATGCGCTATCGGCAGTCAGAAACCGATCTGTACTCGAGTAGCCATTCTCGAAACTTCCAGCTGCCTCAGACTCCCACTCAACTGGAACAATACGAGAGCGTATGGTTCTAGTCCCAAAATCTTTGCTAGCCAAATCCGCAGCTTCAATGCCTAACGCTACTATTGAGGGCCCCTCTGCAATACCAATCTGGTTTCCCGAGCCGCTTTCGCAAAACGCGACGCAGCAATTTTTCGCCGAGTCTTCTCTAGAATAAAAGAGAACACCGGAACCTCGACGAACTTCTGAATTTTCAGCATTGGGGAAATCGGCAGCCATCCGTCGGTCAATGTTATTCAAGCCTTCCCTTTCCCTATTATTAAGAAAGCGAGAGGTAGCAACATCATAGATTGTAGCCGCAACTAATGCAGAGCCAATTTCCCTTCCGAATCTTTGAAGAAACCCAAAAACTGGGACTGTAAGAAAAGGTGTCGAGTTGGCGAAGTCGACATTCGAGAACGGAAAAATAGAGGCTGCACACGCTGTTCTAATAAATTCTCGACGCTTCATGTAGGCCCACTCAAATTTGTCCAAGTCTACATTAGACAATCCTGTCAGCCTATCAATACGAAGAAGTTCTAATGCGTCGCAGATTTCTCAATCTCTCTTTCATCCGAGGCTTGCCGTTGGAGAGCAGGGCGTGAGAGGATTTGTTTTCTCAGCTGGACGGTAAGCGAAACTAATCGGAAGCGCTGTTCTTAAACGAAAAAAGGGCCGCATCATGCGGCCCTTTGAACTCAATCCATTCGACTTTGGCTACTTGGACGGTGCCAGCACCATGATCATCTGGCGGCCCTCAAGTTTGGGCATGGCCTCGACCTTGGTTTTGTCTTCCATGTGATCGCGAACCCGGTGCAGCAGTTCGAGGCCGAGCTCCTGGTGAGCCATCTCGCGGCCGCGGAAGCGGAGGGTCACCTTCACCTTGTCGCCCGCATCGATGAACTTGTTCACGGCCTTCATCTTCACCCCATAGTCATGGGTATCGATGTTCGGACGCATCTTGATCTCTTTTACCTCAACCGTCTTCTGCTTCTTCCGGGCGTCGGCGGCCTTCTTCTGGGCTAGGTATTTATAGCGGCCCAGATCGAGAATTTTGCAGATGGGAGGCGTGTTGTTGGGCGAAATCTCAACAAGGTCGAGCCCTGCATCTTCCGCCAGTGCCAGTGCTTCGCTGGTGGCCATCACGCCACGGTTGTCGCCCTCGGCGTCGATGAGTTGAACTTGGGGGACGCGGATGTCCCGGTTTGCGCGCGGGCCTGTGTTCTGGGTTGGCGGCGCTCTGAATGGTCGGCGAATGGTGATAGCTCCGTAGCTGTTAAAGATGAGGCTATTATCGATAGGTCGTGAGTGGCCGCATCGCGACCAGATGCCACTTATGTCCTGCACACCACTGAAAGGTCAATGTTTCAACGGGGAAATGCAGACCGAGCGGGGTGGTTCCGGCGGCCTCTGTGCCTCATATGGGACGATGAGTGCGCGATTGTGAGGGTGCGATGAGCAGGCAGAGCGATTTAGAGGTTGTTGTCGATGGAGACACCCGCGCCATTGCACGGCTGATCGACGATGGACCGGCGGAGAAACCCTGCTTTGTCTGGCTGGGCGGATTCCGGTCCGACATGCAGGGCGGCAAGGCCATCGCCCTGTCTGAATGGTGCCCGGCCAACGGGCATGGCTGCGTGCGCTTCGACTATTCCGGCCATGGCCAGTCGGGTGGTGACTTCGCCAATGGCTGCATTTCGGTTTGGCTTCAGGAAACCATGGCCGTGCTCGGCGAGATTGAGCAGTCAAAGCTCGTGCTGGTGGGTTCTTCCATGGGCGGATGGATCGCCCTGCGGGTGGCCCAGGAGCTGCAGAACGCAGGGCAGGGTGACCGTCTTCACGCCATGGTTCTGGTGGCTCCGGCTCCCGACTTTGCGACGGAATTGATGGAGCCTAGCTTCACCGACGAGCAGCGCGCTTTGATGACGAGCCAGGGATGGTTCACTGAAGTCACGCCTTACGGGCCTGATCCGGTTCTCTATACGTCCAAGCTTATCGAAGATGGTCGCACGCAGCGTGTGCTTGATGGGGAGCTCGAGACTGGTTGCCCTGTCGCGATTTTGCAGGGGATGGAAGATCCCGATGTGCCGTGGGAGCACGCCATGCGGCTCGTGCATCATCTGGCTCAGGACGATGTGTCGATTACGCTTGTCAAAGATGGTGATCACAGGCTGTCACGCGAAGCTGATATCGCGGTTCTGCTGCGCCTGTGTAAGGATGTGGTGACACCGCCACCCGAAGGCTCTTGAGACCTGAGTTTGACCACCATGCCTGAGCGATATGTTTAGCAAACTGCGCCAGACCATTGCTGACGCCATCGTCGGCGTGCTGAACCGTGAGACCACCGGCTATCGGCCTTTCACGCCGTCGGATAAGGATACGCTTCTGCGCACCCTGCGGCCCGGTGACGTGCTGCTTGTGGAGGGGAATCAGAAGGTCTCGGCGGGCATCAAATATCTGACGCAATCCACATGGTCCCACGCGGCCATCTATGTGGGTGATGCTCTGGCGGATCGTCCGTGCGACGAGCTTTATTGTGACCCTGAAGCGGAGAATGCTCAGTCCGCTGATACTCGGCACCGGTTTGTCGAGATGCTGGTGAAGCCGGGCTGCATCTCGGTGCCGCTTGAGAAGTATGAGAACTTCAACACGCGCATCTGTCGGGCCGTGAACCTGACGCCCGACGACCGGGATGCGGTGGTGGCGTTTGCCATTTCCAAGCTCGGTCTGAAGTACGACATGCGCAACATTTTCGATCTTGCGCGATACCTCATTCCGCGTCCGCCTGTGCCAACGCGCTTCCGCCGCAAGATGCTGGCCTTTGGCTCGGGCGACCCCACCAAGGCGATTTGCTCCACCATGATCGCCCAGGCGTTCCAGTCCATCCGTTACCCAATCCTTCCCAATATCGAAGATCGTGGGACGGTCCCTGCCGCCTCATCGCTCTACAGCCGCGATCTGATCCTGCACATACGGCACCACTCGCTGTTCACGCCCCGTGATTTTGACGTCTCGCCCTTCTTTGAGATCGTGAAGCCCACCCTGGAGTCGGGCTTTGACTACAAGCGGATCAATTGGGCGCCGAGCCCGGTTGAAAGTGGGCCGGACGGCGTCAATACACCCTAGAGAATCATCAGCTTCGCCAGCATCCAGACCGCCATCGCGACCATCAGGATGTTTTCCGTCAGGGACAGAAAGCCCAGCGGCACATTGCTGTTGCCACCGACGCAGGCGCAGTTCAGCTCTCGCTTGTCGATGTAGACCGCCTTGAAGACCGATATGCCATTGACGCCTGCCACGAACAGCGCCGCAGGGGCCGACAGCCAGGTCAGCGCCCCGGCGATCATCAAAATCCCGGCTCCGGTCTCCACAAACGGGTAGACATAGGCATAGCGCGTGTCGCGCATGGCCAGCAGATCGTAGGTGATGAACATTGAGCGGAAGCTCTCAAGGTCGCGGAGCTTCTGAACGCCCAGGATCACCATGAGTGTGGCCACAAACATCTCGAAGATGGTGATCACGTCGAGTGCACCATCCAAACGCCAGTCGATGGCGGGGGCTGCCAGAAAGCTGACGGCAAAAATCCATAGAACCGGCGCGTAGCTCTTCGCATTCGGGTCAGGGCGCTCCATGCCGAAATGGTCCTGCAGATCGGTGAACCCGCCAATGCGCTGACCGGCGATGAACACTTGCGGCGTGGTTGCCACGTCCTGCTCAGCCTTGAATGCATCCACGGCTGCCCGGTCCTGCAGCAGATGTTCCTCTACCGAAAAGCCCTGGCTTTTCAGCAGATCGCGGGCCTTGAGGCCGGAAGGGCAGATGTGCTGGCCGGTGGCCATGCGGTAGAGAATGGCGGTTCTGCCGGAGGTTGTTCGGGCGCTGGTCTTCAACGTCGCTGCTTGTGTCATCCATCTGACCTTCTGTTCAAGTGTAGCTGCGAGACCGGAACTCCGTCTTACCGCAAAGTTTCAGATACGGAACAGAGCGCCCGTCTTCAACTTCGCTGGGCGGCCTAGAAGGGCCAATCTGGAATACCTATAAAAAGTGCAGTTATGAAGCGCGCCATCCGCGCGAGCCCTCCAACCCCAAGGAGACCCCAATGCTGAACTCCGTCGACAGCTTTAACTGTCGCAAGACCCTGTTTGTGAACGGCAGCGAGTATGTCTACTATTCTCTCGAGGAGGCCGAGAAGAATGGGCTGGACGGCATTTCCAAACTGCCCTTTTCGCTGAAGGTGCTGCTCGAGAATCTCCTCCGCTTTGAGGATGGCCGGTCGGTCACGGCCGATGACATCCGCGCCATGGCGGCCTGGGTTCAGGACAAGGGAGCCGCAGGCCGCGAGATAGCCTATCGACCAGCTCGAGTGCTGATGCAGGACTTTACCGGCGTGCCGGCTGTCGTGGATCTGGCGGCCATGCGGGACGCCACCGTGGACCTTGGTGGTGATGCTCAGCGCATCAACCCGCAAGTGCCGGTGGATCTTGTGATCGACCACTCCGTCATGGTGGACTTCTTTGGCGGCGCAAACTCGTTCGAGAAGAATGTCGACCGCGAATATGAGCGCAATGGCGAGCGCTACACCTTTCTCAAATGGGGCCAGCAGGCGTTTGACAATTTCCGCGTTGTGCCTCCGGGCACGGGCATTTGCCACCAGGTGAACCTTGAATATCTGGCGCAAACTGTTTGGACGGCGGAATTGGACGGTCAGACCGTGGCGTACCCTGATACGCTGGTGGGCACCGACAGCCATACCACTATGGTCAATGGTCTTTCCGTGCTTGGTTGGGGCGTGGGCGGCATTGAGGCCGAAGCGGCCATGCTGGGCCAGCCTGTCACCATGATGATCCCCGAGGTCATCGGCTTCCGACTGGAAGGCGAACTGTCCGAAGGGATCACCGCAACCGATCTCGTTCTGGTCGTTGTGCAGATGCTTCGGGAGAAGGGCGTCGTCGGCAAATTCGTTGAGTTCTTCGGCCCTGGCCTCGATAATCTCAGCCTCGAAGATCAGGCAACCATCGCCAACATGGCGCCGGAATACGGCGCGACCTGCGGCTTTTTCCCGATTGATACCGACACTACTGCCTACATGAAAGCGACAGGCCGCGATGAGGATCGGATTGCGCTGGTGGAAGCCTATGCCCGGGCTCAGGGCATGTGGCGGGATGCCGATACGACGGACCCTGTTTTCTCTTCCACCCTGGAACTGAACCTTGGCTCCGTTGTGCCCTCCATCTCCGGGCCAAAGCGTCCGCAGGACCGGGTGGTTCTCAAGGACGCGCCGACGGCTTTCCGCGACGCGCTGAAAACGCTCAAATCAGGCGACAAGCAACTTGCGCCCGCCGGAAACGACAATGCCGTCAGCCGCTGGCTGGGCGAGGGAGCAGTCGAGCAGAACGAGCCCATGGCAGCCGAGACCATGGGCTACCCGGTGGAGGGTCAGAATTACAATCTGGGCGATGGCGATGTGGTTGTTGCGGCGATCACCTCTTGCACAAATACGTCGAACCCGTCTGTTCTGGTGGCCGCCGGTCTCGTGGCTCGTAACGCCCGAGCGCGCGGTCTGGACGTGAAGCCTTGGGTGAAGACCTCCTTTGCGCCGGGTTCTCAGGTGGTGACGGACTATCTCGAGAAGGCCGGCCTTCAGGACGATCTCGACGCGCTGGGCTTTAATCTGGTCGGCTATGGTTGCACCACCTGTATCGGCAATTCAGGCCCACTCGCCGAGGAGATTTCGAACGCCATCCACGACAATGATATCGTCGCCGTGTCTGTGCTGTCCGGCAATCGCAATTTCGAAGGCCGGATATCGCCGGACGTTCGGGCCAACTATCTCGCCTCCCCACCCCTCGTGGTTGCCTATGCCATCGCAGGCACAATGCACACCAATGTGGTGACCGACAGTCTGGGCAAGGACAAGAACGGCGAAGACGTCTACCTCAAGGATTTGTGGCCAAGTTCCGAAGAGATTGCCGGCATTGTGCGGGAGGTGGTGACGGAAGAGATGTTCCGCACCCGCTATGGCGATGTCTTCAAGGGCGACGACAAGTGGCGGGGCATACAAGTCTCGGAGGGCAAGACTTACGCCTGGGACAACAGTTCGACCTACGTTCAGAACCCGCCTTATTTTGAAGGCATGGAGATGGAGCCGGAAGCCATTGAGGATGTCGAGGGCGCTCGCATTATGGGCCTGTTCGCGGACTCCATCACCACCGACCACATCTCGCCTGCCGGCTCCATCAAGCAGGACGGTCCTGCCGGTGATTATCTGCGTAGCCATCAGGTGAGGCCTGCGGAGTTCAATTCCTTCGGCGCGAGGCGGGGCAATCATCAGGTGATGATGCGCGGCACCTTCGCCAATATTCGCATCAAGAACCAAATGCTCGATGGTGTCGAAGGTGGGATGACGATGCATCATCCGTCCGGCGAGATGATGCCGATCTACGATGCCGCCATGCGCTACAAGGAAGAAGGTGTGCCGCTGGTGGTGTTCGCCGGCAAAGAATATGGCACGGGCTCCTCCCGGGACTGGGCTGCCAAGGGCACTTTGCTCTTGGGTGTTCGTGCTGTGATTGCCGAGAGCTTTGAGCGCATTCACCGCTCCAATCTGGTGGGCATGGGCGTATTGCCGCTGACGTTCACCGGCGACGACAATTGGCAGGATCTGGGTATCTCAGGCGCTGAGACCGTTGATATTGCGGGTCTCGATGCGCTGGAGCCACGACAGGATGTTGAGGCGACGATCACCTATTCGGACGGCTCGCAGAAGACCATCACGCTCCTTTGCCGGATCGATACTGCCGACGAGATGGATTATTACCGCAATGGCGGCATTCTTCACTACGTCTTGCGGAACCTGAACGAAACGAAGGAAGCGGCTGAATAAGCCGTTTCCTTGCCTTTGACGGGCAGACCGGCCTTGGGTTGTGGTTTTCTCACGAAGAGAGAATTGTCCTTTCGCGCAATGGTTTGCGCGATTTTCGGCGTCGATTTTGGCTAGATTTTATGAAATGCTGGTAAGGCTGCCTTAACGGAACTGTTTTACTTCTGTGACCTGCAGAGATCTACTGTTCGCGCGTGCCATGACAAAAACGAGCCGAAATTCGTACCCTGTCAGCCGCGCTGATCCTGAAACGACCTCCTCTTCCGGCTTCGACTTTGAAATCTATCGCACCATCGTTGATCGAATGGAGCAGGGCGTGCTGGTCTATGATGAGCACCGGGTTCTTCTGGCCAATGCCCGCTTGAGCACGGTTCTGGACTGCCCGCAGGAGCTCGTCGCGCCCGGCGCCAGTCTCGAGGCTTTCATCGAGTTTGGGGCCAAACGTGGTGACTATGCGGCCAGTGTTGGTTTGACCCTGCAGGCCATGCGGATGCACATCGCAGCTGGCAAAGACTATACCGTCGAACGCAACCTGCCGGATGGACGCACGGTTCGCATCGACGTGCGCAATCAGGCACGCTTCGGGGTTGGCACATATACGGACGTGACCCGCGCAAAGAAGCAATCCGCGATCCTTGAGACGACAGTGGATACGATGGCCCAGGGGCTTCTGGTCTGCGATCGCCATAACATCGTCATGTCAAACGGTCGCTTGGCGGAGCTGCTGAGCATCCCCGCTGACAGCGTTGAAGCCGGTAAGCCCTGGCAGCCACTGCTGCAGCGCCCCGGTGATCGGCTGCACGATGCCAGCCAATACGAGTTTCTGGAGAAGGCTGCCGAGGCATTGGAAGCTGACAGCCACTTTACCCATGAGATTCATGCAGGCGACCGCATTCTGTGGGCTGAGTGCCGCTGCCAGCATGGCATGCTGTTCGTCACCCTGACAAATGTGACCGAGGCGCGGGCCCGCGAGCAGCGCCTGCAAGAAAGCGAGCTTGAGGTGCGCAAGCTCGCTGAAACTGACGGCCTAACCGGGCTCGCCAACAGGCGACTGTTCGATGCCGAACTGAGTGTACGCTTTGCAGAACACCGAGCGGGTGACCGCCAGAAGTACATGGTTGTCATGCTGATGGATCTGGACCGGTTCAAGGCCATCAACGACACCCACGGCCATGGTGTGGGGGATGGTCTTCTTCAGGAATTGTCTCAACGATTTGCGTCCAACTTGTGCGACAAGTGTCTTATCGCCCGCATTGGTGGCGACGAGTTTGCAGCCATCATTCATGCCGACAGCAAGTATGAGATAGATGAGATCGCGCGGCGAATTTGTGACGCCGCCAAACGCACGGTCATCGTGGGTGAAACCCGGCTGCAAAGCGGTGCATCCATAGGTTTGGCCTTCCAATCGCAGGAGATGGCTGATCCCGATGAAATGCTGACTGCGGCTGACCTGGCCTTGTACGACGCAAAGGCCAGGGGTCGCGGCACCGTCCGTGTTTATGCACCCGTTCTGGGGCGCAAGGCGATGGAGCGCTATGCCATTGAGCGCGATCTGGCCAAGTCCATCGAGAACGACGAGCTGGTTCTGCACTATCAGGGATTGCACAATCTGAAGGCGGATCGGGAAGTGGGTTATGAAGCCCTCATTCGCTGGAACCATCCCGAGCGTGGCCTGCTTCCGCCATCGGATTTCATCGCCATTGCCGAGGAAACGGGCTTCATAGTCGAGGTGGGCCGATGGGCGCTCGAGACAGCAACGACCGAAATCGCCCTTCGCGACCGGTACTCTCGCGTGGCGGTCAATGTTTCGCCGGCCCAGTTTGCCAAGTCTGATCTGGTCAGCGATGTGGCCAGAGCTCTCACGCGCTCGGGTCTGCAGCCGAACAGGCTTGAAATTGAGATCACCGAAGATCTGCTGGTCGAGAATACGGAAGACACGCTCACGGTTCTCAATCAATTGAGGGATATGGGCGTGGGCGTCTCGCTGGACGATTTTGGTGCTGGCTACTCCTCGCTTGCCTATCTGACCCAATTCCCTTTCACCAAGATCAAGATCGACCGCATGTTCATTGATCGCATGGTTGAAGATGATGCCAGCCGCGCACTCGTGAACAGCATGCTGGTTCTTGCATCATCGCTGGACCTGACCGTGACTGCTGAAGGCGTTGAAACTGCCGATCAGTTGGCCTTTCTTCGGGCCAATGACTGCACGGAAGCCCAGGGTTTCCTGCTGAGCCGCCCCAGCCCCATAGGCTGATGCTCTAGGGTCGGGGTCATAGGGTCAGAACCCATTCATCTGGTTGCATTGGTGGGAGTCAATTTGCCCGGCGGCGAGGAGCGAAGGCGAAGGAAGTCTTGCGACTTTCAAGCCTTTGCAACGAAGTCCACCGGTCAAAGTGATCCCATCCGAAGGACGTCAGCTCTGACGGCGATCTTCTGCGTCAAAGACTTGAACCGGGCGGCCAGCCCGCTTTGCAGTCTTTTCCTTGAATATCTTGTCATATCAAACGCCAATGCCAGCAGATGAATGGGTCCTGACCCTAGACTTTCGCCAACGCTTGAAACTTGTTAGTTTCCGTCTGCGGCGTTCGCGCCGTGCCCACCCTAGCACCTTGCCTACCGGACCGTCGTTTGGCCTACCGGACCGTATGCGTCGCGCCGGGGGCCTTCGAAAAATGGGAACGGATGACGTGAAATGCGATTGCATTTTGCTGGACGCGCGGCGCGTCGGCTCGAGCAGAGCCTGATGTCCGCAGCAAAGTTTGAACAGAAGCTCAAATGGCTTGCGGTGGCGCTGGGCGTGGCGAGCACAATCGCCATCGTGCAGGATTGGGATCCGTGGCCCATGGTGCTGGGCCTGCCCTTCTGCCTGATCTGGATTTATTGTGCCTGGCTTCACACAGAGCGCCAACTCAAATGGCTCAACGTCCTTTTCACCGGTCTCTACAGCTATGGGCTGGTGCGGTACTTCATGTGGTAGTTACCGGCCGCCGTCGCGCGGCGACCGGTTCCCTTGGGGGTTAGGCTGTGCTGGGACTGGCACCCTGGAACCAGCCCATCCGGCTGAGGACCAGCCAGTCGATCAGCAGCACGATGAGCAGTGATGCGCCCATCAGCGGGAACAGCACGCCGAGGCCGACAATGAGGGCAACAAGGCCCCACGACGCCTGAACGGTTTCGGGGACCATGGGCACGCCGAGCTCGCCTTTTGGCCGCCGGACCCACCAGGCGAGGAAGCCCGAGACGGCGAGCACAAAGCCCGCAATCGCAGCAACCAGATTCTGGATGAGGTTCAGATTGCCGTAGAGGCGCCCTTCATGGAATGCGATGCCACCGGAGACCAGAGCCGCCACAATCGGATAATCGTCCCAAGTCGTGCGATTCACGACGTCACCCGAATATTGGTCGATGTGCAGTTCGAAGCGATCCTGCGGTCTGTCCTGGCGCGATCGGATGAAATACACGCCATCATCGCCTCGCGGCATGCGCAGTTCGATGGGGTATTCGACGCCCTGTTGCGTGGCGATGAGGATTGCCTGTTCTGGCGACAGTGTTTCTCCTTCGCTCGCGCTCGAATTGATGGGTGGCCCACCAAAGGCACGGGATGGTGATGACTGCCCCGTCATCTTCTGAACGCGGTCGAGCCCTCCACCCCAAATGTCGGTCCATGGTAGGCCGGTGATCAGGATAGGAGTGACCAGAATGAGGGCGATCATGCCGGTCCAGCGGTGCATGTTCTTCCAGTACGTCCGGCCCTGCTTGCCAACGAAATCCGGTCGAACGGCCTTTGCGAGGCTTCGCTTGCCCCGTGGCCACCAGAGATAAGCCCCGGTGATCATCAGAACGATCGTCCAATGGGCGGCAAGTTCAACAAACTTGGTGCCCACATCGCCCAGGAGGAGTTCGCCGTGGAGTTTACGCACCATCCGCATAAGCGTGGAATCGCGCTCCGCGCTGGCCAGCGCTTCCCCGCTGTACGGATCGACCCACACATAGTGTCGGCCGCGTTGCGCATCCTGCACATCGACAAGGGTCGAGCGCGTTTCGGAGCCAGAGAGGGCGATTGAGCGAAGGCGCTTTGCATCGGGCACCACCGCCATGGCCGCCGCCATCTGTTGGTCGAGGGGCAAAGCCTCGCCGCGGGCGGTTACGTTGAGACGTTCTTCGTAGATGATCTCCTCAATCTGATGGTCGAAGAGGTAGATGCCCCCCGTCACAGACAAAAGCGCCATGAACGGCAGGACGAAGAGGGCGGCGAAAAAATGCCACTTCCAGATGGCGCGGTAGAAGACGCTGGAGGATGGCGTGTTGGTGCCAGCGGAAGGGGTTTGATCGATGGCTACATCAGACATCTGCATGTTTCCTGATTTGTGTGCGCTGCGGCGAACCGTGCTTTCAAAGGGCAGGTGCGGTCCGGAACTGCGCTGACGGAGCAAGGCTCATCATCTGGATGCGAAGACAGTATCTCCGCCGACCGCGTGCACGGTCGGAGCAAGAGAAATCTCGACTCCAGGATGAGTTTTGGCGCTCGAACCTAGTGGTGCGAGTGGTCCATCTTCATCCCTTCAGCATCGTCAAACTCAACGGTTTTCTCAATGTTGAAGGTGACTTTGACCTCGCCCGCATCGCGGAAACGCAGAACGGCTTCGCGCTCCTCGCCATCCACAAGCGGCTCTGACAGCTGCATGAACATGACGTGCAAACCCCCGGGGCGAAGTTTCGCTTCGCCGCCTGCCGGGATCACGAGACCGTCTTCCAGTTCGCGCATCTTCATGACGTCGCCATCCATCTCCATTGTGTGGATCTCGACTTTGCCCGCATAAGCGGCTTCGCCACCTACCAAGACGTCGTCGGAACTGCCCGTATTGCGGATGGTCATGAAGCCACCGGCCACGCGAGCGTTGGGCGGTGTTGCGCGGGCGATGGGATGATCGATGACCAGGTCACCAACCTTGAAGTCGTGGGCCATGGCGTGGTGGTGGTGGTGGCCGCCCAGAAAATGTGGAGCGACGAAGATGGCACCTGCCGCAATGGCAGCGGCGCCCGTGAGCAGGAAGATACGACGTGTTAGAGTTTTCATGTGCTTGATCTCATATCTGTAACATGTGCAGCCGCGGCTGGCGCGACGGGTTGATGCGTTCAGATATGGATGGGCGGCGCTCGCGCTCGTCGTGTGCCGGGCTGGTGATCGACCGGACCGCCGATGGCCAACTGCAGGTCGGTGTCGGCGACGATGCGTGGCAACAGAGGGGCATCAAACTCGGGCAGCAGAACATGGTCGGCAATGCGGCAGAATTCACAATGGCCTGTCAGCGAGCTGCCTTCACCATCGACCGTGATGCAAATGAAGGGCAGGGTGCCGTCCGGCAGCCGGTAGAGGTCAGGGTTCTCAGCCACTTCGGCCGGAATGCTCTGCGCTGTTCCGTGGGGCGACGCGATGGCGGACTGATGAACTGACCCTGCAAATGTCAGCGCAATGGCCGCCAGGATGAAGAACGCGCGCTGCGCCATGGCGCGG
>JBCBXA010000082.1:0-12663 GCA_039816825.1 Pseudomonadota bacterium | reverse complement strand
TCAACATGCGGCCACCCGTGCCAGAAACCTTACTAGAGAAACCGCAAATCACTGGCTCAGACATGGGGGGCTAGACAAGATCTTGAGAACCGTAACGCAAGTCAGATAATCAAGTGGGTGAGCATTGAGCTCACAAGTGGCCATCAATGGAGCCCCCCAACCAAGACCGGCTCTGGGATGATGACTGCACGAAATCGATCGCGGTGGTGATGCTTTGATCACGCCGTCAGTGGCCATCGCGACGTGGGAAACGATCTGGGACCATTTTACAAGCTAGGTTTTGGCTACGTCTTATCTGCACCAAAGGAGACAGCAAGCGGACTGTCTCTGCCGATGGGCACCGCTACAGACAAAGCTGGAAGTCCCTCACGAAGGTCCGCTATGCGGACAAAGTGACCATGTGCTAAACGGTTCTGAAGTCTGCTTTCAAGCTCGCGCCAAAAGAGACCATTTTTGAAACGGGGGGACATGAGTCTCGGTGAGATCAAGACCCGGCGGTTGGGCCGTCCGAAAATCTGAAAGCGGGCCATATGAAACGCCAACAGCGTTTCGCCTACTTGCACTCATACAAGACAAGTTCGCCGCCTACGCGCTTGCGGACTCTATCTCGTCTCGATCCAACCGTGCGATCGCGAGCCACGAGGCGGCGATGAATACGGCGGCGACGCCAAGGCAAAAGGGCAGGCCGCCGATTTGATAGGACAGGCCCGAAGCCACCGTGCCGATCAGCCGTCCAGCGGCGTTGGCCATGTAGTAAAAGCCGACATCCATCGTCACGCGTCTGGCGTCCGTGAAGGCGAGTATGAGGTAGGAGTGCAGCGACGAGTTGATTGCGAACAGCGCGCCGAAGACGAGTAGGCCGACCACCACGAGCGTTGTCAACCAAACCGTCGGTTCCCCGGCGTAGAACGCGGCTGCTGCGAGAATGGCGGGTACGAAGAACAGCGTGCCGACCCAGGAGCGCGCGCTGCCCACGATTTCTTTTTGCGTCTTGCTCTTCGCGCGCAAAAGACGCGGCGCGTTGGCCTGCACGGCGCCATAGAGTATGATCCAGGCGGCCATAAACGTGCCGACTAGGAAGAAGGCCGTGCGGCGGCCCTCGTCCGTGCCGTCAGAGAGGACCGAATAGAAGTAGATCGGAATGCCGACCACGAACCACACGTCGCGCGCGCCGAACAGAAACGTGCGGGCCAGAGACAGCCAGTTGATGTTACGATTCTTGGAGACAACCTCCTTGAACTTGGCGTCCTTACGCCCCGCCGGCAGACCCGACGGCATGCGCAGAAACACAACCGCGAGGATCGCAAACAGGATCGCGGCCATGCCCAGCACCGAGGGTACGAAGCCGAACAGGCCGAGCGCGCCTGCGCCGACCAGGAAACCCAGTCCCTTGACCGCGTTCTTCGAGCCCGTGAGCACCGCCACCCAGCGAAACAGTCCGCCGCCGTCGGTGGGCGCAAGCAGCTTGACCGCGCTCTTGGAACTCATCTTGGCCAGGTCCTTGGCCACGCCCGAGGCGCCCTGGACCAGCATGACGAAGGCAACCGAGAAGGCCACCGTCCAGGCAGGGTCGAGCGCGGACAGCGCGAGGAGCGCCACGACCTGGAGTGCGAGCCCAGCATACAGGGTGGTCGTCAGCCCGAAGCGCGCCGCGATCCAACCCGCCGACAGGTTGGTGACAACGCCGGCGATCTCGTAGAGCACGAACAGATAAGCGAGTTGGACCGGCGAGAAGCCGAGCTGGTTGAAGTGCAAGAGCACCAGCATCCGAAGCGCGCCGTCGGTGAGCATGAACGCCCAATAGGCGGCCGTTACTGCGATGTACGCGGCCAACCCCTCCGGGCGGGCCGCCTTTGCGCCACCCGCGCCTTCCGCGCTCACAGGTTCGCCCCTACCATCAGCGCCACGTCGACCAGCCGGTGCGCGTAGCCCCACTCGTTGTCATACCAGGCGTAGACCTTCACCTGCGTGCCGTTGACGACCATCGTCGAGGGCGCGTCCACGATCGCCGAGCGCGGATCGTTGGTGTAGTCCGTCGAGACGAGCGGGCGCTCCTCGTATCCAAGAATGCCCTTCAGCGGTCCTTCCGCCGCCTCGCGGAACAGCGTGTTGACCTCGTCCTCGGTGACCGCTCGCTCGACCTCGAACACGCAGTCGGTCAGGGAGGCGTTGAGCAGTGGCACGCGCACAGCGTGGCCATTCAGCCGACCCGTCAGCTCGGGATAGATCAGCGTGATGGCGGTGGCCGAGCCCGTTGTCGTCGGGATCAGCGAGTTGAGCGCCGAGCGTGCCCGTCGCAAGTCGTTGGCCGGGCGGTCCACGATGGTCTGGGTGTTGGTGACGTCGTGGATGGTGGTGATCGAGCCGTGCCGGATGCCGATCCCCTCGTGGATCACTTTGACCACCGGGGCGAGACAGTTGGTGGTGCAGCTCGCCGCTGTCACGATGCGATGCGCGGCGGGATCGTAGGTGTCGTGGTTGACGCCGTAGACGATGTTGGCCGCGTTGCCGTCCTTGACCGGGGCCGACACGACGACCCTCTTCACCCCCGCCGCGAAGTAAGGCGCGAGCTTGGCCTCGCTTTTGTGGGCACCCGTGCAATCGATGACGACATCAACCCCGTCGAGGGGCAGCCTTGCGGGATCGCGCTCCGCGTGGACAGGCAGGCGCGTCCCGTCGATGGTTATGCTGTCCGCTTCCGCCTCGAAGCGCGCATCCCAGCGCCCATGCACCGTGTCGAACTCCAGGAGATGTGCGTGCATGGCGGGATCGCCGACCGCGTCATTCAGAAATGCGATCTGCGAACCCCGCTCCAAAAGGGGTTTGAGCGCGAGCTTTCCGATGCGGCCGAGTCCATTGAGTGCGTAGACGGTCATGAAAGGGCTCCAACGTCTTGTGCGCGGCCGATCTCGTCGACGCGCTTTTGCAGTGACATGCGGTTCAGAGAGGCTATCGGCAGCCCCGTGAACAGGCTGATCCGGTTGTGGAGCGCGCCATAGGCCCGCTGAAAGGCAAGCAGACGCTCGCCGTGATTGCCCTCGGCGTTGACCGGATCGGGCTGACCCCAATGGGCACTGATCGGTTGCCCTGCCCAGGCCGGGCATTCCTCATTCGCCGCCTGGTCACAGACCGTGAAGACGAAGTCCATGACGGTGGCGTCCGGCGCCTGGAACTCCGAGACGTGCTTGGCACGCAGGAGGGACGTGTCGTGGCCCTCGTTAGCCAGCACCTCCAGCGCGATCGGGTTCAGCTCCGAATAGGGTCGTGTGCCGGCCGAGTGCGCGCGGAAACGGTCGCTGGCCACGTTGCGTAAGATCGCCTCGGCGAAGATCGAGCGGGCCGAGTTGCCGGTGCAGATGAACAGGACATCGTAGCGCCCGGTCTCATCCAGGCTTGGCCCAGGGGTCACCAAGGCATGGGGATCGGACATGGAAAGGCTCCGGTTAGCCAACGAGAGAGGAGAGTCGCCTGGCGGGTCGCCATCTCTTGAAAGGCCAGCTAGCGGCGATACGACGAGCGGGGGGCACAGGTCAGACCTGCCGCGGCAGCAGTCGACGAACAGGTCCGTCATCACCGCTCGCGCCGCATCGAGATTGACTGCGTAGCGCAGCGACGTGCCGATGCGCTCGCGCGCGATCAGCTCAACCTTGGCGAGCGCGGACAGATAGACCGACGCCGTGCTGTCCTTGAGCCCAAGCGCCCCTGCGATCTCGCCCGCCGGCACCCAATCCGGGTAGCGACGCACGAGCAGGCGAAAGAGCGCCATGCGTTGCGGGTGTGCCAGGGCACTAAGTCGAGGGCCGAGCTCGTTCATATTTCATGAATACGTGAAATAGATGCTATTCGCAAGCAGGTGCTCTTACAGGTAGATGGTGGCGACTCACCATATCGGAGCAATCTGTTTGGCTATGCCCATGCGGGTCGCTTCTCGAAAACGACAGTTTCTTGGAATTTCCAAAAAAGTCCGCTTTTGGAGTGGTTTCGCTGCCCTACGGAAACTAGGCTTTCTCAAGCGCCAAATGCCCGTGCCAAAACCTCACTGGTCCTGAGAAGTTTCTGGAACACAAAGCCGCCGTTCAGTTCATCTTGTTTGACGTCCAAATTGGGTTCTAAAGCGGACGTCCGCTTTGCGGACAAAACGACCATGTTTGGACCTGTTCGCTAGATAGCGAAATTTGGGGGTCGAACGGTCTTTCCGTCCCAACCCACGTAGCTGATATCGCGCTTGGGACAGACATGGGAGGCAGTTTAAGAGGCGCTAATACTCACCGTATCATCGTCAGCTTGTCCCAATCCTCATAAGCTGGCGACCCTTCGTGGCGGATTTCCCCGTCATAGCCATATTCCACCATGCAAACCATGGTTGACCGCTCGCTCGCCATGATCACGGCATAGCTCTCGGGTAGGTCCGAGCCGCTGAGCAAGCGTTCGGCACCGTAAGTTGGCCATCCCGCATGGTTGGTGCCCCGAGGAGCCGAGAACGGCACCCCGCGCAAAGAACCGTTAAGTGGCAAATGGCAATGACCGTGGAAGATATGACGAATTTTTGAGGCGTGGCTGCCTATCGCATCTGCGAATCTGTCGTGGTCGAGAAGCATGATTTCATCCATCGGCCCGATACCGGTCGGAACGGGATTGTGGTGCATGAACAGCCACGCATCGCCGGATAGCGTCGACAGAGTTTTATCTAGCCAACTTGCCCGCTGTTCGCAAAAGTAACCGGCATGGCTTTTTGGACCCCAGGTATCAAGCGCAATGCCCGTGCCTACCGTTAGCGGAAAGGTTCGGTGGACGAAGCCTCCTTCACCCTCGAGGTCAGGAAACGTCCTAAGGAACGTTGATCGATCATCGTGGTTGCCGATCATAAGCTCCACCGGCTTTTCGAGGCGCTCGATAATTTTGCTCAGCAAACGATAATCCTCCTCCTCCCCCCAGTCCGAAAGATCGCCCGTTATGATGAGCCGCTCGGCATCTGGATGGTGCGAAAGGGCGTGGGCCAGGGCCCGCTCAAAATTGGCGTTGGGATCGCGCCCGGCGATCGTGTCGCCCTTTTTGGTCAGGTGGATGTCGGTGAGTTGGATGAGTTTCATGAGCGTCCCCCCGAAAGTCTTTCATCGGCCATGCTGGATTACATTCAAGTTGGAAGACCTGAGAATGAACGGGACGCGGCGCCCCTAAACCGCGCCCCGAACTTGCCCGGAACTGCTTCGGCTCGTTACGAACCGGAAGCTGGCAGCAGGTCCTGAACTTCTTCGTTGAGCTCTTCCTGCAACTCTTCCATGTCATCCTGTTCGCCGGTGACGATCGACTCGAGGCCGTCATAAATGACCTGGGTTGCGGCCAAGCCATTGTCGCCAGGATACGCCTGCCATTCGCGCAGAAGTGGCAATTGACGCACAGCCGTCGCTTTGGCCGGATTCTGGGCGTAGAAATCAGCGAGAATGATTTCGTTTGCGGCCTGGTTCGGCGGCATGTAGCCCGTCGTGCGGGCGACGTCCGCCGCGCCTTCACCTGACGTGATGAATTTGAGCCATTTCCAGGATGCGTCCAAAACGGCCGGATCATCGGATGTCGAAGTCAATAGAGCCGAATTTCCGCCAGCTGGTAGACCCATGGGACCTGATGCCTCGATGCCCGGAAACTCGTTGGTTACGAGAGTAAAGTCGCCCATGGCTCGCTCAACTGCGCCGACGGCCGAAGTCGACCAAAACATCATACCAATCTCGCCAGCGGAGAAAGATGCAAGGGCGGCCTTCCATTCGAGGTTCTGCATTTCGCAGCCATCAAAGATGCCGTTCATAGTGTTGAGTGCCGTCAGGCCCTCTTCGGTATCAAGCTGGAAGTCGGCCCCCATAACGGTCGGCTTGTCTTGGCTCCACATTAGCGCTTGAAGAAACCAGTTACCGGTGATGTTCCAGCCCCAAAACATGGGGTTCTTCACACCAGCTTCCCGCAGCTTGCCGCAGGTTTCGACTACTTGATCCCACGTGGTTGGAAGCTGATCAGCGGAAGTGATACCCGCTTTCTCCATAACTTCCATGTTATAGTAGCCGACCGGCAACGAGATGGAGAATGGCAGGCCATACACGTCACCATCAAACGTGCCCAGATCGAGCATGGCTTTGTGGTAGCCGTCTTTTGCAAAGTCAGCTTCTTGCGCAATGAATGGCTCCAGCGACTTGGCGATGCCCTTTTCGACAAGGATCGCCTGCCGGTTGAGACCCTGCATAGTTACATCCGGCAAATTGCCTGCAACAGCTTCGCGCAGAATAGTGTTGGTGCCGTCTTCATAAGACTCATACGTCGCGCGGAACTTCACTTCGATATTGGGGTGCGCTTCGTTGAACTTTGGCATGATGGCCTGATAGGTCACATCAAACAGATGGCTGTAGGGGTAGGCGAACTCGATGGTCACTTTCTCGTCAGCCGCAAAGGCAACAGACGTGGAAAGTGCAAGCGCGAGGCTGGCCCCGATTGCGGTAATGGCGGTTTTCATGAAACACTCCCTGAATTGCCGTGCGTCCTGCCGGCGGTTGCGGAACGGTGGGTCGCCAAACTTTCCCGTTCCGGTTTTGCCCGGGCCTCCTACTGGAAGTGCCCGGGCAATTCTTTCGCTGCCCCTATTTCATACCGGACAGCGTGATCCCTTCGATGAAGCGTCGTTGCGCTATGAGAAACGCCACGATGAGCGGCGTGACGATCACCACCGCCGTCGCCATCATGGGCCCGAAATTGTCACCATCCGCGTCACCTTTGAATTCGCGTAGGCCGAGTGGCGGCGTGAATAGGTCGCGATTGCCGGTGATGACGATGCGCGGCCAGAAATAGTCGTTCCAGTGGGCCACCACCGAGAAGATGGCGAAGGCAAGGAGCGCCGGCACGGCAACTGGCAGCATGACGTTCCACACGATGGAGAATTCGCTCATGCCGTCCATGCGCGCGGCGTCTATCAGATCGTCAGGAACAGTCATGAAGAATTGGCGCATTAAGAAAATGCCAAACACCGATATCGTCCAAGGGACTATCAGCGCCGCATAAGTGTTAGTCAGCCCCACCTTGGACAACATGATGTAAAGCGGCAGCGCAATGGCGTGGACCGGTATTAAAAGGCAGAACAGAACCAGCGCAAACACCGCCTCGCGGCCCCACCAGCGCAATTTTGACAAGGCATAGGCGCATGGCAGAGCCACCAGCACCTGGATGAAGAAGATCGACGCGGTGACGATCACGCCGTTCAAAAGGTACCGCACCAGAGGCGCTTTTTCGAAGGCGGTGCTGTAATTGTAGACGATGGGGCGAACCATGCAGTCTTCCGGTTAATTGCCCAGCTTTACGCAGAAATCATCGCGGAACAGCTCTTGGCTGCCAAAGAACCCGCCGGTCTGCTGCATGATCTCGGACGGTCCCTTAAACGAATAGGAAACCATAACGTAGAAGGGCAAAAGGACGATGATGGCCCCCACAATCAGGACCGCATGCTTAAGCGCTTCCCGGCTGGACCAGCTCATGGATGAGCTATCGGATCGCGCACCTTTCTGGTCGGATACAACTGGTTGAGAGGTCATTGCTGCGTCGGTCATGAATAATGCACCCTTCGTTCCACCAGCCAGCGCTGGACGAGGGTTAGAGCCATGACGAACGCCAGGAACACGACTGTGATCGCTGCGCCAATGCCCATGAGATTTTGTTGGATCGCCTTTTCGTAGATCGCAAACATCATTACGAAGACCGATTTTCCCGGGCCGCCCCCTTGGGGGTAAAAGGCTTCGACGGTGTCAAAAACTTGGAACGACCGGATGCAGGATATCGTGACCACGAAGACAGTTGTGGGCCCCAGCATGGGCCAGGTCACCAGCCTGAACCGCTCCCAACCGGATTTCGCGCCGTCCATTTCGGCGGCATGGTAGAGTTCACGTGGGATGGATGTCAGCCCGGCAAGGTAGAGCACCATGTTGAAGCCAAAGCCCTGCCAAACACCAATGAAGGCGACGGTCCAAATGGCGTAATCCCGGTCGGTGAGCCAAAGAGGAAAAGTTCGCTCACAGCCCTGGGCGTACCAGGCCCACCCCTCCAGAAAGGTGCCGCAGCCGCGCGTCAGGGTGGCATTGACGATCCCGATGGTGGGATGGAGGGCAAACTCCCAGACGATCGCCATGGCGAGCAGCGCGGCCATAACGGGCAGAAAATAGATGGTCTTGTAAAGATCTCCGAAGCGGGTAACTGAGTTGATCAGAAGCGCTGCGCCGAGGCCGAGGCCGACCGTCAGGGGTACCACCACGCCAACATAGGTGAAGGTGGCGATGAACATCTTCTCATATGTTGAGCGGGTGAAGATACGCTCGTAATTCTCAAGGCCGACAAATTGGGCTCCGCTATTGCCCAACGAGTAATTGGTGAAGCTTAGACCGGCGGCGATGAAGATCGGCACAATCAGGATGACGAACATCAAAAGGATCGCAGGTCCGGCGAACCACAAGTGCACTCGGGAGGTATTGGCCTGACCGGCCATCACGCCGCTGCCCCAACTGATGGCGCCTTGGCCTTTCGGCTTTGTAAGTCGACACGGCGTTTGTCGACACCAAAGCCGATCACCCTTTCAAAATCTGGAGCAACGGCAACCGACTGTCCGAGGGCCAAACCTGCGGCCGGGCTTGTGCGCACGATCACCCGCACATCGCCCACCTCAAGGGCGCAGTGGACAAAAAGATCCGAGCCCAAGTTTTCCAGATGTGTAATGGTCGCTGGCCAAGCATCGACCCCCAAACCATCGCCCGCTGATGCATCGCTAGCGCTAGCGCGTTTGATAGTTGCGTGTTCCGGGCGAAAGGCGATGTGGGCAATCTTGTGATTATGCTGTTGCGCCGCCTGGGCAATGACGAGGCCTGCCGCCGCCACGCCGCCATCGGCACGTCCTTCAGCATCGATCAAATTGATGCGCGGCGAGCCAACAAATGTTGCCACATCGAGGTGTTGCGGGTCGGTGTAGATGGCGTCGGGCGTGTCGAGCTGCAAAATGTTACCGCCCATCATCACCGCCATTCGGTCCGACATGGTTAGGGCTTCGGCTTGGTCGTGGGTCACGTACACAAAGGTTGTGCCCAAGGCCCGATGCAAATCCGCAAGTTCGGAACGCATGTGCACACGCAGGGCCGCATCGAGGTTGGAAAGCGGCTCGTCCATCAAAAATGCGGCGGGCTTGCGGACCATCGCGCGCCCGAGCGCCGCCCGCTGCCGTTGGCCACCGGACATCTGCCCCGGTTTGCGGTCCAGCAGTTGCTCAATCTTAAGGATCTCGGCGGTTTCCTTCACCTGCGCCATCAGATCCTGGTAGCGCTGGCGCGCCAGAAGAGGTCCCGCCACAGGCAATCGTTGGGTCCAGCTGAGGTCGCGCAGCTTAAGCGGCGTCAGCATGTTTTGGCGCACGGTGAGGTGCGGATAGAGTGCGTAGCTTTGGAAAACCATAGCCAAGTTCCGGTCCGCAGCGCGCGTCGTCAAGACGTCCTGGCCGCCGATCGCAAGACCACCGCTGTCCATGGCCTCTAGCCCCGCCATGATGCGCAAAAGCGTGGACTTGCCGCAGCCCGATGGTCCCACGAGGGTCAGGAATTCGCCGTCTCGTATATCCAGGCTCACCCCGTTGAGGACCCGCGTTTCCCCAAACGATTTTTCGACAGCGCTGAGTGTCATTCCGGCCACGGCATCCCCTCCGCAATTTCATACACAGAGGCTAGGAAGCATAGTTTACACTGGTGTGACGTCATATAAGTGCAGCTAATGTACGCTAACGGTTTGGCCTTAGCCCAGCCGCCAGGTGAGCCTGATCATGCGGCTCCGCGAAGCCCGACCCAAGACAAATTGCGCCCAAAAACCATGGAAAAACCAAGCCCTTATCAAATTATGGCATTTGCCCAAGCCGCTCGCGAGCGCAGTTTTTCCAAGGCGGCGAAACAATTGGGGGTGAGCCAGTCATCGGTGACACAGCACGTTTCCAATCTTGAGCGCATCATTGGTGGCTCGCTGTTGATACGTCGGCGCGGTGGGTTGGAGCTGACCCCTGCGGGCCACGAATTGTTTGAAATTGCCGAGCGCCTTGCCGACACCAACAGCGCCTTTCAGGAGCGGGTGACCAACTATACGGGCCTGAAAACCGGTCATCTGACAATCACGGCAACGGCGCCGCGGCCTGCATTGCCCGTGATCGCTCGCTACAATGCGCGCTATCCAAATGTCCGCATCGATTTCACACTCATGAACTGGACGCAGAACATGGAAGCCCTGAGCAGCAAGTCCGTCGATCTGGCCTTCGTCACCGATCCCTTGATCAGCGAAGGGATGCGCGCCCTCAAGATCGAGACTGTCCGCTATTGCGCGCTTATGTCCAAGGATCACCCCCTCGCCAGCCGCAAAACCATCTCCCTAAGGCAACTTGTCGAGCATGTTATCGTGGTGCCCGAAGACGGTTCTTTGACTCAGCGCGTTTTCTTTAAGGCCGTCGCAGATCTTGGGATTGACGTGCCAAGGCTCATGAAAATCACCACATTTGCTATGATGAAAGAGGCGGTACTGCACGGATTGGGGGTAGGCATTCTTCTTGAGAACAGTGTCCACGACACCGATCGGCTCACCACTGTGCGCCTCAAGGAAATGGATGCCACGTTCGACAATTATCTCATCGCGCCGCCGGAAAAGCAAAGCCTGCGGCTCATCGCGTCATTCTTTGATGTCTGCTAGGCGCCAGCGGATCACGCTGAAGAAAGCCTCTGATCATTACCTTCTCCAAAGTGACCGTCAGAGAGTAAGAGCAGAGTCCCTGAACACTGGGCAGCGCAAACGTCCACAACGGGCTCAAAGCGGAAGTCAGCAATGCGGACTTTCCGGACCTTCACTTTTGTTGTTTCAACGGCAATTTTGGGGCCGTGCACCCACTTTAGATGCACGGCTTCTTTGTTTTAATTGCTTCTCACAATGGCAATGTATTCGCCGCGCAATTGCAGGCTAACTGTCACATCTTGTGTGTCCCTGTTTCTCCAGAACCACCCATGGTCTCCGGCAAAGGGTGTGTTGAAGTCGCCTTCGCCGGATGTTTGGCCGCGCCCCTTTTCGTAGGTGACGTTTTCCCCGCCAGCGTGGGCATGTAGGTCAAAGTTGATGCGGCCTCCTTCCGCCGTCCAGCGGTAGAATAGAGTGGCTCCTTCTTCCATTGTGGCCTTGATTTCAGTTGCCTCTCCCGGAGGCAGTGTGAACACAATCTCGTCTGTCCACGCCTCCTGCGCTTGTGCCCTTGAAACAAACATGTCGAAAATACCATCAAACACCGATGAAGACTGATCCTCGTTGTGCAGGATCTCATCTTCCGCAGCCTCCCTTGCGAGCTGCTGCTTGATCTCACCCATTTCGGTAAGGCCAAGTAGCCCGCCCACACCGGTTGGATCCTGTCCATACTCAGCTGGCAGGTAAACCATAGTGCCGATGGCAACTGCGCCGATGGCAGCGATGATTGAAGAACGCCGAAGCTGTGCTTTTGTAGGCAAGTCTTCGATTTTCGGTTTTGGTGCGTTGTGCATCTTTCCAATCCTTTAAGCGTGGCTGTGGAGGCCGAGATATCCCGTGACCTGCTGATACGTGAGCAGCAGGCCCAGACCGACCATTATCCAGTTGGCGTAGGCTGCCTGCCGCATGAAGTTTGGGCTACGCCGCCAGTAGCCCATCACGATCAGGATGATGAACAGGGCCAAGAGCTGGCCGACTTCGACGCCCACATTGAAGGCCAGCAGATTGGCGAGAAGCCCGTCATCGGCGATTTCATACTCGATGATTTTGGAAGCCAGACCAGTGCCGTGAAACAGGCCAAAGACCAGTGTCGCGACCTTCGTGTTCGGCTGAAAGCCAAGCCACTTTTGATAAATGCCCAAATTGTCCAGGGCTTTGTAAACCACCGACAAGCCGATGATCGCATCAATGATGTACGCGTTGATACCCCAGCCATACCACACCCCCAAAAGCATGGTGACCGAATGGCCGACAGCGAAGATGCTGACGTAAATTGCCACGTCTTTCATGTGATAGAGAAAGAAAACCACGCCCAACAGAAACAGAATGTGGTCGTATCCAGTTATCATGTGCTTTGCGCCGAGATAGATGAACGGGATGACGTGAACCCCGAAAATTTCTTGGATGTAGCCCGCGTCACCCGGTGTGACATCGTGGGCCAACGCCGTGCTGACCAGCAAGACGGGTAGAAGAAGAAGGAGCGCCAGACGCAACGATAAGCGCCCGACCCTCACGGGGAAGAGGTACATGGTTATACTCCGCTAAATTGTGTTGATTGAACATGCGCGATAGCCGCGCTTGAACAATCAGGCTCGCGGAGGGCGTTCTATTCGGAAGTGCACAGACGGAGCGGCGTTGGCGACGATCCCATTCCAGGTTTCATCGGCCAAAGGTACCGCATGGCCACTGTTTCGTGGAATGAAAAAGGGCGTGTTATGATCGTGGTCTGCCACGTCGTGGCTATGTCCGTGCATAGCCCAAAGTAAATCCTCTACATGGCCATGCGAATGTCCATGGTGCTCAACCATTCCCAGATGATCCTGCATGGTTTCGAGCACACTGGGTGAATGCCCCAAGGAGGGCATGACCGACCATACTGACAAACTCAGGCAC
>JBCBXA010000081.1:0-13310 GCA_039816825.1 Pseudomonadota bacterium | reverse complement strand
TGGCTCTGTGCTCATTGGCCTAGAAGCCAAGTCGAGTGGCTCAGACATCGCGACCAAAGGCGGCGCACCTGCGCCAGCCGACAGCTTCAAAAAATTAGCCGACCGCGTCGCCACGGCCGGCTTTCAATTTCGAGACATCACCGACGATCCGGTTCTGTCTGAATTTTTGATCTGAAGATCAGAGTGCCTGAAGATTGCCGGCGGATGTTTTGCCGCGATCCTCGACCAGCTCGTAGGAGAGCTTCTGGCCTTCGGTGACTTCCGTCATGCCAGAGCGCTGCACCTGCGAGATGTGAACGAAAACGTCCTTGCCGCCCTCATCTGGCTCGATGAAGCCGTAGCCCTTGGTTGTGTTGAACCACTTTACTGTTCCGGTTGCCATTGATGATAATCCTTTCATGGCCTTGCGCCGATCCACACACCCCTCTTGCCGCCTGGCCGTGTGCATCAACTGTTTAGTCGCCATGGTCTGCAGAGTTATCGATCTCAGCCGTTCGCTCGCGCGCCGGGGGTATTCAAAGCATGGTCGAGCCTCAGTGTACCTTAAATGAGACCGAAGGTCATGCGGTCATTTGACTGGCAAGAATATTTCAAAATTGGGTCATATTCCTAGCAATCCGCCGGCCCATCGGCTGTTTCGATCTCCGTCAGCGTCGCTTTGAGCGCAAAATCGGTGTAGTACATACGCAAATCGCGGCTAAATCCGTTCTCGTACAGTTTGAACGAGACTGAGTAGAACGGCTCATTTTCACCACCGCTCTCCCGACCTGAAGCCGTTTCCTTGAAATAGCTCACGCTGACCGGCCACCATTTGGCCGATGCAATGTCAGCTGGCAGCACATCGGTCTCTGGAGTGTCGTCGGAAATTCCCGTTCGCGGCCGCCCAATCACGCTTTGGGTGAAAAAGGTCTCGGTGCCGTTATCCGCGCCATCAAAAATCTGAGCGCGCACAAAGGTCTCCCCGTTCTTGGCCGCATCAATGATGGCCGCCAGGTGCTGGTTGGGAAAAAGCGCCCCGACAAGCTCCACTTCTTCGCTCTCGGGTTTACGCAACCGGACCGTGAGTTCATCATCGTCGAGGGCGGCGGACCCGACCGTCTGTCGGTCCAACTGTCGGTTGGTGAATACCTTGGTGGCAAAATCAAAGGTTGAACCGTCCGCCGCTTCAAAGGTGGTGGTCTGCTGATCGCTGAGCACTTCGGTATCGCCTGCGGCAAAGTTCAGAACAAACCGGAAGCGGGTCGCAAAGCCTTCGCAGGCGTTGCCCTCCAGTTCATAGACCAGGCGGCCCGACGCGCCCTCAATGCCCTCAGCCCGGTCGGCCTTGCCATCAAGCGTCACTTCATAGACCGCTGTGTGAGATACAAACCCGGATAACACATCGCCCGGTGCAGCCAGTGAGTGAGACGAAGCCATCACTGCCAGGGCGGCTGTTGGGCCGGCCATGAGCCGAATGCAATCTTTCATAATTTCCTCATTGCCGAATGCGCTTGCGTCACTAGGTTGTGGCCTGAAAGCGTGGCGAACGGAAGGCCATGTGTCGCTGCAGCCACAAGGAGTGTGAAATGGCCAACTCAGCAGAAACAAGGCTCGCGGAATTGGGCATCGAACTGCCTGGGCCATCAGCCGCCGCAGGCAACTACGTTGCTGCTGTAGAGGCCAACGGCATGCTCTACATCAGCGGCCAGATTGCGCGTCAGGATGATGGCAGCCCGATGGTGGGCCGTCTGGGCGACGGGCTGGGCGTTGAAGAAGGCCAGGCGGCAGCGCGATCATGCGCAATTCAGATCATAGCGGCAACGAAGAATGCCTTGGGCGATCTGAGCAGAGTGGAGCGCGTCGTCAAGCTGCAAGGGTTTGTTTCGGCGACCCCCGAATTCACACAGCATCCCGCGGTCATCAACGGGGCGTCCGATCTGATGGTCGAAGTGTTTGGCTCAGAAATTGGCAGCCACGCGCGGGCAGCCGTTGGCATGGGCTCTCTGCCACTCGGCGTACCGGTTGAGATTGATGCCGTGATTGCGGTGAAGCCGGCCTGATGGGTGAAGTCACGCGGGTCGCGCCGGACAAGCTGAGTTGGCTGACGGCGCGCCCCATCGCACACCGCGGCCTGCACAAGCCAGACCAGAAGATCTACGAGAACACTCTGTCAGCCTGTGAAGCCGCTGCCGAGGCAGGCTACTCCATCGAGATCGATGTCCAACTCTCCAAGGATGGAGAGGCCGTTGTGTTTCACGACGCCGATCTACGACGAATGTGCGGTCTGAACGAGCCGGTCGCATCGCTCACCTGCGCAGAACTCTCTCGGATCGCGATCCTTGACGGCGACGACACGATCCTCACGCTTCCCAGAATTCTGAGTGCGATTGATGGGCGAGTGCCGGTTGTGATCGAACTGAAAAGCACACCGCCTCACGATGCAGAGCTTGCCGAGGCCGTCAGTGAAGCTGTTCGCGGGTATGGCGGCAGAACAGCTGCCATGTCCTTCTCGCAGGAGATCATCGGGCATTTGGTCGAGCGGCACTGCCCCTGCCCCATCGGGCTCGTTGCTCTGGGCGACGACAGCATGGCCGAAGAACATGAGCAGGCGTTCGAACATCCGATTTCCTTCATCAGTTACGACGTGAAGCAGCTGCCAAACAGCTTTGTGGCGCGCGCCCGGCGAGAGCATCGGATGCCCGTGATAACCTGGACGGTGCGCACCGAAGACGATGCGCACCTGACCTATGAACACGCCGACCAGATCACCTTTGAAGGGTTCGATCCCGACGCCATATTCTCTGTATGAGCGCTGAACCCACAGCAGAAATTCTGCGAACCCTCGACCAGATTGACGCCGAGACATGGGATGGCCTGGCCAATCCCAATGGGCGAACACACCCTAGCTACAACCCGTTTGTCACCTACAGCTTCCTCAAAGCACTTGAGGATACAAATTGCGTTGGCGAGGGAACGGGCTGGTATCCCCACCATGTTCTGCTCAAAATCGATGATGAAGCGGTTGGGGCCGTGCCTCTCTATGTGAAGATGCACAGCCAGGGCGAATATGTCTTCGACCATGGCTGGGCCGACGCTTTGGAGCGGGCTGGCGGTCAATATTATCCAAAGTTGCAGTGTTCAGTACCGTTCACTCCCGCGACAGGGCCGAGGCTGCTGACAGCCAAGCACGAACTGAAGCCACTTTTGGCAGGCGCGCTCGCTCAAGTCTGCGAACAGGTCGGCACCTCGACACTTCATGCAACATTCATCGGCACCGAAGACCGCGATGCGTTCGAAGAGGCGGGCTATCTGATCCGATCAGATCAGCAATTCCACTGGACAGATGACGAGTATGGCGACTTTGACGGCTTCCTTGCCAGCCTCGCTTCGCGCAAACGCAAGGCCATCAAACGCGAACGGCGGGACGCGCTCGCCAACAATGGCATCGAAATCCGCTGGCACACGGGTGCGGAGCTGACCGAGGAGCTTTGGGATGCTTTTTTCGAGTTTTACATGGACACGGGATCGCGCAAATGGGGTCAGCCCTACCTCACCCGCTCGTTCTTCTCGGCCATGGGTGAGCAAATGGCAGACGACACTCTGCTCATCTTCGCCTGGCGCGAGGGTCGGCCGGTGGCGGGCGCCATCAATTTTATCGGCGGCGACACGCTGTTCGGACGCAATTGGGGGTGCGTTGAGCACCATCCGTTCCTGCACTTCGAGGTCTGCTACTATCAGGCCATAGAGTTCGCGCTCTCGCGTGGGCTGAAGCGTGTGGAAGCTGGCGCACAAGGCGCTCACAAGTTAGCGCGGGGCTATCTGCCGGTGGAAACCAATTCGGCTCACTTTATACCCCACCCCGGCTTCCGGGACGCGATTGAGAGGTTCTTGCGGCAGGAGCGGGCGGCAGTTGCCCGCGAGAACGAAATGCTCGAACAGATGGGTCCATACCGAAAAGCTGCGCCACACGCTGGAGAAGATGCATGACCGAACCCTATGACGACCAGAACATCTTCGCGAAGATTCTGCGCGGCGAAATCCCGAGTCATACGGTCTATGAAGATGAACATACGCAGGTCATCATGGATGTGATGCCGGTCTGCGAGGGCCATGCGCTGGTGCTGCCCAAAGCCCCTGTCCGCAACATATTGGACGCCACACCTGCCGAGTTTTCCGCAGTTGCAGAGACCGCGCGGCTGACGGCCAAGGCTGCGATGATCGCGTTCGGCGCCGATGGCATCACTGTTCAGCAGAATTCAGAGAGCGCTGGTGGACAGATGGTTTTTCATCTGCACGTCCACGTGATGCCGCGCAAAGCGGACGTTGCCCTGCTGCCACCGGCCAGCGAAATGGCGCCGACTGAGCGCCTTGAAAGCGACGCAGAAAAATACCGCGCCGCATTCGCTCAGCTGATCTAGCGTCAATTGGCAGGTGCGGAACTGCTGGCGCTGTAGTTGGTAACTCGGCCTGGGCCTTTGCCGTTAGCGGAGCCCGCTGAGGACAGCTCTTCTTCGAGCTCCTTCTCATCGGCTTTGGGCAGATCGCCGACACCCGGACGCGCGTCCATCAGTGTGAGATCGTCAATCAGGGCCGTGAGGGCACGCAGGGTACGATAGTCCGGATTGCTCTGAAGGCGGCTGAGGGCATCGTCGCGCAGTTTCTTGAGATCTTTGATGTGGTCCATGGCTTTCTCCTCGATACAAGCGGGGTTGAGAAACGACGCAATTGCGTTCGTGCCGCGGCGACGGAAGTCACTTTGTGTGACAGGGCTTTAAGGGCTTGGCCTGAGAACAAAAAAAGCCCCGGATGCGCTGACATCCGGGGCCTTGATTTTCGAACCGCGCTAGCTGGCCGGGACTTTTGGCACTGACTGCCGGGCTCCGCCATCCTTGCCGCCGCCCCGCTTCTTGGGAGCGGGCTTTTTGGCAGCCTTTGGCTTTGCCGGTTTGGATGGCCGCAGGTCTGATTCCGAAATCGCCTCGAGGTCCAGAACTTTCGCGCCATCCTCGGTTTTCACGCCGACTTTGACTGTTCCACCCTTGGCGAGTTTGCCAAAGAGCAACTCGTCAGCCAGCGGCTGTTTGATCTCCTTCTGGATGAGGCGGCCCAGCGGACGCGCGCCCATTTTGGAGTCGTAGCCACGTTCGGCCAGCCATGCCGTGGCCGCATCGCTCAACTCGAACGTGACGTTGCGATCCGCCAGCTGGGCTTCCAGCTGCATGACGAACTTCTCGACAACCTTGTGAACAACGGGCATGGGCAGCGCGCTGAACGCAATGATCTGGTCCAGGCGGTTGCGGAATTCCGGTGTGAACAGGCGGTTGATCGCCTCTTCATCCTCGCCTTCCCGCTTGGCGCGGTTGAAGCCGATGGGCGCTTTCTCCATGTCGGCGGCGCCCGCGTTGGAGGTCATGATCAGGATCACGTTCCGGAAATCGACTTCCTTGCCATTATTGTCCGTCAGCTTGCCGTTATCCATCACCTGCAACAGGATGTTGAAGAGGTCTGGATGGGCCTTCTCGATCTCATCAAGCAGCAACACGCAGTGTGGATGCTGGTCGACGCCATCGGTCAGCAGACCACCCTGGTCAAAGCCCACATAGCCGGGAGGCGCACCGAGCAGCCGCGAAACCGTGTGGCGCTCCATATATTCCGACATGTCGAATCGGAGGAGCTTCACACCAAGCGATGACGCAAGCTGCTGCGCCACTTCCGTTTTACCAACACCCGTTGGGCCGCTGAACAGGTAGGAGCCGATCGGCTTGTTCGGTTCACGCAGCCCTGCTCTTGCCATCTTGATGGCAGCGGAGAGCGCTTCGATGGCATTGTCCTGACCATAGACGACGCGCTTGAGCTGCGCCGTCAGGTTGGACAGAACTTCCACATCGTCCGTCGAAACGGTTTTCGGTGGAATGCGGGCCATCGTGGCGATCGTTTCCTCGATCTCCTTCACACCGATCTGCTTACGGCGCTTGTTCTCTGGGAGAAGCTTCTGGCTCGCGCCTGTTTCATCAAGCACGTCGATGGCTTTGTCGGGCAGCTTGCGGTCATTGATGTAGCGCGAAGAGAGCTCAACCGCCGTCTTGATGGCGTCGGCCGTGTACTTGATGGAATGGAATTCCTCGAAATAAGGCTTCAGACCCTTCAGAATATCGATGGCATCGGCAATAGATGGCTCGTTGACATCGATCTTCTGGAAACGTCGCACAAGCGCCCGGTCCTTCTCGAAGAAGTTCCGATACTCCTTATAGGTCGTGGAGCCGATGCAACGGATCGCGCCGGACGACAAGGCTGGCTTGAGCAGGTTGGACGCATCCATCGCTCCGCCAGACGTTGCTCCCGCGCCGATAACGGTGTGGATCTCATCGATGAAGAGCACCGAGTTGGGCAGCGCCTCAAGTTCTTTCACAACCTGCTTGAGCCGCTCTTCAAAGTCGCCGCGATAGCGAGTGCCGGCCAGCAGCGCACCCATATCGAGGGAGTAGATGACGGCCTCTTGCAGGACGTCCGGCACTTCCTTTTCGACAATGCGTTTGGCAAGCCCCTCGGCGATGGCCGTTTTGCCAACGCCGGGGTCACCGACATAGAGCGGATTGTTCTTTGAGCGGCGGCAAAGGATCTGGATCGTGCGGTTCACTTCCTCAGTGCGCCCGATCAGGACATCGATCTTGCCGTCCTTGGCCTTGGCGTTGAGATCGACACAGTAGGCGTCGAGTGCGCTCTCGGCTTTGCCCTCTCCGCTATTGCCTTCCGGCGCCAAACCTTCGGCATCTTCCGCGCCCTCCGGCGTGCGGCCACCGCTCTCGCCGGGGCGTTTGGCTATGCCATGGGAAATGTAGTTCACGGCGTCAAAGCGCGTCATGTCCTGCTCTTGCAGGAAGTAAGCCGCATTGCTTTCTCGCTCAGCAAAGATTGCCACCAGCACATTGGCACCGGTCACTTCATCACGGCCGGACGATTGAACGTGAATGACAGCGCGCTGGATGACGCGATGGAATGCGGCCGTCGGGCGGCTGTCTTCGCCGGGGCTTTCGTTTTCGATGCTGGACAGCTCGGTCTCGATATAGTCCTGCAGATCCTTGCGCAGTTTGTCGCGGCTAACGCCACATGCACGCAGCACGTTGGATGCATCTTCATCGTCCACCAGCGCCAAAAGCAAATGCTCCAGGGTGGCAAACTCCTGATTGAAATCATTGGCCAGGCGGATCGCCTGGTGCAGCGCCTTTTCAAGGCTATCGGAGAAGGTCGGCATGGCCGCTCCTTTCTTGCATCGTGCCGCGGAATAGCGGCACGCAGATCATTTCTTTTCCATCACGCATTGCAGCGGATGCTGGTTGTTCTGCGCGTAATCCATCACCTGCGTCACTTTCGTCTCAGCGACTTCGTAGGTGTAGATTCCACACTCACCCATTCCGTTCTTGTGGACGTGCCACATGATGCGCTGCGCATCTTCTCCACTCTTGTTGAAGAAGCGCTGGAGCACGTGAACCACGAACTCCATGGGGGTGTAATCGTCATTGAGAAGCAGAACGCGGTACAGGCTGGGCTTCTTGGGTTTGGTTCGTGTCTTTGTTGCCAGACCGACCCCGCCTTCGCGATCAGGCCCTTTCGGCGTGTCGTCATCCTCCATGGCGAAGGGCGAGCGCACGTCTGTCTGGATTGTGTGGTTTTGCAGGATGGTCATGTTCCGTCTGATCATTCGGTGAGCACTCGGTACGACTGTTGAATGTAAGTCGTTTTGCCCAGCTTGTAAGGGGGCAATCGAGCGCTGTGTGCCAACTTATTCAGCAGCCATGCCCAGCCGGCACACTGCGGCCATGAAAACTCGAGCTCATGGCTGTCCGACGGCGGGCCGCACCAGCGCAAAAGAGCCGCCGCTGGAAATATTTCGTGATGAACAAATCCTTGTTGCAGGCAGTTCATCGCAATTCGTCAACCCTTCGGTAACCGCGTTTCGGCACACTGGGCAAATGTTGCCGGTGTGTTTGGCCGGCATGAACCGATTTGTTTCGCGTACCGGCCCAAGGCCGGATTGAGGTTTGTCAGTGCGTAGTCTTCGTCCCGCCTTCCGGGCCAATCTTCGTCGTTTTGTCATCACCGCTTTTGCTGCCCTGGCCGTCGGCCTGACACAGGTAGCCACAGCGTCTGCCAACTCAAAATATGCCGGCATCGTGATGGATGCCCGCACAGGCAAGACGCTGTATTCCTATCGGGCAGACAATCTGCGCTACCCGGCGTCGCTCACCAAAATGATGACCGTCTACATGATCTTCGACGCGCTAGAGCGCGGACAGATCACCAAGAAGACTCGCGTTCGCATCTCAAAATACGCCAACAGCAAGCCGCCATCACGCATTGCGATCTCAACGGGCAAAACACTCTCAATCGACAGCGTCATTCGCGCACTGGTTACCAAGAGCGCCAACAATGTTGCCGCCGCCGTGGCAGAGCACATCGGCGGCTCGGAGGCCAATTTCGCGCGCATGATGACGCGCAAGGCCCGAGCGCTGGGCATGTCCAAGACGACGTTCCGCAACGCGTCCGGTCTGACCTCCAAGGGCCAGCTCACAACCGCTCGCGATATGGCCAAGCTGGGCATCGCTCTTCGCGAGCATTTCCCCAATCAATACAAGTACTTCTCCACGCGTTCATTCAAGTATGGCAAAGCCACCTATGGCAATCACAACCGTCTGCTGGGTCGCGTAAGAGGCGTGGACGGCATCAAGACCGGATACACACGCGCCTCGGGCTTCAACCTTGTCTCCTCGGTCAATACGGGTGGACGCCGGATCGTGGCAGTGGTCATGGGCGGTCGGACAGGCGCGTCCCGCAACGCTCAGATGCAGAAGCTGATTTCGCAGTACCTGCGCAAAGCATCCAAGCGTGGTGGCAAGCAGATCATCGCTTCCAAAAGCCGCGCACGGGCTAATGGCGGGTTCAATGTCGCTGGGGTCAGCACCCGTGTGATCCTGCCCAAGAACGCCCCCCTGCCAAGCATGAGAGCCAACACGCAGGTGGCATTGGCCAGCATTGCGCAACCGGTTCCCACACCCATTCTCGCGCCCAAGCCAACCGCTGATCCGAAGAATCAGCAGCGGATTTCCAATGCTCTGATCGCAACAGCACCCCTGCCCCGCGCCCGCCCGTCCAACGGCGTGTTCAACAGCCGTGAAGAACTTGCCGCCTACATGGCTGAGGCTTCCAGCAAGAATGCAGTTCCATCCACGCCCATGGTCGCGGCTCTGACGCCACCCTCCGCCGCTCCTCAGACAGCCTCAGCCTATGCCGCGCCAGCTCCACAAAGCGCGGCGGAACTGGCTACGGCATCGATCACTGCGCCGCCCAAGGGCTGGCACATTCAGATCGGCGCGGTCCCAACCGTCAGTTCTGCCAAAAAGCTGCATGCGAAGGCTCAAGAGGCAGGAAAACGGGTCCTGGGCAGCACCAGCAAGTGGACACAGGAAATCGAGAAGAACGGCACGGCTCTGTTCCGCGTTCGCTTCACCGGCTTCTCCAGCAAGCAGGCTGCACGAGATGCCTGCAAATATCTGAAAGCCCGCAAGTTCGCCTGTCTGGCGATCCAGCAAACCTAGAGCCTCAACGGTTCGTCCCCAAAGGGGCCAGTTAAGACAGAATGTCGATGTGTATGGAGTTCGACCGATGACGCAGAAGCTGAAGCCACAAACCAATTCAAGAGCGCAGACCCGCGGCTCATCTGGCCCCCTGGCCCGCCTCGTGGATTTTGCCCGCTATCGCAACGGAACGCCAACCGAAGCGCATCAGCATCCCCTCATTGCCGCATCCATGGCTCTTGGAGACACGCCACGCTCCCGTGCGCGCACTGCCAATCTGGTGTCTTTGCTTCTCACCCATGCCGGACGCTCGCGCCGCCGCTCGCAGCCAAGGGTCGATGTCCGTATGTGCGTTATGACGCCTGATGGTCTTCCAGCGGTGAAGCTGCGACTGCGCTGAGCCTGCAAGGCTCGTGATGGGCTAGTTGTGAAGCGCCTCTTCGCGCAGGACGCGGCCCGCCTCGACAATATCTTCAAACGCGTCGGTTTGCATGACCGGCGCGTTCTGCGTTTGGAGCCGCTTGGGCGCGGGCAAATTGAGGCGCTTGACCAGCGCCCTCACCTCACGCCGTGCAGCGAGATGGGACATTGTGGGCGGTGAACCCAAGGTTTCTATCGAGAACTCATCCATGGCCGTGAGGCCCATTGGGAAGAACTCACGGAAGATGTTGCGCTCGCCAATGCCGGCAGCCAGGCGGAAATCCAGCTCGTTGGACAGGAACTCAAGGCCCGCCAGAACATTCTGATGGTTGTGGGACGCAATCTGCGCCAGACGGTTTCTAACAACCACCCAATCTATCCGCCCACCATCGAGGGTGCGGCGCTGCTCTCGGGAGGCTGTGACCATTTCACCGTAAGGACCAATCTCCTCCAGCATGAGCTGTTCACCACGGAACTTTCCAAAGACATCAAGGTCGACAAAGCTCTCATTGATGGGTGTGACCAGGGTATCGGCGAGCGAGTGAGCAAGGCGGGTGAGATAAGAGTGGAAGCCCGGCGTGTCGATGACCACAAAGTCGACCCCCGACTCAAGCTCTGAAAGACGCACCGCCAGACGTTGGAACTCGACCTCTTCGCGTTCTTTAGCGGAGTCCACTTCGACCGCTGGCTCAATGCAGAAATGAAGGGGCATGGGCAGTCGAGCGCCGCTCTCCTGCCTCCAGGCCTCTCGATTGTCGATGTAGCGGGTGAAACTCTGCTGTTGGCCATCCAGATCGATGGTTGCAACACTGGCTCCGCGCTGCAGCAGGGCCACGACCAGATTGATGGCCGTTGTTGTCTTGCCGGCACCACCCTTCTCATTGCCGCACACGATGACGTGGGCAAGAACATCTTCCGCATGTGATGGCTCTTGCCGGTCGATCTGACCAGCCTGCTCCCTATCGCTCATGGCGAAGTCCCGTCTGTTCTTCTGTTTTGCGCAAGGTGCCAGACAAGCGATAGCAGGCGGTAAAGCCGCCGCGTGCTTCTGTCAGCAACGTAAACCAAGTGTTTCTATAGCAAACCCAGAGCCGCCAACTCACCGCGCATGTCGGCAGAGAGCGAGTCTTCGCCCTCCTTGAGATCATGCGGCGCATCTTCGGGTTTCAGGTATCGCCAACCCTGGAACGGACGCTTGGGCTGCCATTGCGTGGCGATCAACTGGGGCTCCATCACCAAATGGCAGCGCGTCACGCCGTCGACATCGGTGAAAGGATCAATGTCGATCAAGCGCTGCCGCGCCTGAATCTGCCCCTTGATGACCCAGTAGATCGAGCCACCATCAAGAAGCTCCTCGCGCCGTTTGGGCACCATGCGTGTCGTGTGAACGTGCCGCGCGGGCGCGGCGCCGCCACCAATTTGAGACGCCCGCCAGTCGACGTAGGCGCGCAAACCCTCCACGCTTCCCGAGCCGACCGACAGTTTCACAAGATGCAGCATGGGGTTTGACTAGAAGACAGCTTGCGACAAGCAAAGCGTAACGCTGAACCAGCGGTGGATAACCCTGATAGAGCACATGAAAAAACCGGCTGTGAAAGCCGGTTCGAAACGCGCTGAAAACCGTTTTGCCGAGGCCTTCGGCTAGAGAGCGCCGAACAGATATGCAATCGCGAGAAGCGATGCGAATGCGCCGAGCACACGAGCGGTCACCGCCCAGCAAGGCGTAGAAGTTTCACGATCCATGATACACCATTGTTTGCGCAGCGCCCCCTGTCTGCGTGGGTGAAGGGGTAGATCGAACCTCAGGGTCACGCAAGAGGGTAAACCATCCCTTAACGGTTAGCTCACCTGCGCCTCACGCATAGCTCGCTCGCATGACATTTTCGCCTTAAGACCGACAAACAAGGTTACGCGCACTGCCGCTGCTGCTAACACAAGGAATGGCTACACCGTCCTCTGCAGAACTGCGCCAAACAATCCTCCAACTGGCCGCCGAGCGCGGGGCTTCCAAAAGCATTTGTCCGTCTGAAGTGGCGCGGCACCTGGCCGGTTCCGACGAGAAGAAATGGCGACTTCTCATGAAGCCTGTGAGGGCTGAGGCCGTCGACCTGGCGCAGGCAGGCGACGTGACGATCACGCGCAAAGGAAAGCCTGTAGACCCCACGGATTTTCGCGGAGTTTACCGGATACGCATCGGCGGAACCCATGCGACTGAGGCAGACTGATGGCTCCCATACGCCGCGCCACGCCACTCGACCTTCTGTTGCTGTTTCTCATGGTGGGCAGTTGGGCTGGCGCGTTCACGGCAATCAAGATTGCCGTCGGTGAAACCGGCGCCGTCTGGCTGGCGGCCGATCGTGTTGCCCTTGGCTTTGTCTGCCTGGCGCTGGCCTCCATCCTCATGCCCCGATTGCGGCTGTCCACCGACATGCCGTGGCGACGTTTGTTTGTCATCGCCATCTTCAACGTGACAGCGCCCTTTTGTCTGATTGCGTGGGCGGAGCTACACGTCACCGCGTCCCTGACATCTCTGCTCATGGGCGCAGGACCATTCTTCGCGCTGGCCATCATGCACTTTGCCACTGACGATGAGCGGTTGAACGGCTTGAAGATCCTCGCCGCCATAACCGGATTTGCAGGCGTGCTGGTGGCAGTGGGCCCGCAGGCGGTGTCAGATCAGGGCACCCTTCAGATCTTGCCGATGCTTGCGATCATGACCGCGTCGCTGTGCTATATCTTCTCCGGTTTGCTGGTCAGAAAAACCGAAGTCGACCCTCAGGCCATGGCCACCGGGACGCTGTTTCTGGGCACACTGCAGCTTATTCCGCTAGCGTTGCTGGTGCAGGGCCCTCATCCGCAGGTCGCAGAGACGGAGACGTTGTACGCCCTTTTGTTTCTCGGATTGCTGCCAACCGGAATGGCTTACATCCTACGCTACTATCTGATCCAGAAAGTCGGATATTCGCTCGTGGTGATGGGCATCAACATACTGCCAGTGGCAGGCGTTGCCATTGCGGCCCTGACGCTCGGGGAAACCATTCCGCCCTCCATGTATCTGGCTCTTGGTCTCGTGCTGGCCGGGTTGCTGCTCGCCCGTCAAGCCCAGACAGGCGCGCCAGCCAGCACGACATCCTCAGATAGCCAAGTGGTGCCGAAGTGAGCGCGGAAGTGCCCCGTCAACAGCCGGGCTATGCGGGCATGCGATCACGGATCGGCATTGTGGATACGGCACGTGGACTGGCGTTGCTCGCCATGGCGCATTTCCATTTTGTCTTTGACCTTGAGATGTTTGGATATGTCGAACCGGGCACTGCAGCTTCCTTTCCGTGGAAGCCATAT
>JBCBXA010000080.1:0-13487 GCA_039816825.1 Pseudomonadota bacterium | reverse complement strand
CCGCTATACTGCTAACCTATTCGTTGATCGTTCTCGACTTCGTTTTCATTCCCGGACCTGCGACCCTATTGACAGTCGCGAGGGCAACAACGTCTGGAACGATCAACGAATAGGTTAGCAGTATAGCGGTGTCGATCATTCTGCTGCCTCCAAGAAACCTAGTACTTGAAGCAATCCACAAGCCGCAACCAATAACAAGCCCCACGTCCGGACGTTCGTTGCACTCTGACTAATGGCAAGGTTGGGCTCAAGGCAGCCGTCAGCTTTGCGGACAAAGCGACCGTTATCCCGAATTCTCAGAACGGCAGCACGGTTTGGCATCTTCTTCGAGGTGAGCCCACCCAACCTATTCCTAGCCGGGTAATGTTCGTAACGCGTTGAAACGAGCAGGAGCAATTGCCACGTAGGCCGGTTAGCCCTTGGCGATGCGTCGCCGAATCCTTGAAAGGCTTTCCGGTGTGAGGCCAAGGTAACTAGCGATCAGATACTGCGGGACTCGCTTGGCAACTTCGGGACGTGATTGCACAAAGGTCTTATAACGTTGTTCAGGCTGCAAAGTTAGAAGACGGCTGGCGCGTCTTTGAGAACCTACGAGCGCTTCTTCAAGCATCAGTCGTCCAAAGCGTTCAAGAGCGTGGTCTCTACTATAGCTGGCGTAGAGCAATGAGCGAGGTAGAATCACGACCGACGTTGGCTCCAATGCTTCGAAGTTCTGGTCCGCCGCTGTACCCGTGAGGAAACTCTCCGCATCGGTGACAACAATGCCGTCATCAAAAAATTGGCCAGTTCTCTCGTTGCCATCATCAGCGGGATCGTTGAAGTAATATCGCAGCAACCCTCGGTGTACGAAGAAAACCTCATCAGCAACGTCACCGGCCCGCAGGAGGTGGTCCCCCTTCTTGATGTTAAGATGGCGTACGCCGTCGTAAATGAGCCGCTTCACATCGTTTGAAGGCTCTAGGGGCTTAACCGCTTGCTCCACACGCGTCATGAATGCGTGCAGAGCATCTTCCCTACTGGCGACGTTAGACCGGGTCACTGAGATTGCCACCATATTACTGACTTGCTTATCGCATCTTCCCAAGTGCTGACCTCAACATCGGGGACGTGCCTATTAAACGGCGCATGATCAACGATGAAGGGTTCATCGAACATGTACCGCATCTCAATCAACTCCTTTGCAGCTGGTTGGAACATGCCGACAACGCGCAACAGCCAAGATGGCGTCCGGCGGATTCTGGTGTCCGACCCGTCCACGTTTGCTATCAGTGCACACAAATTCCTGGCGCTGATAGGTGGCAGTGCTGGCATATGCCAGGCTTTGCCCCACATACCTTCATCCTCAGCAAGCGCAATGTAAGCTGCGGCAAGGTCAGGCAAGAAGGCAAAGCTGTGCAACGCGTTCGGATCGCCTACCCAATCGACAGGTTTGCCATTGAGCACAGCGGGCCAGAACCGCTCCCCAAGTGCAGACATAGTCACGCCCGGACCGAAGAAATCCGTCGCTCGGCCGGCGACGCATGTCACCTTTCCCGTCTTATGCGCGTCAAGAAGAGCTTCTGACATGCTGGCGCGCACGCGCCCCTTGCGAGTTGTCGCACTGAGAGGCGCATCTTGTGCGAGCCTGCCCGCAACGCCGTAGCCATACAGGTTCTCAACTGCGACAAGCGCGGCTCCTGTCCGCGCTGCGGCCTCGATAGCTGCCTTCTGCAAAGCAGGAAACTTGTCTTGCCACTGATGGTAGGGCGGCGCGGCACACTGATAGATGACGCTTGCGCCATCACAGGCGTTGGTCGTCTCGCCCGCAGAGGAAAGGTCAGCGTTGCGAACTTCGATGCCTGCGCCGATTTGGCGACCATCGCGGGTTACGACAACTACTGGCTCACCTTTGGCAGCAAGGTTCTCAGCGATCGCTCGGCCCAAGGGCCCCGCGCCAAGAACGATGGATGTTTTTGTATTTGTCATGATCCCCGTCCTCCTCAGCGCGCGCGCCAGATAGCGATGGCGAGGCTGACGGTCCAGAACTGCCACAGAATGCCAGACAAGGTGAGCATGATTGGCGACTCAATGCCAAAGACCGAAAGAAGTGTGGAGAGCAACAGCGCCGCTGCACCGTAACCAGCATATCCGGTGAGACGCGATCCGCTCTTGACGAGTGTAGCTGAGATCAGGATCGTCCAAATCCCCGCGAACAAACCTACGCCCATCAACTCTCCGACACCGCCAGCGTAGGCATTAAAAGCTTCATAGACGACCCCGATAGCTGTTTGGCTCGCCTCGGTGGCAGATGGATCTGTGTAGGCAGCTGCAAGTCCTGGCATTAGGAACAGCCAGCGGGTGATACCGAGTGCTTTTGCAAAACCTGCTAAAACTCCGAAGCTAATGATTGCCGTGCCCATTGATCCTTTCAGGCCCAATGCGTCACGCAGAAAGATCGCGAGCGGGATGAGCGCAACGGCGTGGACCAGATAGCTCAAATAACCCCAGAAGACTGCCGTCGATTGATCGAGGATAAGCGGCAAGATAACGGCGGGTGGCTCATCCAGAGAGGCTGGCCAGTTGATGGCGGGGAACAGGATGAAGAAGGCTCCCCACATGGTAATAAACTGGAGAAGTAGGAGCAGCGATGCTGCTGGCAGGCGCTTGCCAATTGAACCAGGCGAGGCAGTTTGTGATGATGCGTTTGTCATTGCGATATCCGAAAAAGTGTTACGATGGACCGGACTTTGTCGTGTTACGAAACGCCCGGCATTAACCAGGGGTAAGAACGTTAGATGAGCGGGAGGCCTTCTGCGGCTCGCGCTAGCGTGAACAGGGTCAGTCCTGCCCATGCCGCTCCTATCGGCACTGTCAGCACCGCAACGGTCGCGGTTGGCAGAACGAGTAAAAGCACCAAGGCCACAATTGGTACTGCCTGCATGGCGTGGACGCCTAAGAAGTGCGAGATACGGTAGTCACCACCGGTAAGCGACCAACCCGTAAACGGCATGAAAGGGCCAACGGCCGGATCAACACCAATGAATGGTCCGCCATTAGCGCCCATGGCGTTGCCCGTCTGGGCGCCCAGCCATCCTGCAAGGATGAAGCCCAAACCGACTGCCAAGCGCATCGGGTTGGCGGAAATCTCGGTCCAGCCACCACGCAAGGCGACCAAGGTGAGAGCCGCTCCCAAGACCAATGGAACGATGACAAGAACGCCAGCACCGACGGCCATAATCGAACCGCCAATGGCATCAAAAGGAGTTGCATCGTTGAAGTGAGACCGGACACCGCGAGCAGCCTGAAGCGATAGAAAGAGGGCTTCGTAGACAATGACAGCTCCGAAGACGGTCAATCCAACGCGTGTTATGATGTGGCTTTGCCAGAGTTCCGGCAGAAGCCGTGCGGCAAGAAGAACGGTGATACCGTGAACGGCCAACGACAGATGAAATTTGAGCGGCTTCAGCCAAAGCAATTCATCGTCAAGAACACGTCGATCAAGGCTTATGGCCAGAAGCGCAAGCGGTATGGCGACACAACACAGCACGATCGCCCATCTAAGCGTTTGGTTGTCTGTCGAGAATGTTAGCGCGGTCATTATAATCTCCAAATCCACGGCGCCGCCGACTTTGGCCGAGCCTCCGAATTTGATTGATCAACGATGGCACTTTGCGCCGCATTATCCCAAGGTAAGAACGCACCGGTGAGAAGCTCTTTGCGCTTTCAGAACCTTTGATATCCTGCCAGGCCTGCTGCGTTAGCAGCCCACATTCGGACCTTTTTTCAAAGACTCAAGTTGGCCTCAGTGCGGACGTCGGCATTGGGGACGTTTAAGACAGTTGTCTGAGAGACTTAGCTTATGATCAAGGCAGCGTTCTCGCCGCCCTGACCGAATGATCCGATTGTTTATTCTGATTCAAATTTCGATAGATGGGTATCGTGAAAACCTGTCGTGTGTTTCAGCCCGTAGCCAAGTGCTCTATCGAGCCCGATATGAGCTACCCAAATCGAGCCTACCACGACGAGCAAGTCAAAACCGACCATGGAGCAGATGAGCCCTAAGGCAACAGGCACCAAATAGGTATGCGCAGCGTTGTAAAGGTGTGCACCGACCCGTGGGCTAACCACATAGCCCGCCATTGCGACATCTGGCACGAGCAAAAGCGCGGCAAAGAGCCACCAATCGCCGTTTACCTGCGCGAATAAAAGGATTGCCGCCAGTCCGATAGCAGCGCCTTCAACGCGGCGAAGAAGGATGAGAGCTTCATTTTGTTCTTGGGATTTTGAGAAATCAGTCATTGGTTGCTCATTTCCGTGTCAGTGTTGATGAGCACAAAGCTAGTTCAATTGGCGCTTAATAATAATTGTTTAACTTTTGCAATCTGCCTATAATAATTTTATGAGCATGCTGAAGTCTCAGAACGAGCAAATTATCGTATTCGAGGCGGTCATGAGAACCGGTTCATTGTCGGGTGCCGCCCGCGATCTAGGTCTCTCTCAGCCCACCGTACGACGCGTCGTCGAAGCGTTGGAGCACGGGCTGGATGAGAGCTTATTCAAACGTTCTGACAATGGCCTTATTCCTACAGACAAAGCTTATGCCCTGTGGCCCAACGCTAAGACCGTTGTCGAAAAGTCTTTCGCCTTTTTTCGGGCGGCGAACTCCGATTCAGAGAAAATTGCAGGCACCGTTCGTATTTCGGCTAGCCGTGTTGTGTCTCAGTTTAGATTGCCGGAAATGATTGCCGAATTGCACCGGCAATACCCAAATCTCAGAGCTGAACTTGTCCCGGACGATAGACCGACTGACTTGTTGCGAAGTGATGCAGATGTTGCGATCCGTCACGTCGCTCCTACGCAAAAACAGCTGGTTGCGAAAAAGGCTGCGTCAATTGAATTGGGATTGTTCTCTAGAACCGACATTGGGCCAAAAGACATCCACTCTTGTCTAGAAGACGAGGCGTTCATCTGGGAAGATCGTGGTACCATGCTCGAAAAAGCAGCGGAGCAATTGCGACTCCCGAAGCCTGTAAAGATTTCAGCAGCAACCGATGATCAAGCACTGCAATTGGCGCTCATATCTGAAGGCGTCGGTATCGGCATCTGCCAAGTGCCTATCGCCTCAACCTTGGGTTTACACCGTGTTGATGCCAACTGGCAGACTGAGCTCCCGGTTTGGATCGCGGCGCATGAAGACCAGATCAACAATCGACCTTTGCGGCTGACTTTCGACTTTCTATACGCAGGATTTGGAAGTTAGTGAGCGCAGCTCAAATAATCCGCAAAGCCTAAAGATACTAAATGGCTAGAAAGGGCTCAGAGTGGACGTCGGCTTTGAGGGCTAAGCTTCTATAGCGACACGGATCCAAAGCGCTGACTTTTCAGCACGCCAATTGGAGCCAGGGTGAGATCCTCGGCGTTCACTTAGTAGGTAGTGACTCCAGTTTGCAATTCACTGAATAGTCACACGCGAAAAACATGCGCGGTGTTCATTGATTGCGCCACCAGTGGAAGCAGAGAAACCCATCCAAGCTTCATCCGAACCCAAAAAGTCTATTAGATCGAAATCGACTTCGCCGATCTTCTCGCCGTCAAAAAAGTAAATGAGCTTGTTGATCTCTGGATCCCAGATAAACCGAGCGTAGTGAAACTTGCCGTCTTCCAGGTTTGGCAATTTCTTCAGAGGCATCAATTCGTTATCGCGCCGGTGATCGAGATAGCCGTTTTGCAAAGTGTAATTGCGCTCTTTGTTGCCGATCGTGAAGACAGCCGTGTGATCCTCCGGCGGATCGAATGCGTTGCGCCATGTATCAAATTCAACAACGATCGCAGGCGCAACGATATTATCCTCGTTGTTTGGTCCAAGGCCGTTTCCGGGTGCTTGAGGGTGAAAGGCAACACCGAGGGACTCGCCCGCCTGTCCGGTGGCATTTTCCCCGCCCAGATCGTTGTGAATTGAGAAGGCAATGCCGTCAGCGCCATTGCCATTGCGGGTGCCAAAGTAGAGCTGCAACCGAATGTCTTGACGCTGATTGAGGTCAAATTTGCCCTCAACCCACGCCCAGCCCTTCTGGAAGTAGTCGGCCACTGTCATAACGTACTCGTCGTCGTCGTTGAGAAACGCGTGCCCGATATAGTTCGCCTTGTAAGGTTTGCACTCCACGCTCGCATCGGCACTCACTGCAAAGTCCATGGTTTCCATGCGAGCTAAACTCAGGAAGGGCGTCTCCATCTCTCCGACCGCCTTGATCGACAACGAGCGGCCATCGTCGCTGAGTTTCACATCAAGATCTTTGATGCGTGTTTCAGCGACGGCGAACTGGTATTTGGAATTGCTGTGCTGCAGTGCCTCATTGATGAAGTCTTCCGCTGCGTCTTTGGGGTTTTTTGTGGCAGCCTCCATCATGGCCGAGTAAGCAGCACTGTCCAAGGTGAACTGAAGATTCTGGTGCGCGTTGTAGACGCGAAGAAAATCCAAGCCCCCGGTCATAGTGACGAACAGTACAGGCAAAATGAGTCCGACCTGCAGCGCAAACACGCCACGCTGATCCCTGATGAATCTCCGCAAAACCCTTTGCATTCACACACCCTGAGAAATGCTTCCTTAATCCCTCACGAGGAATATCAAAGTGTGTTTGTCAGGGATTTAACGGCAGTCATGCGGTTTTTGATCAGAGTTACCAATCGGTTTTGGCGGCAACAAACCGGCGTGACCGCAATCGAATATGGGATCCTCGGACCCATTTTTTTCAGCCTCATTTTGACGGGGGCAGAAGTCGGTTGGGTGATGATCCGCGAAGCGAGCCTCGAGCACGCGGTAAGAGTAGCCTCACGAGAAGTCTATCTCGGCAAAGCAAAAGCCGGGAACATGACACAGGCTGATCTCGAGAAAATCATGTGCGAACAGATGACTATGATGACCAACTGCGAACAGAACCTCGCGGTCGAGATGCAGGTTGTGTCGTCGTTTTCTGCAATCCCTGCGAACAGTATTCAATGCCGAGAGGCAGACGTGCCACTCGACACTGAGATCGTGTACCAGAATGGCGATGAGTCAGAGATCGTGATGATGCGAGTTTGCGCTTCAATCCCCACTCTGACCGATGTGGGGCCATTTGCTCTCGGCCTGCCAAAAACAGCTCAGGGCAATTATCAAATCGTAAGCACCGACGTCTTCATGGTGCGGAAGTTTAAATGACTGCCCAATTCAAACGCTTCATTGAAGAGAGTCGAGGCGTGGCCGCCATCGAATTCTCGATAGTAATGCCTCTGCTCATCTTCACGCTCTTGGGTGCGGTTTCCATTTATGATTACACGCGTTCCGACCGGAGTGTTTCACACGCTGCCAACACAGTTGCCGATCTGGCGGCTCGGTATGACAAAATCAGTTCTGTCGAAATGACCAAGTTGAAGTCGATCGCGCAGATGCTAGCTGGCGACGAGCAGGCGAAGGTCATTGTAACAAACATTGAGTTCCGCGGCGGCACTTACCGGGTGGTTTGGAGCGAGGCCGAAAACACCGTACCGATCACAACCTCCGATCTCGCTTCCATGCAACTACCGCAGCTGGGTGAATATAATTCCACGATCATGGTCAGCGTTCAGAAAGACCACAGCTTTCTATTCGGCACTCATGGCCTCAATGAAGCGCAACAAGCCGCATCGGCTTTCCGCCGGCCTCTCTTCGTTGAGTTTATAAATCTGTCGCCTTAGTCAAAAACACCGATGAAAGTAGCAAGGCTTAACAGGCAGATATTTGTCCGAGCGTGGGGCTTGCGCGAGACGTCGGCCCCGGAACGACTGGAGTCGGGAAGATGCCCAATTCGGGCTCTCGGTTTCATTCAGCTCTGCCGGCTAACCAGCTCGTTGTCGCTGTAGCTCAACCGCATCGGTCGACATGAGTAGAGCTTTATCGAACGCAACAGCTTCGGACCATAGAACACCTTGCGCCCAACGGACCCCTATGCGTTTTAGTGCAGTTGCTTGCTCGTCGGTCTCAACTCCATCAGCGATCAGGTTAATCGCAAGGCCGTTGGCCATGTGGAGGAAACTTTCGACGAGCAAATCGTTAGAAACATCGGACCCGATACCCGCCACGACAGTGGCATCGAGCTTGACCTCATCAATCTCCAGTTCTTGCAAGTGACGAAGTGAAGCGTAACCTGTACCGTAGTCATCGAGCGCCATTCGAATACCCTGTTCTCTGAGGTATCGGATCGCATCCTTGATGGTGTGGTTGGAGCGGTCGAAAAACACGTTTTCGGTGATCTCAAAAGTGAGATGTTTGCGCGCATCAAGGTGTTTGGCGAGTAATCGATCCAGCTCTCGTTGGCCCGTGTCTGTTGCAAGCACTATTTCAGGCAGGGCCATTGAAACTGCTCCGGGGTCAAGACCGCTTGCGAGCCAACAGTTAATGGCCTCCAGCGTTTGCTCCAGGATTGAAAACATCATCTCAGATGTAAGATTGAGGTCTTCGACGTCATTCATGAAATCGGAGGGCTGCAATACGCGTCCATCCGATCGACACCAACGCGGCGAAGCTTCATATCCAATTGTCTGCTCTGTGTTCAAAGCAATTTTTGGCTGAAAGAATGGGACAATCTCCCGCGTCGAGATGGCCGTTGCGAGAGCATCTTTATCTTTGAAAGCTTGGCGTTTTGGAACGGCGTCTGCTTCAAAGAGAACACTTTTTTCCTCAGCACTAGCCTTGGCCATAAACATGGCCCGGTCGGCATTTGTGCACAAAGCCTCAGCAGCGATCGGGCCATAGGTCGTCGCGATACCAACACTCGCACTGACCGTTAAGCTCCTGCCATTCCAGTCGATGGGCGCACGACAGCATTCAATCAGTTCTGACGAAAGAGTTTCAACGGCTCGGCTATCTCTGTTTTCCGTCAGTACCAGAAACTCATCGCCACCCATTCGAAACGCATATGTGCTGGAGTCTTCAAAAGACTGAAGGCGCTTTGCTATCTCACATAGAACATGATCCCCCGCATCGTGTCCAAAGGTATCGTTGACAGGCTTGAAGCCATCCAAATCAATAGAGTAGATTGACACCGGACGATCTGGCGAAGCGCGCTTGGTAACTCTTGAGCCTGTATCGCTGAACGCGCGTCTGTTGCTTAGCCCTGTGAGAATATCATGCCTGTCACGATACTCGAGTTCGCGCAGCTTTTGTAGCGTTTCCGCTCTCGTTTCGGCGAGCTCTTTGTGGATGTCAGAGGCATCGCGTAACATCAATATCATGTTGATGACTTGTAACAACATCAACAGCGCTGGGAACGTCCAGAAGGCGCTGGTCGCAGTATTGTCACCAAACCCCAACGCCATGGCACCCAGACCGACCACAAAGGCGGGGATGCTGCTAGCCCAAAAGAAAGCAGGCATAGCAATATACTGGTTTAGATTCACCGACATCGCGGCCAAAATCCACATGAAGCCGAGCAAAACAAAAGCCAAATCGCCTGATGTCGTAAGTATCCCTGCTGGCAGATAGTACCCCAAGGCTGCGACAAAGATGCAAACAAAGGAAGCGACGAGGCGCGGCTTCTGGATCTTGTGGGCAACAGGTGACGTCCTGCCTAGATAAAGGAAAGCGACCTCAGCCAACGCTACCCACACAAAGAATGTGACGGCCGCTGCAGAGAAGCCAGCATACCAACACCCGACCAGCAACAGCTGAAAGAAAGCGAAGCGCTTGATAATCGTTTTGCCCGTGAGACGGTACCGCACGATAAGCTGTGATCTTAAACTGTCGGTCATTTGGCCCATATCACTGCTGTTCCTACAGAGAACTCGAGAAACAGCAGAGTATGGCAGAAGCACTTAAACAAGGTTACCGAGATGATTGAGCTGTAGCTGCCGCGTAATCCTGTCTCCCGACTCCATTCGGCCTGCCATTTGGGAAGTAACGCTTGGCGTTGCCAATAACCGTAAACAAGAACAGTCAGAAGCACCCAGTGGAGAGTTGCCAAACCGGAACGCCGCTAAAGCGCGCTTGCAACACTTCCGGCGTGGCTACCAAAGTGATGAACCATTCTGCCAGCGATAACCTACTGTCTGGGCTAAACGCTCGCATTGTTTCAGCTGGCTAGGCGAGACTAGTAAAGTCTAGGCGATCGCAGGTGTGGGCTACCGTACAAGCAATTTTAACAGCAGACTTAACTGCGGGTTAATTGCAGCTTGCCCTTAGCGTTTACGCTTTCCTCCTGCGGTTCTAGGGAGTTTTGGGAGGCTCTTAATGTCGAGCAGAAACAGAGCGTACGGCAAACCAATCGAACGGCTGAATGTGTTGGTTGTGGAGCACAACCGATCCATGCAGTCAGTTATACGCTATATGATCTCAGCCATCGGCATAAAGCACATCAGAGCAGTAGAAACAGCGCCACAGGCTTTGGCCGCCATGAGGCTGCAGTGTCCGGATATCGTGGTCGCTGATATGGGTCGATATGCGAGCAACGCACTTTTCCTTCTGCATACCGTTCGATCCAAAGACATGGCCCCAGCTGCTTATGTGCCTGTCATTGCATGGGCGACCTTCAGCACCAGGGACATAGTCATGCAGCTGGCAGCAGCGGGAGCTCACCATATTCTGACCCGCCCAACATCGCCGGCTGTGTTGCGTAAAACGGTGAAGTGGATTGGCCAGGATGGGCGACTTATCTCCTTGGACGACGGGGCATTCGTCATATCTGACACCACAGAACTAAGTTTCGGCAGTGGTGTACGTCAGTCCAACCTTTGTGGTGTTGATGATGAGATAAAGTGCCTTCCGATCGAAGAGTACCGGGCTACACGTCGTGCATCATCGTCTGATGTATCCAGCTCAAGAAGAACGGCTGCATCGGCCTTGAACGGGAATGCGCCATCTGTGGCAAGAGTTGGTTGGGATCACGACCTTCCAACCGACGAGCTGCAAAACTCGATCTACAATGCCGCTGAAGAACGTGACGAGCGCATTATCCCGCCCAACAATCATGAGCGTTTTGGTGCAGTAGCGCCAAGATAACGACTGTTGCGCACTGCAAGCTAAAACCTCCACCCGGCGCGACAGCTGGGGACCAACCCATGCCGCGACTGCTGGCCGCCGTGGAGTGGCAACTGCAGGTTCCGGGAGGAGGACTAGCAAGACCAGCCGCGTTGAAGGGCTCGCCAGCTGAGACATTGTTGCGCAGCCGCCCTAGTAGGTAAAGGCCGACCCTCTTTTCTGGATCCAATCTGGCAGGGCCTTTGTCGTTGACGCGAGCCCAAAAAGCACGTGCTGTGTGTTGAGCCGCCCGAAAGTCTTCCTCCGGGCGGCCGAGCTTCCAGCATCATTTGGGACGTGCGTGAAGCGTGGGGTATGGTGGTGCTGAATGAGGGACTGTTCGGCACCACCACCCGGTGTTCTAGAGCGGACACGCTGTGTTTCTAGAAGGTGTTGTTGGCAGGGCTTAGCGATCGGATTCCCGGTGCCATGAACGCGGATGGCTGTTCGCTAGCAGTTCGATTTATCAATCAGCCAATGCATAGATGCTGGCTTCCAGTACACCATTGGTAGTCTGGGCGCGTACGGTTTTGCGCTTGTAGCCCTTCCCTTCAAACGCATCGAGGCGGGCCCAATGTTCAGGCAAGTCCGCCGAGTTAAAGAGATGCACTTCGACGAGCGAGCCCTTTGGATCGATGGTAATTCCCGGATAGCCCTGCTCAGCGCCCCAGCCCGCATTCTTCAGGGTGCCAACCACCCAACCTGTGGTCCAAGTTCCCTTCAGGTTCTCAAGCACATGGTGGTTCGGCCGACCTGGCGCGAGCGTTCCGTAAGTGGCCAGCACGTACTCTGGATCTTTTGGGTAGTGGGGCATAGCGAGTCACACAAATCAATAGCTCAACGAGCGGTGGCATTGAGCTAGGCGAAACGCACCGCAAGGCCAAAGTTTCAGATGCCTACCCAACCCGGTCCGCCAAGTGGGGACCAACCCGTGGCTCAGCAAATTGCTGTGCGTGGAGTCAGCTCGCAGCAACCGGGCGGGGACTGGCGCACGGTCGCCGGCGGGAATGTAGGAAGAACTCATTGGACGGCTCGGCATCCATGGCTCGATGCCTTTATACTGTATCCAGGGGAAGCCAAAGCTAGCGCATTAACTGTGATGGAGCTTCGTGGCGCTCTCTGCAGCTCAGGGTGGGGACCTCAGTGGGAGCTCACTAGGTTCCTCGGCTCTCTTGCAGGTGTTCAGCGCCCCATTTACCCATAGCCTTGAAGACCGGCGCCAAGTCGTCGCCTTTGCTTGTCAGGCCATATGTGACCTGCGGTGGAATGGTTCCTTCGACCTCTCGCCAGATCATACGATCCACTTCCAAAGATCTTAGCGTGGCCGTAAGTACGCGTGGGGTGATCGGCGCCAAACGTCTGCGGAGCTCGCCCCACCGCAACGGTTGAGCTTCTAGGTTAAACAAGACCAACAGCCGCCATTTACCGCTCAGCAGGCGCAACGTAGCATCCACTGGGCATTCTACTTCGCGCGGCAAATCTGTTTTCATCTGAGTCCCCAACATGCCAAATGCATCTACCACTGGGGTAGTATCAAAAAAGTACGTACTTGTCATTTTGTATAGTCTTCAATCTTCTCTCATACGTTGACACCGAAGGTTCACAGATGAAGATTTTAGTACTTGGGGCTTCTGGCAGAACGGGCCAGAAATTTGTCCACCACGCAAGGAACCAGCACGAAGTTTTGGCCTTCGGCCGCCGAAAAGCTCCGGGTGTTTCGCTCTCTAAGGTAGGGGTGTTTGGCGACGAGTGCTTCGCTGAAATGGTACAGGCTTCAGATGCGGTCGTCTCTTGCTTGGCATCGACTAACAGCGAGCCAGTGTGTTCCAAAGCGACGAAAGCACTTCTAGCTGAAAAGCCAGGCGTTCGTTACGTGACCATTGCTGAGGCTGCCGTTGACCATCCACAAGATCGAAAAGGCGTGCCAGATATAATCGCTGGCGGGATCATGCGCCTTATTGTCGGCGGGATGCTGGCCGATCGCCAGAAAGAACTGGAGATGCTCATGCAAAGCCAACCAGCATGGACCGTTCTTCGACCGCCACGCCTTGTGAATGGCCGTGCGACGGGTGCTTGGCAAACAACTTCTGATCGGCCCGCAACGACCTGGATTGACAGAGACGATCTCGCCCGAGCTCTGCTCGAAATGGTGGAGTCGTCCACCCATTTGGGCACGGCACCCTTCGTATCGACTGCAACAGGAGAGAAGTCGTGACGACGTTCATCTACGGTTATGATCCAATTTGTGGGTGGTGCTACGGTGCCGCTCCTGCCGTGCGTGCGGTAGCCGAAATCGTACCCGTTCGCTTGGTCATGGCTGGCCTCGTTGTTGGAGAACGCGTTGGTCCAGCCGCGAGAATGGAGGGCTATATTGTCAGCGCATCGGAAAGGTTGGAGGCCGTCACAGGTCGCCGACCGTCAGAGGCGTTCTTCGAATGGTTGCGCAAAGACACATCCGTTGCCGCTTCCGCCCCACCCG
>JBCBXA010000007.1:0-59210 GCA_039816825.1 Pseudomonadota bacterium | reverse complement strand
CTGCTGCGGACGGCCGAAGTGTTCACACATATGGGTCACGCCAAGGACTACGGGCTGACCGCCGACAAATTTGGCTACGACCTCGACGCCGTCGTTCAGCGTTCGCGGGGCATTTCGGCCCAGCTGTCCGGCGGTGTCGGGTTCCTTATGAAAAAGAACAAGGTGGATGTGATTTGGGGCGAGGCAACGATCACCAAGCCCGGTGAGATCAGCGTTGGCAAAATGTCGAAGCCGGTTGTCGAGCCGCAAAACGCGATCCCGAAAGGCACCAAAGGCGAGGGCACCTACACCGCCAAGCACATTGTGATTGCGACCGGTGCAAGACCACGGGCACTGCCCGGGATTGAGCCGGATGGTGAGACCATCTGGACCTATTTTGAAGCCATGAAGCCCAAAGCCATGCCCAAGAGCATGATTGTCATGGGTTCGGGCGCTATCGGCATTGAGTTTGCGTCTTTCTACTCGGCTATGGGCGTTGATGTAACGGTCATAGAACTCATGGATCGCGTTCTGCCGGTGGAGGATGAGGAGATTTCAGCCCTCGCCGCCAAGCAGTTTGAGAAGCATGGCATCAAACTGATGACCAAAACCAAAGTCTCAAAGGTGGAGAAGAAGGGGCCGGGCGTTGTCGTGACCGCTGAAGGCGAGAACGGAAAAACCCAAACCCTGGAAGCCGAAAAGCTCATCTCCGCGGTTGGCGTTGTCGCGAATATTGAGGGTCTCGGCCTTGAGGCGCTCGGCGTTGAAACAGACCGCGGCATCATCAAAACCGATGGCTACCTCCGCACCAATGTGGACGGCATATATGCCATTGGTGACGTTGCTGGCCCGCCCATGCTGGCGCACAAGGCCGAGCATGAAGGTGTGATTTGCGTCGAGACTATTGCTGGCATGCACACGCACCCCATGAAGCCTGAACTCATCCCAGGCTGCACCTATTGCCACCCGCAGGTGGCAAGCGTTGGGTTGACGGAGGCCAAGGCCAAGGAAGCCGGATATCAGGTGAAGGTGGGGCGTTTTCCTTTCATCGGAAACGGCAAGGCAATTGCACTGGGTGAGCCTGACGGGCTTGTGAAAACCATCTTTGACGCCAAGACCGGCCAGTTGATTGGCGCTCATCTCGTGGGCGCGGAGGTTACAGAGCTGATCCAGGGTTTTGTGGTGGCCATGAACCTGGAAACCACTGAGGAAGAGCTCATCCACACCATCTTCCCACATCCGACCATCTCTGAAACGATGCATGAGAGCGTGATGGATGCCTACGACCGCGTGGTGCACATGTAACCATCGGCGCTCCGAAACGCAGGAGGGTTCGACATGAGAAGTGCATTAAGACTGCCAGTAGCTGCTCTGGCGCTGTCTTTGTCTGCGGGTGCGTGGTCAACCGCCGCTTATGCGGACAGCTGCTGGGACCACAATGGCTCCATTATGCGGCTCAAGGCATCAGGCAATTTTCGAACGTTTGTCTATGAGCGCCCCCGGGCTGTTTTGCAGAGAGCGGGCGTGCGGGCAGGCACTGTGCTGTTTGAAGGCGTGAAGAGCGGCAACTCCTACAGCGGAACGGCTCGGCGTTTCTCTCGGTTCTGCCCAGGTGATCCGCTGATCTATGACGTGGCAGGGCCGGTGCGCGGCGATCAGCTTCAGGTCACCGTCTTCGGCACGTACGAAGTTCATGAGCGTTGCGTTGGCACTGGACGCTTTAAGGATGATCGCCTTGTCTTCACCTACGCTTATGATTGTTAGGGAAGCCTAGATATGGCAGCGGATACATCGAGCTCAGGCCCGAAAATGGGCAAATATCTCGTTCGAGGGATCATCGGCGGAAGTCTTCTGGGCGGGCTGGCATGGCTGGCCGTGCTTCGCGGGCGGGGAGGCCAGCTTTCCCTGTTGTCCGGCGAGTTTGAGGGCATGACGGCCGCCTTGGCGCTGATTGGTTTCGGGCTGATCATCGGTCTCATCGTGGCCGGAGCGGCCTTTGTGATGATGAGTATCTTGCAACGCAAGCTGAAGGACTGAGCCGTCCATTCGTCGCACGGCCGACACCTCGACAAGCGAGAAGCCGACAACCATATCGGTGTCGCGCATAAGGAAAATCCCATGGTCACCGTTCTAGATCGAACACCGACACCACCTGCCGCTTCCAAGCGGCCTCGACATCCGGAAAAGGCCAAGCGGGCAGACACGCCTCGTAAGCCGAAGCCGGATTGGATCAGGGTGCGCGCGCCGGTCTCAAAGATCTATGACGAAACCCGCGATATCGTGAGCGCCAACGGACTGGTCACCGTGTGTGAAGAGGCGGGGTGCCCCAACATAGGTGAGTGCTGGTCGAAGAAGCACGCCACCATGATGATCATGGGCGATACCTGCACCCGCGCCTGTGCGTTCTGCAACGTCCGCACCGGTATGCCGGAGGCACTGGACGCCGACGAGCCTGCGAAGGTGGCCGACGCGGTTGCGAAACTCGGGCTCAACCATGTCGTCATCACGTCTGTCGATCGGGACGATCTGAACGATGGCGGCGCGCAGCACTTTGCCGAAGTGATTCATGCCATCCGCAAGGCATCGCCAGGAACAACTATCGAGATTTTGACGCCCGACTTCTTGCGCAAGGACGGCGCTCTTGAGGTTGTCGTTGACGCCAAGCCAGACGTCTTCAACCACAATTTGGAGACGGTTTCCGGAAAGTACCTCACCGTCCGCCCCGGCGCCCGATACTTCCATTCGCTGCGGCTTTTGCAGCGCGTGAAAGAGCTGGACAGCGAGATATTCACCAAGTCCGGCATCATGGTGGGCCTTGGTGAGACCCGCAATGAAGTCCTGCAGCTGATGGATGATCTGCGCAGCGCTGACGTGGATTTCATGACCATCGGTCAATATCTGCAGCCGACGCCCAAGCACCATGAAGTGATGGACTATGTCACTCCAGAAGAATTCAAGGCCTATGAGAAAATTGCCTTTGCAAAAGGTTTTCTCATGGTTTCTTCGAGCCCGCTGACACGTTCGTCTCACCATGCGGGTGAGGATTTTGAACGACTACGCGCCGCCCGCGCGTCTGCAGCCTAGGACGCGCCGTGCACAGCATTCGCCTCCAGAAACATCTGCCTTACACGGCTAACCAACTGATGGACCTTGCCTTGGATGTAGAGGTCTACCACCAGTTCGTGCCGTTCTGCGAGCGGTGTGTGATCCGCGAACGGTTTGAGCGACAGGGCAAGGACGTGATGGTGGCCGCGATGACTGTGGGCGTGTCCATCTTCAACGAGACGTTTGTCAGCCGTGTGATTGCAGACCGCGAGGTCAAGACGATCCGCGTGGCTGGCATCGACGGCCCGTTGAAGGCGCTCGTCAACAATTGGCAGTTTCACGAGCGGGACGATGGCACGACGGATATCGACTTCTCCGTTTCCTTCGAGTTCCGCAGCCGCATGCTTTCAATGCTGGCCTCAAGCCGCGTTGAAGACGTTTGCAACCGTATCCTGAACGCATTCGTTGACAGGGCGCATGCCAAACTTGGCGCGCCAGAACATGGCACGCCAGAGCAGGGCGCGGCGAAAACGGCTTAGATCAGCTGCTGACCCCGAAGGCTGCAGTGGCCCTTCTTGCCTATGATGATGTGGTCGTGGCCGTGATGCCCAGCGGCTTCAGAACATCAATCAGAGTTTTGGTGATCTGAATGTCGGCATTGGACGGTGTCGGATCGCCTGAGGGATGATTGTGCGCCAGGATCACCGCGCTGGCTGACAGCTCCAGCGAGCGCTTGGCGACTTCCCGAGGGTAGACGTGCGTATGATCCACAGTTCCTTTCTGCTGCACTTCGTCGGCAATGAGAACATTGCGCTTGTCGAGAAACAATATCCGGAACTGCTCCACCTCCTCAAACGCCATGGCAGACCGGCAATAGTCCAGAACGGCTGACCAGGAGGAGAGGACTTCTCTCTGTGACACTTTCGACTTGCTCAACAACCGCGCCACAGAAGCGCAGGCCTTCAAGTCGATCGCCACGTTTTTCGACACGCCGTCAACTTCGACAAGCCGTTCGACAGGGGCACCAAAAACCTCCGCAAACGAGCCAAATCGCGCAATAAGCGCTTTGGCCAGCGGTTTGGTGTCTCGACGGGGGATCGAGCGGAAGAGAAGCAGTTCCAGAAGCTCGTAGTCGGCCAGACCATTCTCAGGATCAGCTGCAAATCTCGCTCTCAAGCGGTCCCGATGTCCCGCATAGTGAGGCTGGGACTCTGCACTTTTGGTATCGCGCCGGTTGAAACCTCCTCAAAGCCGTGGAGAGGTCGGTCATTCGTCACCTGTCAGTTCTCCAGAAAGGGAGACATGGTCTCACGCTCAGCGGCGGACAGTGTGAAAATCTCGCAGCCGGTGTCGGTGACCCCAATTGAGTGCTCGAACTGCGCCGAAAGTGACCGGTCGCGAGTGACGGCGGTCCAGCCGTCATTCTTCACCTTTACAGCCGCCGAACCCAAATTGATCATCGGTTCCACGGTGAAAATCATGCCGGGGCGCAGCTCGACCCCTTCGCCGGGGCGGCCGTAGTGCAGTATGTTTGGAACATCGTGGAAGAGCTGTCCGAGGCCATGGCCGCAGAAGTCGCGGACGACGGAACAGCGTTCCGCTTCTGCAAATGTCTGAATTGCATGGCCGATGTCGCCGGTCGTCTTGCCGGGCCTGATTGCACGGAGGCCGCGCATCAGGCTTTCATAGGTTATCTCAACCAGTCGTTCTGCCTTGCGGGGGATTTCGCCCACGGCATACATGCGGCTGGAATCTCCGTGCCATCCATCAAGAACAAACGTCACGTCAATGTTGACGATTTCCCCCTGCTTCAGCGGCTTCGGGCTCGGAATGCCATGGCAAACCACGTGGTTGATGGAGGTGCAGCACGATTTTGTGTAACCGCGATAGTTCAATGTCGCCGGAACTGCGCCTGCGTCGCGCCCAAACTCAAATACGAAATCATCGATCTCCTGCGTCGTGACGCCCGGCTTTACGATGTCATTGAGAGCGTCGAGACACCGCGCGGTGAGGCCGCCAGCGGCGCGCATCCCGGCAAACCCGGCTTCGCCATGCAGCTTTATCGCACCAGTGTTCTTGGCTTCTGCCGTGTCTGCGTCGAGATAGTTGACCATGCCTGCACCTATGGTGAAACGGGTGTGCGGGCGATTTGCCCTCTCTTGGGAGGTATATATGGGACAAGCTCTCGAACCCAAACCCCTTCAAGGTCGACTGTGCATCTGAGGCACAAAGTCTCCAGTCCGGCTTCGGTCGCCACTGCGTGGGACTGGGCGTAGGCCGGGTCCAGATCGTCCGCCAGAGTCAGCCGGCTGCCATCGCCGCGCTGGATTACAAACAGGAGTACAGCGCGGTCGCCATTTCTCACTTGCGCTGCGAGATCGCGCAGGTGCCGCGCACCACGGGACGTAACGCTGTCGGGAAATTCATACAGGCCCTCGGTTCGGACAAGGTGGCAGTTTTTCACCTCAAGCCAGGTGATGGCCCCGTCCGGATCCGTCAGCCGAAAATCAACGCGGGACTTCTCCGAATAAGGTACTTCGGTTTCGATCCTCGAAATCTCTCCGAGCGTTGGCAGTGCGCCGCCTTCCAACGCCAGCCGCGCTATCTTGTTGGGCCGCATCGTGTTGATGGAGACCAACTCGCCGTCGACCTCCATGGCTTCCAGCGTATGGCGCAGCTTGCGCTTCGGATTGCCGCTATCCGAGATGTAGCAGGTGTTTCCGGGAGCCTTGAGACCCATCATCGAGCCCGGGTTCGGGCAATGGACTGTGATGGTGGAGCCGTCCGCACGCTCAACATCGGCGAGAAAGCGCTTGTACCGCTGAAGCAGTGTGACCTTCTCCAACGGCGGAAATGAGTGTTTCAGTTCTTCATCTCGCCGATCAGGCGGTCGCCTTTGGCGCCAGCGTCGTCTGGTGCCTTGCGCCTGAGACTCACGCCGATGTCCTTACCGCGATTTGCGAGGCTCTTCTTCTTGGGAGCAAGACTAGGTGCCGTCGTCATTTTCAACTTGGGCATGGCCTCCGATGGGGTCGGCTCATCCCAAAGTGACTGGTCATCAGCAGTTTCAATTGTTGTCCAATCTTCCGTTTCAGACCCGGTGTTGGCCCTCTCACCGTTTTCAGACGACACCATCTCATCGATAGGGAACAGGGCTTCCGCTTTTGCGAGACGTGACTTGTTGCGGGAGATCAAACCCCACTCTTCAGAACCATCTGCCGCCTTGAAACGCAGAGCACCCGCCGCAAGGAGAACGCGTCGCAGATGATCTTCGGCGATACCACCAAAATGGGCCTTGAGGGTCGCAAAAGGCACGCACTTGCTGCGTTGGGACAGAAAGACCTGCCTTGCCAGCTTTTGCGGTGACAACTCACGCTCATACTTCTCTCTCAAACGAGCCTCTGCACCCCGCGAACCGTAATAGGCCACGATGAAGCCCACGATGGCGGAGATGATGGCTGGGAGCAGATAGGGCGTGAGGTCTTGCATGGTGTTGCGTCCAAGTGGGGTTTTGAGTGTCTAAACGGAGTCGAACAGCAGCGTTTCGAGATGATGGGCGGCTGCGAGCAAACGGCGGTCATCACCAAACCGGGCAACGAGTTGCAGGCCGGTTGGTAGCCCTGTCTCAGAGCAATAGAGACCGGGCACATTGATGGATGGCGTGCCCATGAGCGTCCAGAGACGGTTATGGATGGAGGTGCCCGTGGTCGTATTGTCGGCTGGAGCAATTCCAGGCGCAGCCGGTCCAAGCAGGATGTCAAACTCAGAGAATATGTCGGTGCAGGCTCGACGGCCATTCTTGGCATCTCTTCTTGCGCTGTCATACTCCGATGGCTGAATGGATTGGCCGTTGTTAAGAGTGTCGCGCAGGGCAGGGCTCATCTGATCGGCTGCAAGGTCCAGTTCGTGAGCGCAGGCCAGGCCCGCTTCATAGTCCTGCACAATATTGTGAGCGGCCAGAGCTGCCTCGAGTTGAGGCGGCAGTTGAAGCGTTGAAACCCGCGCGCCCGAGCGCTCCAGAACAGAAGCCGCATGTTCGACTGCAGCCGCCATGGGCGTGTCCATCTCTGCAAGTTGCGGAGAGACGATCACGCCGACGCGAGGCGACACGGCCTCAGCCTCGTTTACGACCAGATTGCGGCCCGTAATACCTTCCAAGAACGCTGCAACGTCCCTCGCGCGCGCACCAAAGATGCCGCACGTATCAAGGGACCAGGAGAAGCACTTTACCCCTGTTGTCGGCAGCAGGCGGAAGCTGGGCTTGAAGCCCGACACGCCGCAGTAGCTTGCTGGCCGCACAACAGATCCGCCGGTTTGTGTACCGATGGCAATCGGAAAGTATCCGGCTGCAACGCCTGCCGCCGAGCCGGCTGAGGAGCCGCCCGGCGTGTGTGAAACATCGTGAGGATTCCGCGCGGGTGAGGGTGTCAGATAGGCAAACTCGGTAGTGGTCGCCTTGCCAGCCACAACGGCGCCTGATGCCCGAACCATCCTCACAATAGCGGCGTCAAAATGTGGCTGGTTACCCAACCAGATCGACGAGCCGTGTTCCGTCGGCAAATCGAATGTATCAATGATGTCTTTGACGCCGACCGGGATGCCAGCGAGCGGACCGCTAGCATTGTCCGCTTCAGCACGCATCTGGCAAAAATCGTAGTGGGCCAGGGCCTTGAGTGAAGCCTCTGACGCGGCAGCGGCATCGATGCAGCGGTCCAGCAGGGCCTGCTGTGTCAGAGCCCCGTTCTCAATGGCGATCAATGCCTCGATCAGGCTGATAGGCCGAACGTGATCGCCTGCATCTTTACCTGTGACAGAGGTTGTCAGGCTCATCTGTGCTGGTCCGTTCATTGTGCGCCGCTGGTGAGCAACAGTCTGCCATCCCGCGCATCTGCCGGAAAGGAAAACCAGCGATCCGGGACGTTTTCATTTTGGTAAGGTTACCGCACCCATCAGGCTACGAAGTTGTTTTCAGATCGGAAATCATGCTGGAAACCGGACGTTAACTGTAATCGGTAACCATGACGCTGTGTAATTTTGTTGAGTATGCGTCATGTTTGCGTTGCGTTCCTTGCCAGTTGTTCTGGCGTGTCTGGTGCTTGCGGCCTGCAACACCAGTAAGTCTCCTCCACCCAGTTCAACCGCCTTTTCCAAGGCTCAAACGAGCGTAGCTCAGCCGGTCAGTCGCGCTGTGCGAGGCGGGCAATCGCTGGGAAAGGTTGCCAAGAAACCTGAGAAGTCGCGGAGCTTCAACACGGCCCCGATACCGAAGGCAGCCCTTCGCAAAAAGGCCCCTGCCGCCGCTGCAAGCGGTGGTTCGCTGCGTGGTCGCACCGTCTATGCGAGTTCGTCGCGCGTGCCTCTCCGGGCCAAAGAAGTGGTGCTGACATTTGATGACGGGCCGCACCCTCGTCACACGCCCAAGATCCTTGCCGCGCTTGATCGGCATGGTGTGAAAGCGACCTTCTTCATGCTCGGTCAGAATGCCCGCCGCCATAGCGGACTTGCAGCACGTGTGGCCGCCCGTGGCCACACGATCGCTCACCACACATGGTCTCACCCCAATCTGCGCAAACTGGGACGCTCCAGCGCCATGGAAGAAGTGCGGAAGGGCAGAAGTGCCGTCCGGAGCGCTGTGGGAGACGGAAGCACCAGTCGTTTCTTCCGCTTTCCGTACCTGGCTGACACGCAGGCATTGCGTGAAAGCGTGCGGGGGGACGGCGATATTGTGATCGATGTCGACGTCGACTCCAAAGACTATTTCAAAACGTCGGGAGACGAGGTTCGCCGCCGCACGATGGCCAGACTGCGCAAGCGCGGGAAGGGCATTATTCTGCTGCACGACATTCACGCCAGAACCGTAGCCATGCTTCCGGACCTGCTCGCTGACCTCAAACGCGAAGGCTACAAGGTCGTCTCTCTGCGTTCGTCCAGAAGCAGCGGTGCCGATCTCGTCGCGAGCCGCTAGTCTTCCGCCTCCAGATCGTCGGCGTTCTCATCCAGTCGCCGACGAGTCTTCACCCGACCATAGGTCAGTCCGGTTTCAACGGCGCGGTCTCCAAAGCGATCCACCAGAGTGTCTACGGCGCGCTCCAACGAAGCGCGCTTCTTCAGCTCTGGCCGGGTGAGGTCACCTGGATCGGCGAGATCTCCGTCAGACAGATCGTTCACGCCGACACCGATCAAACGGAAGCTCGTCTTTCCATCAAGCTCCTTCTCCATGAGCTCGTGGGCTGTTTCAAACAGCACGTCCGCCAATTGGGTCGGGTCCGGTAACGTCCGATTGCGCGTGCGGCTTTTGAAGTCGCTGGTTTTCATCTTCAACACGATGGTCTTGCCGGAAATGCCCTTCGCCTTCAGTCGGCGTGAGACCTTTTCACTGAGGTGGCGCAGGATAGGGGCCAACTCGTCGCGCGACTGCTTGTCGTCGTTGAAAGTGGTTTCAGAGCTCACGCTTTTGCTTTTGCGCGTGGGTTTGACATGTCGTGTGTCGCGCCCGAAGGCGAGGTCAGCAAGCCGCAGGCCCATGCCTCCATAGCGGCGCATCAACACCGCATTATCGATCGTTTGCAGATCTGCCACGGTGTGGATTCCGTCCTTCGCCAGCTTGGCTTGTGTCGCCTTACCAACGCCCCAGATGATCGAGACCGGATTGCTGGCCATAAAGCTCACGGTTTCCGCCCGGCCGATCACAGAAAACCCCCTTGGTTTTCGGAAGTCCGACGCAATCTTAGCCAGAAACTTGTTGTGGCTGAGCCCAATCGAGACGGTGATTCCGATCTCGTCATTCACGCGTTGGGCAAAGCGGGCGAGGGTGATGGCAGGCGGCGCACCGTGAACCTTCTCGGTTCCCGAAAGGTCCAGAAAGGCTTCGTCAATCGAAAGCGGTTCCACCAGTGGCGTCAGCTCAAACATCAGATCGCGGACCTGGCGGCCAACCCGCGCATATTTGTCCATATTGGGTGGGACTACTTTGGCGTTTGGACAGGCCTTGAGCGCCTGCCACATCGGCATGGCTGACCGAACGCCATGGATACGCGCGATGTAGCATGCGGTTGAAACGACCCCGCGGCGCCCTCCGCCAATGATGACGGGATGCTCTCTAAGAGACGGATCATCGCGCTTTTCAACCGTCGCGTAGAAAGCATCGCAGTCCACATGCGCCATGGACAGGCCGAAGAGCTCCGAATGCCAAAGCACCCTTGGGCTGCCGCAATCAGGGCAGCGCCGATCTTGGCTGGACAGTTGCGAAAGGCAATCGCGGCACAAACCGCCTGGTCGAGCAGGCGCGTCTTCTTCCAGCTCCGTTTCAGATGGAGCGGTCATAAGCTTCTGTGCCTCCCAGAAGCTCCCTGGCCGCCAGAACCTCTGAGGGGTGAATTGCAGTGCCGTCTGCAGATGCCATCTCGCAAAATGCAAGCAAGGATGGCTCGTGATTGGCCAGATAGGCCAGAACGCCAGCTTGAAACCCATGGTCAGACGCGAGACCGCGCAACTCGCCGGGGCTCAGCCCGGACAGTGAAAGAAACCGTTCGAGTTCATCATGATTGGCCGCAAGCCAGGTAAGGCCAGAGATTGCGATGGCTTCCGCCCGTTCGTGGGTGAGTTTGGACTTGAGCATAGTATCTAAATCAAACAGCCCGTTGTTTGCGTTTCGTCCACGAGTCTCGTTTATTCTGCTACCACAGATAGGAACAAGACGCGAACAGAATCGCGTCTGAACGGGGGTCGCAATGGCCAAAAAGGTCATGATCGTTGAGGACAATGATCTCAACATGAAGCTCTTCAACGATCTGTTGGAGGCACGAGGGTATGCAACGGTGCAGAGCCGGGATGGCATCAATGCTGTCGAAATAGCTCGGGCAGAACAACCGGATTTGATCCTGATGGACATTCAGTTGCCGGAAGTCTCGGGTCTGACCGTCACTCAGCATCTGAAGGATGATCCGGAGTTGCATCATATTCCGGTGATTGCCGTGACCGCATTTGCCATGACGGGCGACGAGGAACGCATCCGTCAAGGCGGCTGCGAGGCCTACATTTCAAAACCTATCTCGGTTCAAAAGTTTCTAGATACCGTTCGCAACTATATTGGCGAATGAACGCAGGCCTGCAGGAGGTCTGCGCTAGCTGAAAGGCTGCCCGGTGAGCGCACGCATACTCATTGTCGACGACATACCCGCCAACGTGAAAGTTCTGGAGGCTCGCCTTCTGGCGGAGTATTTTCAGGTCATTTCCGCTTCCAATGGACCAGATGCTCTGGAGGCCTGCGAGAAGGGGCTCTGCGACATTGTTCTTCTGGATGTCATGATGCCAGGCATGGACGGTTTCGAAGTCTGCGAACGTCTTAAAGCCAATCCGGCAACACGGCACATACCAATCGTTATGGTGACGGCGCTGGACCAGCCGGAAGACCGGCTTCAAGGCCTTCGCGCCGGAGCGGACGACTTCCTCACCAAGCCTGTCTCAGAACTGGCGCTTATCACCCGTGTAAAAAGTCTCGCGCGGCTCAAATTGCTGACTGATGAACTGCGAATGCGCGTGGACACGGGTGCTGACAGTGCTGCCATCACCGAATTGATCGCTGCCTCTGAAGAGAAAGCGGAGCGCCAGGCCAGTATTCTGCTGATCGACGACAATGCCTCTTCCTATGAGCGGATCGTTCGTTCGCTGGCCAAAGAGCATTCAGTTGACGTGGTGACCCAAAGCCAGGATGCCTTGTTCAAGGCGGCCGATGGCGGTCACGATGTGATCGTCGTCAGTCTGGCCATCAAGAACAGCGACGCGCTGCGCTTCTGCAGCCAGTTGCGTTCGCTCGAGCGCACACGACAAACGCCGATCATCATCATCACTGGTGAGAATGAGGAGGCACGGCTTATCCGAGGCCTTGATCTCGGCGTGAATGACTACATTCACCGCCCGGTGGACGGGAACGAGCTTCTGGCCCGCGTCCGCACTCAGATGCGCCGCAAGGCCTTTACCGACGCGCTTCGCAGTTCCATGCAGGCAACCGTCGAGATGGCGGTTACTGACGGTCTGACGGGCCTCTTCAACCGCCGTTACTTCGACAGCCATCTGGCCACGATTCTCAATCGGGCCACCGCGCGTCGCAAGCCATTGACCGTGCTGCTGACCGACATTGATCACTTCAAGTCCGTCAACGACACCTATGGCCACCAGGCTGGTGATGACGTGCTCAAGGAATTCGCCGAGCGCATCAAACGGAACATTCGCACGGTTGACCTGGCGTGCCGCTATGGCGGCGAAGAGTTTGCGATCGTCATGCCGGACACTGACATGGCCCTGGCAAAGGTCGTGGCTGAACGGCTGCGTGTCGAAATCGCCTCGCACCCGTTCATCATCGATGGCGGCAAGCAACAGATCCCGGTGACAGTCAGCCTTGGATTGGCTTCACTGGGTGAAAAGCTGGAGAATGTGGACGGCCTTGTTCACCGTGCCGACACGGCCCTTTACGAGGCCAAGCGCAACGGGCGCAATCAGGTGCAGATCGCGAAGGCGGCCTGATCAGACGCAGTCCGTTCCGCCGTCTGCCCATGACCGGACGTTGCGGACGACCGATCTGTCACCATCGGCACTGAGCAGTCTTCCGAAGACCGAAAGTGCGGTGCCATTGTCTTGAACCTGGCCAAGGATAACGAGTCCGGGCAGTCCCTGGGTGTCATCGCGGCGAACCAGCAAGATTCGCGGTTGGCCAGAGAGGGAATTCAGCTCCGACGATACCCGATATTGCGGGAACGGTTTTCCAGTACCGGCGAGGCATTTACTGGCCAAAGCGACGAGTCGCGGCATCAAACGGCCAATCTTTTCATCGCTTTGCGCAGAAAAGCTTGTGATCCCAGGGTCTGGTGTCTGGCAAGCCGAAAGTGCCAAAAGAACTGCGCTCAAGGCACTGATCTTGATGCTAAATCCGGATTTGGAAACAGTTGTGGCCCATCCATACCGGGATGCACGCAGTGCGCTGTTAACTTTCTCTGCTACCATTTTCGAGTCGGCTGCCTCTGGGGAGATGGTTTGTCGGCACGATCGGCCGGGGCGTCGGTCGTAACACAAAGCGAACCTGAGGGGGATTGCCTATGTGCAATCGAGGGGTTTGGGCTCACACGCGCGCGGCGCAGATGGGCTTTTCGGTCGCAACGTTGCTGGCCGTGTTGCTGACGCCCAGTGGCGCATTGGCAGGCGAAGAGTTGATCGTGCGCAAATCAGTGGGTTTTGAGCACTGCAAGACAACGACATTGGCGCTTCCGGCGGCGTTGAAGGCAGATCCGGATCATGTCCATGTCGTGCGCGACACGGGTGCTGAATTTCGGCTCAAGATCGTGTCCGTCGAGGCCAACCTTCTGATCGGATGCAATAAGGTCAGCGATCAGATGGAAGTCTATCGGACAACGCCCGGAGAGGCACCGGGTGGTAGAACTGAAGTCGTTGCCGGTGCGGACAGTTCTGCCTCTTAGTTCCATGTCTGAGCGACGCGCCTAAGCGACTTGGCGGAGAGCGCCTTCAAACAGCGCTCGGCCGTCAGTACCGCCATGCAGCGGCTCTATCAGGTTCTCAGGATGAGGCATGAGGCCTAGTACGTTGCCTGCCGGATTGGTGATGCCGGCTATATCGTTCACAGACCCGTTTGGGTTGGTGCCATTGGCATAGCGGAATGCGATTCCGCCCCGATCTTCCAGGGCCGCCAATTCATCGGGCTCGGCGAAATAATTGCCGTCATGGTGAGCGACGGGACAATTGATGATGTCGCCAGCACTGTAGCCGCTTGTGAACAGGCTCGTTGCGTTGACGACCTCAAGCTGCACCTTACGGCAGACGAAGCGCAGGGAAGCGTTGCGCATCAGAGCACCGGGAAGAAGGCCGCATTCGATGAGAATCTGAAAGCCATTGCAGACCCCAAGCACGGGCACGCCCCGCCCGGCGGCGTCGGAAACCGCACGCATCACAGGCAGGCGCGCTGCAATCGCGCCACACCGCAAGTAGTCCCCATAGGAAAAACCGCCAGGGATCACGATCAGGTCTGTGGCCGGCAACTCTGTGTCAGTGGCCCAAACTGTTTGGGGCCGGGTCCCCGAGATCAGTTCCAGCGCTGCGATCATATCGCGGTCGCGGTTGAGACCGGGAACAAGCACGACAGTAGCGGCCATCGGTCAGTCCTGCAGCTCTATGGAGTAGGTCTCGATGACCGTATTGGCCAGCAGCGCCTCGCACATGGCCTCAACCTTTGCCTTTGGATCGGCCGCCGAGGCATCGAGCTCAATGTCAAAAACCTTGCCCTGCCGAACCTGCTCAACACCGCCATGACCCATGGATGAAAGTGCACCCTCGATGGCCTTGCCCTGGGGGTCCAGAACGCCGTTTTTCAAGGTGACGATGACGCGGGCTTTCATGATCGGGAACTCGTTTTCTGGTTACTTCACCAAGACCGGGCCCGTGGGCCGCGGGGCTTCGTTTTTCTGCATCAGTCCAAGTCGCGTGGCGACCTCGGTATAGGCGCTGACAAGGTCGTCGAGACCCTCTCGGAAATTGTCCTTGTCCAGCTTCTTCTGGGTTTCGATATCCCAAAGGCGGCAGCTGTCAGGCGAGATTTCATCGGCAATAACAATCCGCATCATATCGTTTTCGAAGAGGCGTCCGCACTCAATCTTGAAGTCGACCAGTTGGATGCCGACGCCGAGAAACAGACCGGTCAGAAAGTCGTTCACCCGAATGGCCAGCGCCATCATGTCGTCGATTTCCTGCGGGTTTGCCCATCCAAATGCCGTCACATGCTCTTCGGAGACCATCGGATCGCCGAGATCGTCGTTCTTGTAGTAAAACTCGATGATTGAGCGGGGCAGAACGGTCCCAGATTCAACGCCAAGGCGTTTGCAGATCGAACCGGCCGCGACATTGCGAACCACCAGCTCGATCGGGATGATCTCCACTTCGCGGATCAATTGTTCGCGCATATTCACGCGCCGCACAAAGTGGGTCGGAACTCCGATCCGCGAAAGGCCCTTGAAGATGTACTCAGAGATACGGTTGTTCAGCACGCCCTTGCCGTCGATCACCTCATGTTTCTGTGCATTGAAGGCTGTCGCATCGTCCTTGAAGAACTGGATCAGGGTACCGGGCTCCGGACCCTCATAGAGGATTTTGGCCTTACCCTCGTAGATGCGACGGCGTCTGGACATTTGGTGGATACTCCCATGCGGAGGCGTTGAGCATGTGCGCCTTCTATGCGCTGCCTGGGGATGGCCTATGCCCTGCATGTGCATGGTGCAAGTGGCACAGGCATGAAACTGGGTTTCGCCCACCGATCACCGCTTGCCAGCGTCCATCGCAGCCCATACCTACGGGGAGACCGATGCCACCGCAGGAGGACAATGATGGCCCTGGAAGATCGCGGCGACGCCTATGAGCGCAAATTTGCCCATGACGCAGAACTGAAGTTCAAAGCCGAAGCGCGTCGAAACAAGCTTCTTGGCTTATGGGCCGCCGGCCTTATGGGCAAAAGCGATGAGGAAGCCGCCGACTATGCCAAAGAGGTGGTTCGCGCCGATTTCGAAGAGGCCGGCGACGAGGATGTGTTCCGCAAGCTGAGGGCAGACCTCAGCAGCGATACGAGCGACGAAGACATTCGCACCCAGATGGTGGCCAAGATGGGCCAGGCTATGCAGCAGATCGAGGATGAGAGCTCTCAATGAGCCTCGTCCCTGCGCAGGGCTCGGCGCTACTATCCGCGTGGAGCTCCTTGCCCGAACCACTGATTGCTGAACTCTACGCCAACACCAGCGTGGACGCCGTCACGTTTGATATGCAGCACGGGCTTGCCGGAATTGAATCGGTGATGCGCTGTGTCGGAGCCGTCAAGCGACTGGGCAAACCCGCCATTGTCAGAACACCTGTCGGCGATTGGGCCAGCGTGAGCCGGTGCCTGGATTTCGGGGCCGATGCCATCATTGCGCCGATGATCAACACGCCGGAGGACGCCCGCAGGTTTGCTGGTGCGGCCAAATATCCGCCGGTTGGAGAGCGCTCCTACGGGCCGACGCGCGCTGTTAACGTCACCAGCTATCCGGACGCCGCCAGCTACCGGACTTCGGCCAATGCCGACACCAAGGCCATAGCCATGATCGAAACTGCGACTGCTGTCGAAAATCTCGACGCGATTGCCGGCATGGATGGCATTGATGCGCTGTTTGTCGGCCCGGCAGACCTCTCGTTCAGCCTCGCGGGCGGTAAGGAACTGGTTCCATTTGGTGACGGCTCCATGCCCGCGATCAAGGCGGTGGTGCAGGCCGTCAAAGACCATGGCAAATGGGCGGCGATCTACTGCTATTCCGTGGAAGACGCGAAGCTGGCGCGTAGCCTCGGCTTCGATTTCATCGCCCTTGGCAACGATGCGGCTTACGTGCGCGAAGGCCTCAACGATATGGTCGTTGGCGCGCGGGGCTAGCCTGGCGCGCCCGTCTCCATTTCAGCGACCTGTTTGATGGCGGCCGCAAGAGTGTCGGGTGGCTGCGCGCCGCTTAGGGCGTGCCGACCGTTCAAAATGAAGCAGGGCACACCCTGAACGCCCATGGCGCTCGCCTGGCCAATTTGTCCTTGGGTCTCCTGAACATCGCGGTCAGTGGCGAGCAATTGATGGACAAGCTGCGGATCCATGCCGGCGCGGCCTGCGGCATCGGCCAAAACGACATGATCACCAATGTTGCGGCCTTTGACGAAAAACGCTTCGAACAGAGCTTCCACCACTTTGTCCTGGGTCGCTTCTGACACGCCCCCAGCCCAGCGGATGAGCCGGTGGGCATCCAGAGTGTTCGGCGATACCTCTATGGCTTCGAAATCGAAGGGGATCGCCTCTTCTCTACCCGCCTCTTCAATCTGGCTGTAGATCTGTTTTGCACGCTCAGGTCCGCCGAACTTCTCTTCGAGATATTGGCGCCGGTCCTTTCCCTGCCGAGGCAGCGTGGAGTCGAGCTGAAACGGACGCCACCGCACCTCCACCGGCTGCTCACCGATCTTTTCGAGGGCAGCCTCAAGACGACGTTTACCGATGTAGCACCAGGGGCACATGACATCGGATACAACATCGATGGTGACCGTCGTCTGATCGGCACTCATTCGCTGCGCAACCACCAGGTCGGCGTGCGATAGCCATAGAGCGGCGTTGTTTCAGGCCACGCAAGCTTGTTCCATACCGCGACGCGCTCTCCTGGAAGATTGTAGAGTGGCACGAGGGCGAACTGACTGATCAGAGCTCGGTCATAAGCACGAACGGCTGTTACAAACTCCTCACGGGTGCGGGCGGCAAGCAGAGCGTCGATCATCGCATCGACCGCTGGGCTTTTCACACCGGCAAAGGCAAATGTACCCTCAATATCAGCCGCCTTGGTGGACCAGCGCCAAACCTGTTCGGCACCGGGCGATAGGCTGGCCGAGAAACTGGCCATGACCACATCGTAGTCAAAGCCGGTGCGGCGCTTCTGGAATTGCGCGGAGTCAACGGTTTGCAGCTCCAACTCGATACCAAGGCGGGCCAGCGACTTTTGATAGGCGAGGGCAATCCGCTCTTGATCAGCACTGACCATAAGCATGGCAAACTTCATCTGTTGGCCGTCTGGACCAATCAATTTGCGGTCGCGCAACTGATAGCCCTCAGCCTGCAGAGCCTGCAGAACGTCTCTCAATACGGTTCGGTCGAGGCCCGAACCATCATGCACCCTGGGCTTGTACGTCCCGTCCATAACGGCGGGGTCCATTTCGTCCATAAACGGTTCGAGAAGCGCCTTCTCGGCGTCGGATGCCGGAACGCCGAGGGCAGACAGTTCCGAGTTCTGCCAGAAGCTGGCGGCACGACTGTAGATGCCTGAATAGAGGTTCTTGTTCAGCGCTTCGAAATCCAGGACATCGGCCAGAGCCTTGCGAACATTCTTGTTCTGGAACATTTCGCGCCGCTGGTTGAAGACGATGCCCAGCATGGGCAGCGGACGGTCCGGCTCGAAAACGACCTGGTTCACTCGACCATCATTGACCGCCGGGAAATTGTAGTTCGTCGCCCACTTGGTGGGATTTCCTTCCGGGTAGATATCGAAAATGCCCTTCTTGAAGGCTTCAAACAGAGAGTTCTGGTCGCGGAAATATTCGATCCGAATGGTGTCGAAATTGTCGAAGCCCTGTTTTACAGCGAGGTCCTTGCCCCAATAGTCGTCTCGTTTGGTGTAAACGATCCGCTCGTTCGGCTTCACCTCCGACACGAGATAAGGGCCAGACCCAACAGGCGGCGTCAGCGTCGTTTGGTCGAATGTCTCGGCGTCGGTGGCGTTTTCGGGAAAGATCGGGATCATGCCCATGAGCAGCGGAAGCTCGCGATCGGCTTTTTCGTTGAACGTGAACCGAACGCCATTGGGCTCCACACGCTCGAGTTTCGCAACCTTGTCCATACGGCGGGCATAGGTGGGGCGACCCTTCTCTGTAAGAAGGTTCATGGTGAAGATGACATCCTCCGGCCGAACGGGCTTGCCGTCGGAGAACTTGGCTTCCGGGCGCAGCTGGAATTCGATGAAGGTGCGATCCTCGTCGGTTTCGACGGTCTCTGCCAAAAGGCCATACAGGGTAAAGCCTTCATCCCGGCTTCGGAACAAAAGGCTTTCAAGCACGGTGTGGCCGTATGCGGAGTCCCAGATACCGCGCGCGCTCGTAGTTGCGCTCTTGACGATGAACGGGTTCAAGCTGTCGAACGTACCGCGCACTCCATAAACGATCTCGCCCCCCTTGGGCGCATCGGGATTGGCATATGGCAGATGGGTAAAGCCGGCTGGAACTGCGGGCTCACCATGCATTGACAGGCCGTGAGACGGCTGCGCGTTTGCCGATGTTGCAGCAACCGCAAGACTCAAAGACACGATTGATGCGAAGAAGAAGGAGGATTGGAGACTTGGGATGCGCATTAGGCCCTCGCTTTCAAAACAGCCACGATTCGTATCGACTGAGACGTTAGCAGATCGGTGGCGGCCAGACCTGTCAACTTTGACGATTCAGCGCCACGACCCGTCAAAGCGGGTCAACCAAACGCCAAGTATTGCCTTTGCAATTGGCAGAAGGGCCGCTATTGACGGGCCAGCCGCTTTATTGCCCCATTTGCACCGGTTAAAGGCGTTCGAAACCGTCGGGGCGTGCCAATCGAGATATGTCCCGAAGTCTGCCACGTGGGCAGACGATAGAATTCTCAAGATACTCCAAGGATACCAAAATGGCCCTTCGTAAACTTCTAGCCACGGCACTGGCCGCCAGCGCTTTCGTCAGTGTGCCGGCATTTGCCCAGCAAGCGACGCCGCAGGGCTGGTTCAAAACGTGCAACAAGAACGCAGACACGGAGATCTGCACGGTGCAGCAGCTTCGCCGCGCGAGTACCGGCCAGTTGGTAACCGGGGTTGCGCTTATCCTGATCGACGGTCCGCAGGATGGTCAGCTTTTGCAGGTGTCTGTGCCGAGCGGTCGCAGCATCCAGCCCGGGATCGACCTTCAGATCGATGGCGGTGCTGCCACCAAGCTGCCCTATGTGGTGTGTGTCCCAGACCGCTGTGTCGCGGAAATGCGCCTCACCAATGAGATGATTGCAAGCTTCAAGCGTGGCGGCGAGCTTCGCCTGACATCCACCAACTTCCAGCGCCAGCCAAACCCGGTGCCCGTGACCCTGACCGGGTTCACTGCGGCCTTTGACGGCCCGCCGCTCGATCAGCAGGATGTTCTGGAGAACCAGAAGAAGCTACAGGAAGAACTGGCAGCCAAAGCCGAGGAAGCCCGCAAGGCGCTCGAAGCCGCCCAAGAGGCCGCCAAGTCAGAATAGTCTCAGCTTTGCTCGGGAACCAAAAACAGAAGGCCGCCTCACAGGGCGGCCTTTTTGCTTAGTGAAGAGCAGGGGATCGCTCTTTATACTGCCCGTCCTCAGCGGTTTCGAACACTTCATTGACCGCGGGGTGAGCCACAGGTGTGCCGGTTTCGTCTGGCTCGAGATTTTGCTCGGACACATATGCCATGAAATCGCTGTCCTCGCGTACCGCGTAAAGATGGTAGAACGGCTGGTCCTTACGGGGTTTGATGTTGTCAGGGATAGCGTCATACCACTCGTCAGTGTGGTCGAACTCCGGATCGATGTCGTAGACAACGCCTCGAAAGCCGAAAAGGCGATGCCGCACAACGTTTCCGATTGTGTACCGGGCACGTTTTGTCTCAACCATGACCACACTCTTCCAAAGGCTCCTACAGGGTTCAACTTATCCCGCTTCCGCCACAGCTGCCAAGTGCCGAAGGCTAAGCACAGCCGTAGCAATGGATGGTTTGGGGCGCTATTGAGGACACGGCGAGTCTGGCAAACAGGGGCTTGGGTTGGGGAACCTAATCGACATTGCCGTACCTTTGTTTGGCCTCATCGCCATCGGCATCGCGTTCGGAAAGATATTCAAGTCCGCGTCTCTCGCAGGGCTCGAATGGCTCAACATCTTTATCGTCTATGCAGCGCTGCCCGCCTTGTTCATCAAGCTTGTCGCCCTCGCACCCATCGAGGATCTGACACGCTTCGATTATGTTGCCGTCACCACTTACGCGACTCTTCTGACATTCGTGATCGGGTTCGTGATCTTCCGGTTTCTGGGGAAGGGCAGTGCGCCTCGGTCGATCATCGCCGGCTTGTCCGCGGCCTACGGAAATATCGGCTATCTGGGCCCCGGCGTCATCCTCGCCGCCCTCGGGCCGAAGGGTCTTATCCCGGTGGCCCTCATCATGGTGTTTGAAAACACGCTGCACTTCTTCATTGCACCGTTTGGCATGGCCCTCACCGGGCGTCTAAAGGGCAGTTGGTGGAAGATTGCTGGCGGCATTGTCTGGAAGGTCATTTCCTTCCCATTCATCGTTGCCTGTTTTGTGGGGGTAGCGATCTCGGCCTCAGGACTTGCGATCCCATCACCTGTTGAGCGGTTGCTCGATCTTCTGGCTGGCGCAGCCGCTCCCTGCGCCTTGTTCGCTATGGGAGTCTCGCTTGCCCTAAGGCCATTCACAGCCTTCAGCGCGCCCACCGCGCTTTTGATCTTTGTGAAGCTGATTTTCTATCCGTTTCTGGTGTGGCTGCTGTTGAGTATCGTCGGCGACTTCGAACCCATCTGGGTTCAGGCGGCGGTGCTACTGGCCTGTCTGCCGACAGCCACCAATGTTTTCATCATCGCCCAACAATATCGGACGTGGGAAGACGGTGCATCCGGCGTCATGCTGGTGTCTACGATCCTTAGCTTCGTGACGGTCCCGCTGATTCTATATCTGCTTGGCGGCGACGTGCTGCCCTTGGATCTGTTTCCGTCCAGCTAGGCGCTGCGTTTGGCGCCCAGCCCGACGGCCATTGCGGCCTTTCTCAGCACGGACGATTGGGAAAGAGCGTGTAGACCAATGCCCCGCGCTGCCTGCACGGGCAGCGCTTCGGTGAGCAAAGACCTGTTCAAGGCATCCACACCGGCCGTCCGCAAACGCACGTCGGCCGCCCGGCTGCGATTGAACGCGGAACAGATGTCTTCGCGATCTGTATCCGACAAAAACCGCACGGCGCCGGCCGAATTGACGGCATCGCGAACATCGCGGACGCCGAGGTTCAATCCCTGTGCTCCGATGGGCGGGAAAACATGGGAGGCCTCTCCGACGAGCAAAATGCCCTTCTGAGCAAAAGACTTCGCAATCATGCCCTCCAAAGGAAACCCCTGAAGCGGACGCTCGAGTTGCACTTTGCCCAGTGAAGACTGCAATCTTCTCTCGATCTGTCGTGCTGACGTCTCCAGGTCCTGTGCTTTGATCTCTTCGGCGTCTGGTGGCTCAACGACCCAGACAAGGCTCGATTGTCTGCCTGGCATGGGCACCGTGGTGAACGGTCCTGTTTTGGTGTGAAACTCCGTCGAAACGAAGCCGTGATCTCGGCTATGAGCAAACTCACCAACCAATGCGACCTGAGGGTACGACCATCGACGTGTGTCGATTTCAGCCGTCTGGCGAAGGATCGAATGTCTCCCATCACCCGCGATCACCAGCCCAGCCCGGAGACAGGACCCGTTTTCCAACGACAGAACCGGGCGATCGGAGAGAGATACGCCGTCAACCGCAGTCTCCAACCGCTCCAGATTGGCAAATTGCTGCGAACGCTCTTCAATTGTGCCCAGCAAATCCTGGTTCAGGAAGTTCACCCCAAAGGAATCGAGTCCAGCCTCACGGGCCACAAAGTCAGTCGGAGGCGTGCGGAGCAGTCTTTTCGTACCATCCAGCAATCGCATCGTGCGGAGAGGAGCTCCTTTGCCTTCAAGCAGATCCAGCAGGCCCAGCTCCGACAGGAATTCCAGCGATGGGTTCAAAAGCGCCGTACTGCGATGATCGGGCCGGTTGCTGCGCGGGGCCAGATGCACGGTTTGCCAGCCGGCTTGAGCAAAGCCGAGCGCGGCAAGGCCTCCGGTCAGTCCGCCGCCCACCACCGCTATTTGCGTTTCCATAAAGTCTTTGTGTTCAGCCATGCCAACGACATACGCGCAAATGAGCTGTTTTCAACGCGGCAAACTGGTTTAGGGGCTTCTGGTCTCGCTCATCGGAACCGAACCCGAAGCGAAACGATCTCGAAAGGCTGCAACTCCAGGTCAATCCATCCGTCCGCAACCGGCAGGTCCTCTGTCCAACGCTCAAGAAAATTCACGCGTTCGGCGCCGAGAACGGTTTTTGAAAACGTCAATTGGCTCGATGCGGGGCTGCCGCGGTTCTCGAACACGCGAACGATCAGGCCGTCGCCATCTTCCGCGGGCTTGATCGTCTCGACAATGACAGCAGGGTTGCTGCTCGCCACAAGTGATGCGCCAAGCGACGCGACTCCATCTTCAGGTGCCGAGTTGCGTCCTCCGAACGCCAAAGGCACGTTGAGATCGTAGGCCTCATAGTCCAGCGCCCGCATATTGGCTTGTGGCAAGGATAGCAGGCTGTACGTGAACTCATGCATGCCCTGATCGGCATTCGGATCGGGGTAAGTGGCTGACTTGATCAGCGTTATCCGAATTGTGTTGTCGCGCACATCGTAGCCATACTTGCAGTCGTTCAGCAGCGCGACGGCATAGTCACCGTCGGTCAAACAAGCCCATTTGTGCGCGGCCACTTCATAGCGCGCCAGGTCGAACTCGCTTTCTCGAGCCGTGGCCCGCTCCATACGCCCCCATTGAATATCGTAGTGCGCGGTGCGGGCGGAGACGCTGGTTGGGAAAGAGGCTTTGAGCAGTGTGTGGCTCTCGTGCCAGTCCACTTTCGTCACGAAATCGATCCGCGGCGAATGAGCCCGGAGGCGGATTTCCTGCGACACTTCGCTATTCCGCCACCTGCGGACTACGCGAATGGAAGCCCGCAACGGCCCCGATTCCACGACCTCCAATTCCGAGACCGTATCGATTTTCTCCATTCGATCTTCGATGAAAGGATCGATGTCCCAGGCATCCCAACAAATCGGGCGATCTTCAAACACTTGGAGCACGTTGCCGATATGCCTGTCGCCAAGAACGGAGCGATTGGCCGCCTTGTCGAAAACGGACTGAAGTTCGCCGCGTTCGTTGAGCTCCACCCGAACATGGCTGTTCTCGAGAATGGCCTTGTCGCCTTCGAGCGAGGCGGTCACCATTCCTTCAGGGTTTCCGCAGGCGCTCAGCGGCACCAAGGAGTAGCTCGGCATGTCCGGAAAGAAGGCGAGGGTGCCGACTTCAGTCTTCTGACCCGCCGCCCCATGAGATTCGTCGAGCAATGCCAGCCGAGGTCCGCTGACAGGGGCCAGATTGGCTACAAACGGTTCGCTGGACGGGAGCTGCGCAACTGCTTGATCAGCACATTCACGAGCCAGTTGCGAGATCTCTTCAAAATCGCGCCGCGCATCGACGAAAACCTCGGCGACGGATGTTCCGGTTATGATGTCATGGAACTGGTTCAGGCACAGCAGTTCCCAGGCGCGTTTGAGATCTGGTTGAACGCCAGCCATGGCGCACAGAGCCTCCGCATTGTGCAATGCCCATTCCGCCTTTCGATTGGCTCGCTTGATCCATCCCTGGGATGTCAGGGTTCCACGGTGGCCCTCCAGATAATGTTCACCTTTCCACACCGGGAGTGTAGCAACATTATCTTGAATTTTTTCAAGAACATCACGCACAGTGCTCATCTTGAATCTCGGCATGCCCGGCATGTCCGAATAGATGTGCGCGCGCGCCAGAAGGTCTTCCGTGGGCCCGCCGCCTCCATCGCCATAACCATAGCAAACCGGCAAGTCCCGTACGCTGTCCGGCGCGCTTGAACCAATCCATGTTCCCAGCACTTCGGGTGCTGTCAGATCGCTCTTATAGTTTGTTGGAAAGGGCAGATATTGCACCGGGCGCGGTGTGGTCAGCACGTGCGTCACGACTTGCGTACCGTCGATGCCTTCCCAGACATGGCTCGTTGAAGGGATGCGGTTTCGCTGGTTCCAATTGAGCTTGTTGGTCACAAACCAGCTCAAGCCGGCATGTTTCATCAATTGGGGAACCTGTCCGGGGAACCCGAACGTGTCGGGCAGCCAGAGGGCGGGTGTCTCCACATCGCCGAAATGCTCTTCGAAGTAAGCTCGTCCCAGCATGATCTGCCGAACAAGTGCCTCGGCTCCAGGAATGTTGAGGTCCGGCTCGACCCACATGCCGCCCATCACCTCCCAGCGACCCTCTTTCACACGCTCCTTGATGCGCTCGAAGATCTGCGGATAGTCCTGCCTAGTGTACTCGTAGAGTTGTGGTTGCGAGTGAGAGAACTTGTAGTGGGGATCAGCATCCATAAGGCGGAGCACATTGCTGTATGTGCGCGCGTTCTTGAGGCGTATCTGTGAGATCGGCCAAAGGTAGGCGATGTCCATATGCGCGTGGCCAATGCCGTGCAGCGTGACAGGCAAAGGCTTGCCGGCATCATCTATACCAGCACGTAGAATGGCAGCCGCATTAGGCAGGCTGTCGTAAAGGCGATCGTTCAGAGGATCCCGTGTATCGAGGGCTATGAAGGCCTTATCCAACGCTGCGAGAAGCTTCTCTGCAACGGGATCGCTATCACCCAGAGTTCGGACGACATCTAGCACGCTCGCCGACAGTCTGTAGAAGGCGAGCATGAGCGGATCGCGTTGGACGATCTCGCACTTGCCCATGAACAGTTTTGCACGGCTGTTTGGATCTGGTGGCCAGCCGGCGTGACCTGTCCAGCCGTGCAAGGAAAGAAGGTGATCGCGCCCGTCAACCATCGATGGGTTGAGCGTGATGCTGTGGTGATAACGGTCTGCCGACCCGACGGGCACTCCGTCAATGTGCACCAGTGCTTCAGGATGGTTGAAGATGTCGCCCATGACACCGAGGGGGAAGCGGATCGCCAGATTTTGATCACCCCATCCGTCAGGCACCCTGAAATTGCTCTTGAGCACAAAATTCAGATCTGACCGACCCCAATAGCTTTCATGCTCGATCTCTTCCCACCCCGAAGGATCGGCACAGATCGGTGCGTCCACCATCGCCTCGGGCAAGGGCAGCAGTCGAAAATGCGGAAGCGGCGCGCTCTTCCGGTAGATGAAAGGTCGGATCAGGTTCAGTCGCGTCGCAATTTTCTCGGCCGTGAACGGCCATCGGCCGCTCATGCGAGTGCTTTCTGTCCCGGATCTGCGAGGTCAAAGCCTGGCACGGTGCTTCGGTAGACTGACCCGGCGAACGCCGCATCCTGTCGTGCCGGATCAAGATGAGCCTCGTCGACGTCGCCGCCCCAGGAGCGTTCAAGGTCGGGCCATGGGATCGAGTCGATCAGAAGCTGCGTGTAGGGGTGTTGCGGCGCCCCGATCACTTCCTTGGGCGGCCCGGCTTCCACGACATTGCCCTTGTAGAGAACCATCACATAGTCACTCACATGGTAAGCCGTGGCGAGGTCGTGGGTGATGTAAAGGATCGAGATGCCGTACTTGTCTTTGAGATCGTAAATGTTCGACAGGATCGATGCTCTCAGCGATGCATCGACCATGGAGACCGGTTCATCTGCAATCAGAAGCTTGGGCGAAAGCATCAGGGCTCGCGCCACAATGAGCCGCTGCCGCTGACCACCTGACAATTGGTGCGGGTAGCGCGGCAACACCAGGTCCGGGTCCAGTCCGACGGCATCACACGCTTCTTCCATGGCGCTCTGCATATGCGCCTCGCCCTGCGAGAGGCCAAACTGCTTGAAGGGGAATTTCAGCGCGTGATTGACCCTGTAGAACGGATTGAAGCAGGCGTAGGGATCCTGAAAAACCGCCTGCACATTCTTGCGAAACTCCAGCGATTGTGCGGCAGACATCTTCTGAATGTCCTGACCTTCAAACAGCACCTGACCCGAGGTGGGAGGATTGAAGCCGAGCATGATGGAGCCCATGGTCGACTTGCCCGAGCCGGATTGCCCGACGATCGAAATGATCTGAGGCGTGTCGCCCTGCAGCGTAAACGACATCGGGTGCAGAGCTGTATTGCTGCCATAAACCTTCTTGACGTTGTCAAACCTCAGCAAGGGCTCCGAGCTATTACGCTTAGGTGCCGGAGCACGCTCGTCGGCGTTGAGGAAGGTATCGCCCCCGACGAGCGGCACGGAGGAAATCAGCTCCTGCGTGTAGGGATGTTGCGGGTTTTCGATGATTTGCTGAACGGTGCCGTGCTCAACCAGAACACCGTTCTTGAGGACGGCGAGTTCATCTACCGACTGCGCCATCAGCCCCATGTCGTGGCCGATCAGGATGAGCGCAGAGCCGATCTTCGACTGGATGTCCTTCAAGGTCTGCATGACCTGGCGCTGGGTCACGACGTCCAGCGCTGACGTTGGCTCGTCCGCGATGATCAATTCAGGATTTAGGATAATGCCCAGTGCAATGCAGACGCGCTGCTTCATGCCGCCTGACAGCTCATGGGGATAGAGATTGCCTGTGTGCAGCGGCAGCCCGACACTCTGGAGCGCGGCATCAGAACGCCGTTTGAGCTCGGCCCTGGCCACATTGCCTTCATGGGCGATGATGGCGTCCCACATTTGTGGCTCGACCCGCATCACCGGGTTGAGCGAGTTCATCGCTCCCTGCGGAATGTAAGAGATCCGAGACAGTCGGATGCGCCGCATCTCCTCTTCATTGGCGGCCAAGATGTTGGTGCCATTGAGGTCGATGGCCCCGTCAGCGACCCGCCCAGGCTCAGCCAGCATCTGCATGACGGAGAGGGCAGTGGTTGTCTTGCCAGACCCACTTTCGCCGATGAAGCCGACGCGACGACCTTCAGCGATGCTCAGATTGAGCGACTGAACAGCCTTCACCAGGCCTTTTGACGTTGGGAACTCGATCGACAGATCGGTGAGTGTCAAAACGGGCGAGGCGCTCATGACAGTCTCCTCAGACGTGGATTCGACACCTCATCAAGGCCCAGATTGATCAGGAGAAGGCCGATGAAGATGATGCCCAAAAGAAGCGTAGGAATACCCCACCACCACCAGAGATTCTGGATGAGGGCGCCGGCATTGATCGCTTCATAGATTGTACGACCCAGTGTCGGGATGCGCTGCGGACCAAGTCCCAGAACCTCAAGCCCCACGGCTGTGACGATGGATGTCGTCACTGACGCAATGAAGGAGCCAAACAGGTAGGGCACAAGGTTCGGCAGCATCTCCTTGAACATGATGTGCCATGTCGATGCGCCGGACAGCTGGGCCATCTGAACATAGCCCGACTGCTTCATGGACAGTACCTGTGCCCGAATGAGCCGCGTCGGCGACTGCCAGACAAAGCCGGCGATCAGTAGCGCCATCATGGTGAGCGACACATCGCCGTAGGAGCTCTGGAACACAACGAGGATGAGGAGTGGAGGAATGGTGATCATCACGTCGGCCAGGATGCGGATCACGTCATCGGTACGACCACCAAGGAAGCCGGCAGAGAAGCCCAGGAAAATCCCGATGGACATGCCGATCAGGCTTGCCAAAAGGCCGACGAAGAGTGTGTTGGGCGCGCCAATGGTGATCAGCGCAAGCATATCGCGGCCGCCGCCATCAGTGCCCAATGGGTAGTCGGTGACGCCCGGTTGTCCCCTCAGGTTTTCGAAGCCCACAGGTGGCAGTTTCAGCGGCGCGGAGCCGGTGAAAACAAGCTCAAGATCCCACAACAGGCGACCCAGAATGCCCAGTGCCACAATGGCGAGAAGGAGGCCGGCTCCCCAAAGGAGCTTTGGGCTCAACCACGGATTGTCGAAACGACGCATGCGGCGGGCTTGCGCCTTGCTGATACCCGACATTTCGACAGGGGGAGTCGTGGGAGTGTTGGCTTCAGTCGTGCTGGTTTGGTCGCTCATCGTCATGCCCTCCCTAATTGGCTTCGTGCCGGATGCGCGGATCGATGAACGGGTAGAGCAGGTCCACCAGAAATACGCTCAGCGCTGTGATGAGAATGATGACGAAGGAGACGCCCTGAATAACTGGGAAGTCCTGGTTGAGGATCGCGTCATAGAGCAGCTTTCCCATGCCATTGTAGGCGAAAATCCGCTCCACCAGTACCTGACCGGCGATGAGAAGGCCGATCTTCAGGGCAAACGCCGTGATCTGAGGCAGGATCGCGTTGCGGATCATGTAGCGATACAGAATGTAGCGCGGGCGCAGACCCTTGGCCTCGGCAAGCTTCACATAGTCTTCGCCTTGAACGCCGATCATCAGGCCGCGCATTCCAAGAGCCCAGAACCCAAATGTGACGATCACAATGGACACGGCTGGCAGGAAGCCGTGGTGGATGACGGAGGTCACAAACGACCAGCTCCAGCCTGGCTCGACAAAAATGCTGTAAGCGCCTGTGAGCGGGAACCACTGCAGTTTGGCGGCGAATACCCACATCAGAAGCAAGCCTGAGAGAATGGGCGGGATGGAGGTGAACACCATGGCCGCCGGGATCGCGACCTTGACCAGTTTTGGCGAGCGCTCCCAGACCATCAGCGCTCCGAGGAGGTTGCCGATGAAGAAGGTAATCAGAAGGGACAAGATCATCAGACCCAGCGTCCAGGGGAGGGCATTGAGAATGAGAGTGGAAACCGGTGTGGGGAAGGCGGCCGTGGACAGACCAAAGTCGAAGGTCAGGGCGCCGCTGATATATTTGAAGTACTGCACGATCAGCGGCTGATCGATGCCCATATTGGCGCGCAACTGAGCGAGTATTTCCTCAGAATTGGCCACGGCACCAGCGCCTGCGGCCATGCGGCCCAGGGCGATCTCAGCAGGATCAACCGGCGACAGTCTTGGAATGATCCAGATGATCGTCGCAGCGATCAGAACGGTTAGAACAAGCGTTGTGAGCCTGTTGGTAAGATAAGACGTTGGGATGCGTCCCATTGGTTCTCCTCCCCAGAAACCAGATGCACGCTAAATTTGCACCAGCCGCCGCCCAAGTTCAGAAGGGGCGGCGACCGGCATGTCTCACCTGCTCGCATTGCGAGCGGGCAATTGCTCAGATCAGTTCGCAGGCTCGAGGTTGTGAATGATCTGGTGCGTGTGGTTCCACCAGAAGAACGGGTGGTTGTAGTAGTTGTCGTTGGTGGGCCAACCCGTCCAGTAGGTGGTGTTCATCGGCAGCAGCTTTGCGGCCTGCACCAGTGGAATGAACGGCATCTCAGCATCGAGATACTGGTAGGCTTCTGCCACCAGACCCGGAATGGCTGGATCGCCAAGCTTCTTATCAGCAATCTGATCCACAATCGCCGAGTAGCTGGATGCAGCATCGCCGTCCCAACGAGCGGTGTTGTTGAAGCCCGGGCTGCGCTCGCCAACTGGTACGACGTCGTCCACTGTGTAACGGCCCATCGACGCCCAGGGCTCGTTCACCGAACCGCATGAGAGCCAGCTGTAGGACATCTCATAGGCTCCAAACGGAAGCACTTCGCCCCAGAACACGCCATTTTCGACAGGAACGGCTGTCGCGTCGATGCCGGCACGCTGCAACTGCTCCACGACCACATCGATGGTGCGGGTATACTCCGTAGAGGCCGAGTTGACGTGGATCTTCACCGACAGTGTTTCACCGTCTTTGGTGTAGTAGTCACCGTCCTTGCTCCAGCCAGCGGCTTCGATCAGCGCTTGACCGGCGGCAACGTCAGCTTTGGCCGGCAGTTCATATCCGGCTTCCACAATCGCATCGATGAAAGGCGCCATCGAGCCATACTGCGCAAACATGGTCCGGCTCGCTTCTGTGGTGCCTTCATAGGCCACGTTCACGATCTGGCTGCGGTCGATGATGCTGGCCACGGCCTTGCGCATGTTGGGGTCATCCCAAGGCGCAACTGTGGTGTTGATCTCCAACTGGCGGGCGCAGGGGTCCGCAGCCGCAAACGGATAGTCAGCATACCAGGCGATCACATTGGGGTTCTGGGCCTTCACAGCTTCGAACGTGCCAATCGTGACGTTTTGCGCGGCGTCCAACTGGTTGGATGCGATCAACTGGGCGCGGCTTTCTTCGCCACCGCTTTCCAGGAAAATCACCCGCTCAGGCGCGGGCAGATCCATGAAGCCGGTCTTGGCGCCCCACCAATTGTCGTTCCGGTCCCAGATGGCGCGGTTCGAAGTGGCAGAGGTCAAAGTGTATGGCCCTGTGCCGATGGGTGGGTTGAACGCGAAGGTTGCCGCGTTCTCGCCGCTCCAGACATGCTCAGGCATGATCAGGAAGGAACCGAAAATACGGACGCCGAAATTCTCGACAACAAAGCGCGGGTTGGCGTTTTTGAGCGTGAACTTGACGGTCAGATCATCCACCTTTTCGACGCTGGCGACCTGAGCGCGAATGGTGGACGCCTCACGCGACGAAATCTCTTCATTGGTGAGCGCCAGATTGGCCGTGAAGACCACGTCATCAGCGTTGAAGGCCTCTCCATCGGACCATTCCACACCTTCGCGCAGGCTGATTGTGAACTCCGTGCTGTCGTCATTGCTTTCAAAGCCGGTGGCAAGCCACGGGTCGAGTTCACCCGTGCCATAGTTCAGGATGAAAAGCGGCTCCCACATCGTCTGGTGCGCACCGTGCATGCGCTTGGTGCCGGGGGTCATCCAGTTGAAGTTGTTGGGGTCTTGAATGGTCCGGTCCAGATCGAAAATGACCGTGTTCTCGCGAGAGACATCCTGTGCCAAGGCGGGCGCAGCCAGAACTGCGAGCGCCAGTGCGGAACTGGCCATAAGTTTCATGTGTAGCTTCATTGCTTCCTCCCAAATTCGGGCAATAGCCCATTTGTCCGCTGGTTTAGCGAACGTAGTCCATCACCATCACGCGGGTGCGCTCCGGTAGATCTGATGTTGTGATGTCGATTGTCGAACTGAATGCGAAGTCGACATCCTCATCCTTGAAGCCGCTCAGGAAACTTTCGATCCACATCGTGTTTCGCGGCCGGTAGGTCAGGGTCCGAAAATGCATCGGAATGATGAGCTTTGGCCGCACCGTGTGGATGAGATCCATGAGGTCCGGCAGTTCAATGGTCAGATATCCACCTGCGAGCGCAAACAGCACGTCGGTGCCCTCAAAGAAGGCTTGCTGTTCTGCGGTCAGCGGATTGCCAACATCCCCCATATGGGCGCACTTCAGACCATCAAGCTCGAAACGATACATTCCGTTCTGGCCCGGCACCTCATGCTCTGGATGATGATCCCATTCAGCGGCCTCGATGGCTGTGATTTCGATGCCCTTCGCCTGAGCGCTTTCTCCGCCTTGGGCCACCTTCAGCGCGTTGACCACTTCCGGCCCTCCGGCGATCAGGTCCGCGCGACAATGTGCGTCATCATCGTCCGATGAGATAATGACCAGATCCGCCTCATCGGTGATCGGCGCGTAGCCCACACCCTCGGGTGTGTATGGGTCTGTGATGATCATGGGACCATCGACTGGCCGCAAGCCAAACGCGGCATGTCCGTACCAGGTAACCTGCATCAGTTGTTGCCCACCACGTGCGGGCTGGAAGTCTGTGTGATGTCGTCATTCTCCGGCCTTGGATGGGTCTTCCAGGATGGAGCTTCGCCGCGGCACAAAATAGCCTCGACGCCCTGAGCCCACCCACTGTCGGTGATGCGTACCTCCGGAGGACAATAACGCAGTGTCAGCCCGCAACGCCGCCGGTCGGATGTGTTTGGCTGAGAACCGTGCACCAGCATGTCGGCATGCAAAGATATCTGCCCGGCTCTGAGGCTGTTGACGAATGGCTCGCCCAGCTGGTCAGCATTGCTGGCCTCCATGTGGAACACCGAGCTCTCATCGGTCTCGTTCACCTCTAGCGGTCCAATCTTGTGAGTGCCTGGAATGAAGCGCATGGCTGAGTTGCCTTCGTCGGCATCATCAATCGCAAGCCAGACCGTGACGGTGCGGGCAGGGGACAGAGCCCAGAAACCGGCATCCTGGTGCCACGGCACCTGCTTGGGATCGTGCGGCGCCTTCGATAGCACAGCCGTTGCCCAGCATATGATGTTGGGACCGATGATATCTTCGACATGATCGATGATGCGTGGGTCGGTCGCTATGTCCCAAAGCGTCGCCAGCCGTGCCTGATAGCAATTGATGCCGTAGGCACCGGCCTCGCCAATGGCGGCCATGGACCGATCCAGATAGGCCCGGACTCCCGCGATTTCTGAAGGTGAAAAGATGTCGAATGGCTGCGCGAACCCGGTACTGTTGTACCGCTCAATCTGCTCGCAGGACAGGGTGGATGGGTGCGCGTTGCGCACAGGCTCAAAGCCCAGATCGTCTCTGGCTTGAAGCATAGTCAGCATTTCCTCCCGCCACGGAAGCTATATTCTGCGCAGTGGAAGTCAGTGGCGACATTTGACTTTTTTGTGCACTATTTTGATATTCTCATCTTGTTGCAGGCTGGAAATGCATACAAATTTGCCCCATGAAAACGACGACCTTCCATATTGCAGACTATCTTGGACCACAGGAGTCGTTTCATTTTGCCCGCAAGCAGTTGGCCAGGCGTTTCCCGGAACGCGCTCATGATCACGACTTCTATGAGGTTTTTCTCATCGAAAGCGGCAAGACCGCGCATTGGATCAACAGTGCCATGCAGTCGCTCGAGGCGGGGCAATTGGTGTTCCTGCGCCCCGGTGACACACACGCCTTCTGCGCTGATCGCCGGCAGGGATGTCAGATCATCAATGTGATGTTTCGGCAGGAAACGGCTCACCATCTGGCGACACGCTACGCGGATTCCCTAGGTGGTCTTTTCTTTGACAGTCCCTCCGCTTTGCCCGAGGTACATACGCTCGCGCAGGCGCGGTTTGCCCGCGCTGTTGCCGTTGCACGGCAGTTGCAGACCGCCGGCCGGTCCTTGGCTGCCATTGAGGAGTTTCTTCTGTTTCTCACAAACCGAGCTGCACACCACAGCGTCTCGCGGCAGCAGACCGCTCCGGCATGGTTCATGGAGGCGTGCAATGCAGCCCTGTCTCCGGAAGTGTTTCGGCTCGGTTCAAAGGGCTTCATACAATCGGCGGGCAGAAGCCCGGAGCATGTCAGCAGAACCTGCAAGGCCGCGACTGGCCTAACGCCAACCGCCTACATCAATCAGATCCGCATAGAACACGCCGCACAGTTGCTCCGGACCGGTGAAGCCCCGGTCGACGACATCATCTCTGAGTGTGGCTTTGAGAATTCCAGCTACTTCTATCGGCTGTTCCGACGACAGATCGGAACCACACCCAAGGCTCATAGGGCCGAATATATGAGGGATCCATTTCAGTAGAGGCGGTGCGGCGGACCGCGTTCTTCGCGTGTTTGGTTTGGAACCAGGAGACGAGTGCTGAGCCCGAAACGGACAGTGGCGGCGAGTGAAGGACGAAGTCCGAACTCGAAGCCAACGCACATTGGGTTGGCGGGCGGCAATGTGCAAACAAAAATGGCGGAGAAGGAGGGATTCGAACCCCCGGAACGTTGCCGCTCAACGGTTTTCAAGACCGCCGCATTCGACCACTCTGCCACTTCTCCGTGCGCGCCTCTTAGCAACCCAGCCCCGTGTTGCAAAGCAATGTTGAGACTGATCGATGGCCCTTGGATAAAGCGCGCGTCCGTTCAGCCATAAGGCTTCATAAACCAAGAACCGAAATGAACGGCTGATCGCCACGGAGCTGCCCCTTTTTCCGCCATATTTGTGGCAAGATGGATGGTACGGTGATTTTCATTGCTAATCGGTCCTGCAAGACGCCATAAGGCGCGAGACGGACGAACTGGGGTTGGACGCTCACATTGGCGCACGGGACGATAGACGATAGTTCGGCATGCAAACGCTCGAAGCGGCGCCTCGCCGTGCTCGCTGCGGTCGGTTTGGGGATGGCGCTCGCCGGGTGTACTGGCTCGTCGAAAACCGTTTCGGTTGGCCCAAAAGCCGACATCAACAATAAGACCAAGTTCTCGACGGCGAAGTACGGTGTCGCGGCCAGCCCAAGGCTGACCACGTCCAAGAAAGTCAAGCGGGGCGGCGGTTTTGTATCGCTGGGCAAGCCCTACAAAATCAAAGGCAAGTGGTACACGCCCAAAGAGGCGACAGGATATGTGAAGACCGGCACGGCCTCGTGGTATGGCCCCAACTTCCATGGCCGGCTGACTGCCAACGGCGAAATCTACGACCAATATTCATTGTCCGCGGCTCATCCGACATTCCCGCTGCCGAGTTATGCCCGCGTGACAAATGTGAAGAACGGCCATTCTGCCATCGTGCGGGTGAATGATCGCGGCCCCTATGCCCACAACCGGTTGATTGATCTGTCCTCGCGCACGGCTGATGTTCTGGACTTCAAACAGGCTGGAACGGCTCAGGTGAAGGTCGAATATATCGGGCGCGCGCCCCTTCATGCACAAGATGTCCCTTATCTCGAGGCGTCGATCCGCCTGCCCGGCGGCCGCAATCCTGGCGGACTTCCCGGAATTGTGCCGGGGCCGGTTGTGGAGCCGACCGTTATGGTAGCCGCAGCTCCAAAGCCGTCTGAAGCACTCGGCGGCTTCTCCGTGCCGCTTCCCGGCACCAACATCGCGCCTCCCGGCAAGGTTGGCACGACGGGATCGGTGACGGCGTCGGCGAAGCGACTTGCTGGCAATACCCCGGAGATATCCGCAAAGGAAAACGTTGGGAAAACCAATGGCGAGGCCGATGGTGAGCCCATGCGCCTGCCCGGCATACAAAATGGTGACCTGGCCGTGGGCTATGCGCCCAGCCGCATCTCAGGTGCCCATGGCGCTCCGTCTGTTGGCGAAAGTGCCATCCGGGCCATTCTGAACATCCGCTAGCAAGGTCGGTATCGGTCTGGAACCAGCGGGCTGCCTGTGCTTTTCTAGCCTAGTCTGGATCAGGGCAGGTGCGGGACATGGGCTTTACTTCATCGATGTTAGTCGCAGCGCGAACATTCGCGCTGACGGGTTGTCTCGTGCTCCTTGCTTTGACAAATGCGCAGGCACAGCTTTTTGAAACGCGCGCCAAGACCGCCATCCTGATGGACGCAGAAACCGGCTCAATTCTGTTCCAGAAGGATGCTGACACGCCGTTTCCGCCAGCATCAATGGCCAAGATCATGACGATGGAGGTCGTGTTCAACGCGCTGTCCGATGGCAGTTTGCGCCTGACGGACACCTTCACAATTTCCGAGAACGCTTGGCGGACCGGTGGCGCAAGCTCCGGCGGGTCGACCATGTTTGCCGAGCTCGACTCGGAGGTGGCAATCGCCGATCTCATGCGAGGAGTCATTGTGCAGTCCGGAAATGATGCAGCCATCGCCATCGCCGAGGGCATGACCGGCTCAGAACGCGCCTTTGCCAATCTGATGACAGAGCGTGCGCGTGCACTCGGTCTCACGACTTCAGTGTTTACCAACTCCACCGGTCTGCCAGACCCCGGTCAGCGGGTCACTGCGCGTGAACTGGCCAAGCTGGCGACCCATATCATCAAGTCTTATCCGCAATATTATGCCATCTACTCCGAGCCGGAGTTTGAGTGGAACAATATCAATCAGCGGAACCGCAATCCTTTGCTCCGCATGAACATTGGTGCCGATGGCATGAAGACCGGTTTCACCGAGGAAAGCGGCTACGGGATTGTGTCCTCCGCTGTTCGCGGAAATCAGAGGCTCGTTGCCGTTCTCTCCGGCATGTCGTCCACCAGAGAAAGGGCGGAGGAAGCTCGCAAAATCCTGGACTGGGGTATCAGGGCGTTTGACAAACGGGAGATCCTGCCGGACGGCGAAGTGATCGGGGGAGCACGTGTTTATGGCGGAGAGACGCGTTCAGTCGACCTGACATCACAAGGACCGTTGGTGATCTTCACCCCGATTGGCAGCACCGATCGTGTCAGAGCGCGGATCGTCTACCAAGGGCCTCTGATCCCGCCAGTTAAGGCTGGGCAGCGCGTTGGTGAACTACAGGTCTTCATTGAGGAGAAGCTGAGCCAGCAAGTGCCCTTGTTTGCCGCCAATGATGTTGAAAAGGGCGATCTGAAACGCCAGGCGCTGGATGCTTTGGAAGAACTGGCTTTGGGCTGGATTGAGTTCTAATTCCTGAGCCAGCGGGTTAGAAGCATCACGAAAGTCGTTTCAGAAAGGCAGGCGGTGCCAGCTCATTTCATAACATTCGAAGGCGGTGAAGGCGTGGGTAAAACCACACAGATCTCGCTGCTGGCAGAACGTTTGAAGTCTGAGCTGGGAGTCGAAAGTGTGATGACTCGTGAGCCCGGCGGGTCCGCGCGCGCCGAGCAGCTGCGCGAGCTGATTTTATCCGGAGCGGCCGAGCAGTATGGCCCGTTTGCCGAGGCGGTCTTGTTCAACATGGCCAGGGCCGATCACATCGCCGAACTGATCGCCCCAAGCCTCAAGGCCGGCAAAACTGTCATTTGCGATCGTTTCATGGACTCCACGCGTGTCTATCAGGGCGTATCGGGCGATCTGCCTTCCGATATTGTGCTGGGGCTCGAACAAGTTGCCGTTGGCAAAACCATCCCGGACCTTACGCTGGTTCTCGATATCGACGCCAAGACCGCAATGGAAAGAGCGGGCGCCAGACGCGGAAGTGAAGAAGCGGACCGGTTTGAGAAGGAAGCGCTCGACATTCAAGCGGCGCGCAGACGGGCTTTTCGCAAGCTCCCCGAGACTTATCCAGACCGGTGCGTTTTGATCAATGCGCGGGGCAAGGAGGCGGCAGTCAGCGAACGGGTGTGGAAGGCCGTCAGCGAACGCCTGTACCCCGACACCGCTGCAATCGTGCCCGACGCAATGGCACAGCTCGATCAGGCCGTTGCCGAACTGGTCAGCACCGAGGCTGAGTCATGAGCCTTGCTGACGGAACCGGCCCCGGCACCCACGATGTGCTGGTGGGGCATGAGAGGGCGATGTCGGCCTTTGAAGAAGCCACTCGTTCAGGAAAGCTTCACCACGGCTGGCTGATCACCGGCCCCGAAGGCATCGGAAAGGCTACTCTTGCTTACCGCATGGCTCGCTACCTGATTGCAGGCGCAGGCGGTCGCATTCTGGATCATACGCTGAGCGACGCCACGGGGCGGAAGATCGCAGGGGAAGCGCACCCCAACCTGCTGGTTCTCGAACGCGCCATGGACGCCACTGGCAAGCGCCGAAAAACCGAATTGACGGTGGACGTCATTCGAAAGCTCAATGCTTTCTTTGGCACAACGGCGGGTGAGGGCGGCTGGCGCGTTGCTATTGTCGACAGCGCCAATGAAATGAATGCAAGCGCCGCGAACGCACTCCTCAAAAATCTGGAAGAACCGCCGGATCAAACGATCCTCATACTGGTGTCACATCGGCCCGGTCGGTTGCTGCCCACCATTCGGTCCCGCTGCCGCGTTTTGCCGTTGAAGCCGCTAGCGTCAGAACAAGTTCAGGACATATTGGCACAGCTGCCGGACTTGATGGCATCCCCCGAAGAGCGGGTGGCGGCGGCTGGTTTGGCCGCAGGTGCACCGGGCCGCGCCGTGGCGCTCCTCGAAGCCGCCGGTCTGGATTTGGTGACCACGCTTAAGGCGCTGCTGGCGCAGCCGACCCCGGACTGGGCTGCGATCCACGCCCTGGCTTCTTCGTTTCAGTCTCGCGAGGCTGAATCTCAGTTTCAGATCATGATCTCAACATGGAGGGACGAGACGGCTGCCGCCGTGCGTCATGCAGTTTCGTCGGGACAGATTGCACGCGCCAATGAGTTGGCCAACTATTCTGAGAGTTTCAATGCCCGGCTGGATGAGGCGCTGGGGCTTAACCTCGACAAGCGCCAGTTCATCCTTGATGCGTTTGATCGTTGGCATGCGATAACGTCGCCTGCTGGAGCGCTTGGATAGAAGCCCGGCAACAGTTGAGAGCCTTGCGCTTATCGCCTATGAGCGGGCCTGTTCTATATTCGCCTGTGTGCCAGACTTCTCTCGAGCTCCACTTTGTCCAAACCCCGCTTCTACATCACCACGGCCATCTCATATCCCAATGGCAGGCCCCATATCGGTCATGGCTATGAGCTGATCGCAACCGACGCTCTGGCGCGCTTCAAGCGGCTCGATGGCTATGACGTTCGCTTTCTGACCGGAACCGATGAGCATGGAATCAAAATGCTCAAAACCGCCCGGGATGAAGGTGTTTCTGTGCAGGAGCTTGCTGATCGAAACGCCGCAGAGTTTCAGGCTATGGCCAAGGCCCTGGGTGGCAGTCATGACGACTTTATCCGGACAACCGAGGAGCGGCACCACATCGCCAGTCAGGCCATCTGGAAACGGATGCTGGACGCCGGAGATATCTACAAAGACAGCTACTCCGGTTGGTATTCGCTGCGCGATGAGGCCTACTACGACGAAGACGAGACAACCGTAAATGACGACGGTGCTCGCCTCAGCCCCCAAGGCACACCCGTGGAGTGGCAGGAGGAGGAGAACTACCTTTTCCGGCTGTCGGCCTATCAGGACAAACTGATGGCTCTGTATGAAGAGCAGCCGGACTTTATCGGCCCGTCGGAGCGTCGCAACGAAGTGATGAGCTTTGTGCGCGGCGGATTGCGCGATCTATCCATCAGCCGAACGACGTTCGACTGGGGCATCAAAGTCCCTGAGGATGATGGCCACGTGATGTATGTCTGGGTGGACGCCCTGACCAACTATCTGACAGCGCTGGGCTTTCCTGATGAAACCGATCCGCGCTGGCAATATTGGCCAGCGGATGTCCACGTGATCGGAAAGGACATTGTCCGCTTTCACGCCATCTACTGGCCAGCCTTTCTTATGTCAGCTGGCCTGCCGCTGCCCAAGCGGGTGTTCGGCCATGGCTTCCTTATGAACAAGGGTGAGAAGATGTCCAAGAGCGTGGGCAACGTTCTCGACCCCCTCGCTTTGGCCGATCATTTTGGCGTTGAGCAGCTTCGCTATTTCCTCTTGCGCGAAGTGCCCTTCGGCCGCGACGGAAACTATTCCGAAGACCTCATCATAAGCCGGATCAACGCCGATCTGGCCAACGATCTGGGCAATCTGGCGCAACGATCCCTGTCCATGATTGGCAAGAATTGCGAGGGTCGGGTGCCGACGGCGGGCGAGCTCTCTGACATCGATCAGGCTCTGCTTCGCCAGGTGGACGCGTTGTTGACCACCTGCCGAGAGGCCATGGACCAGCAACGCATCCATGTGGCGCTGGACGCTATCTGGAGCGTGGTTGCGGAAACAAATCGCTACTTTGCCGAAGCTGCTCCATGGGCGCTGAAAAAGACCGACCCTGAGCGCATGGGGACCGTCCTGTACGTCACGGCGGAGAGCATTCGCCAAGTCGCTATTCTGGCTCAACCGGTCATGCCGGAGAAGTGCGGGCAATTGCTCGACCTTCTATCCGTTGCGCCTCAGCAGCGAAGCTTCGCTGCGCTGGGAGAAGATGGCAGACTGTTGCCTGGCACTGAACTGCCCAAACCTGAAGGTGTGTTTCCCCGCTACATTCGGCCGGAGCCGGAGGATGACTGATAGCGCTCCGTTCCTCGTCGACAGTCACTGCCATCTCGATTTTGACGCCTTTGATGAAGACAGGGACGCAGTCATTGCGCGTGCTGAGGCAGCCGGCGTTCAGCGAATGGTGACGATCTGCACGCGGGTGCGCCAGTTTGAGCGCATTCACAGCGTCGCCATGGCGTATCCAAACGTATTTTGCTCGGTCGGAACACACCCCCACAACGCTGCTGAAGAGACCGATGTTACAGTTGACGAGCTTGTCGAATTGGCCGGGCAGCCTAAGGTTGTGGCGATTGGCGAAGCGGGGCTGGACTATTTTTACGACCATGCGCCAAGGGACGCCCAGGCCCATGGCTTGCGTGTTCACATTGAAGCGGCCCGGCGAACCGGACTGCCCCTCATCATCCACAGCCGCGACGCCGACGAAGATATGGCCAGTATCTTGCGTGAAGAGATGCGCACCGGGCCGTTCAAGGCCGTTCTGCACTGCTTCTCATCCGGACGTGAGTTGGCCATCACTGGCATTGAACTGGGCCTCCACGTCTCGTTTTCAGGCATCGTAACCTTCAAGAAATCCGAAGATTTGAGAGAATTGGCTGCAGAGCTGCCCGCTGACCGTCTGCTGGTCGAGACCGACGCGCCCTATCTTGCACCGACACCGCACAGAGGACGACGCAACGAACCGTCATACACTGTGGAGACGGCAAAGGTTGTGGCGGACGCGAGGGCCATGGAGTACCCAGCGCTGGCTGCTCAAACGACTGACAATTTTTTCAATCTGTTTGACCGGGTTCCGCGACCAGCCACCTTGGATGGATTTGCCGCGTGAAACCGGCAGAGCGCGTCAAGGTCACGATCATGGGCTGCGGTTCGTCGCCTGGCGTACCGCGTATCGGCAACGATTGGGGCGCCTGCGACCCATCCAATCCGAAGAACAGACGCACGCGACCATCTTTGCTGGTTGAAGGCTTCACCGGCGAAGCGAAGACAACAGTCATCATCGACACCGGACCAGACTTTCGGGAGCAGGTTTTGCGGCACGGTGTGGAGTGGGCGGATGCCGTGCTCTACACGCACCCCCATGCCGACCATTGCCATGGGATTGATGACCTCCGGGCTTTTGTCATCAATCGGCGGCAGCGCGTTCAGGTCTATGGTGACAAGCCCATGCTTGCACGGCTGCACGAGGGCTTTGACTACTGCTTCAACACACCAGAAGGCAGTCTCTATCCGCCCATTCTGGAAGACAATGAGATCCAAATCGGGAAGCCGCTGCTAATCGAAGGCGAGGGGGGCTCATTGAGCTTTTTGCCCTTTCCTCAACATCACGGTTCGATCATCTCGCTGGGCTTTCGCATCGGTGACGTCGCCTATTCCTCGGACATATCGGGAATCCATGATGACAGTCACGACGCGCTGTCAGGGCTTGATCTGTGGATTCTTGATGCGCTGCAATGGAAACCTCATGTGAGCCACTTTTCGGTCGAGCAGGCGTTGGAGGCCGTTGATCAGTTTCGGCCCAAGCGCGCCATCCTCACTCATATGCACACCCCACTGGACTATGAGACGGTGAAGGCACAGACGCCGGAGCATGTGGAACCAGCGTATGATGGTCTGTCTTTCTGGTTGGAAGAGATCTGACCGCCTGGCTCTGCGCCGAACTCCCGAAGTACCGTTCAAAACCGATGCTATGATCATACAGATAGACCGGGGCTTTTCCTTTCGCGGACTGCGGCTAGCTGAGCTATAACAAAGTGCGGCGAAGCGAATCATGGGGACGGTCTTGGACAAAGACAGCAAAACGCCAGAGGCGACGAATGGTGCGGCAGCGCCGCAAACAATCGATCAGGTTAGAGAGCTGCTGTCCGGTGCTGAGCAGCGAACGTTTGAAGATCAACTCTCGAAACTGCGCGCCGACATGCAGGCCATGCAGTCGGATCTTGAGGGCCAACTCAAGAATGCCCGCAAAGAGCTTTCAGACGCCGTTGCAAAAGCAGATACAGATCACAAGGCGCGGCTTGCCGAGGTCGGTAGCGCCATTGAGGAAGTGGGCCGCGCAATAGGTTCAATCGCAAACCGCTGATTCACGGTAGCGGAGAGCTTATGGCCGCCCTGCGAAAACGGCATCGATCCAGCGAAACGAACGTGTCCAATACGTCGGAATTGGAGACGCTCCGCAATCTTTTGCTCGCTGATGATCGCGTCAGTGCCGGTCTGTGGGCCGATGAGATTGATGAACGCCTTTCGCAAGCGCTCACCCGAGATGACTTTTACAAGACCCTCACCGAAGCGTTGGCCAGCGCCCTGAAGGACGCTGAGCGCGAAGACCCACGCGCCATCGCAAAGGCGATATGACCGGCCGTCGTACGAAGCATTCGGCGCGAGATCGTCAATTCCCGCGACGACATGGTGGAGGCGCTCTATCCAATAACCGGAAGATTGGTGCGGGCGGCAGTTTCCGACGCGATGAAGTCGTTCAGTCAGGACGTCAACCGTCGACTAGACGCAATGACATCGCCGCGCTTTCTACTGGCTAAGACCAAGTCTGTGGTGACGCGCCGACCCATTGGGGATTTCCTGATCTCCGATGCAGCCAGCGCGCTGACGGTACGCAGAGTACTTCTGATTGACCGTCAGTCGGGGGCTCTTTTGCACGTATGGCGATCCCAAGACAGTGGATCAGAGAAGGAAGATGACGCGGCTCTGGTGTCCGGAATGTTTGCGGCGCTTTCCTCCTTCGCCTCCGAAAAGTATGGCTCCGAAAAAGAAGAACTGCGCAGTCTCGATCTTAACGGTATCACCGTCGCCCTACGCCATTCTCCGCGTTTGACCCTGGTGGTGGAGCACGAAGGGACACTCCATCCGGAAGCCACTTCGAGAATTGATGCCCTGTTCGATGAGCTTGTGACGCTGGTCGATCAACCAGAGCGTCTGGTTGACGTCGATTTTGCGGGCATCGCACCGGAAACCGCCGCATCGACCAACAAGTTGAAACCCGTACTGCTTATCACGGCGGCCGTCCTATTAGGGCTGTTTGGTTGGGGTGCCTTCGAACGTTGGACGTTTGCATCTCACGTCGCGAAGCTGGAGCAGGCAGTCACACAACAGATCGGCCTGAACAGCCTGACGGTGGAAGCAGACCGCCAGAATGGGCAGATTGCCGTGGGCGGTGCCGTTCCAGCGGGTTTCGACGTCACGGAGTTGCAAGCTGCCCTTGCAGGGTCTGAGATCGAGTTGATTGATCGCACATTTGGCCTTTCCGATGGCGCTGCAATCCGTTCAGAGGCCGAGGAGCTGAGCCTCAGGATCGGGGAGACGCAGAACATGCTCACCGGCGAACTTGCGAAGCTAGAGGCCCTGCTGGGCCAGGCAGATGAAGCATCGGTGTCGGCAAGAACGGCACTTGCGAACCAACTTACGGAGCTTGCTGATCGAACAGCATCACTCGAAGGCGTTCAGTTGGCCCAGCTTGAGCTTGAGAATAAGAGGCTCGAAACCCGTCTCGCTGAGCTTGAAGCGGATATGGCGACAGGTGTCAGCCGGCTGGAAAATGCTCTGGCCGTTTCCCGGCAAAACTTCCTTGAAGAACTCGACAAGCTCGGACTGACTGCAGAACAGGGCTTGGCAGCTCAAAGTTCACAGACAGCATCTCAGGCAGCCCGGCTGTCCCGGGAGACTGAGGCCGTCAGAACCGGTCTCGCTCGGGAACTTGCCAGGCTCGAAGCCACAATCACCAATCAATCAGACACATCAAACTCACAGCTGCTGCGCTTGGAACGCGTGATTGCGGGTCTGGCGAACGCTGATTCCCAAACCGAGAACAGGCTGCGCGACATTTACAGGAATGCCGAACGCCTGATTGAGAGCAGGGCGGTGCAGTTCGCTAATGGCGTTGAACCCGTTGCGGCAGTTCAGGCCGAGCGTACGCTGGGCGAGGTCGCTTTGCTGGCCCAAACGTTTGGACTGTCATTGGAGGTCATTGGACACAGCGATGAAACTGGCGCCGACGAGACAAATGAGGCGCTGTCGCAGCGGCGCGCCGAATGGGGAGCCGAGGGTTTGATTGCCCTTGGGTTGGATCCGGGCGCGATTGAAGTTGTTGCAATGGGCAGCCAGCCGGACCATGCCGGACAACTGGAGCGACAGATACGATTTCGGGTGGCGTCTGCGCCTGAGGGCACGCTGTGACCCAATCGGCGCTCAAAATCATGTTCATTGGCGCAATGGGCGTTGGCAAAACGTCGCTGGTGAAACGCCTGGTCACCGGTGAATTCAGCTCTGACTACAAGTCAACGCTGGGCGTGCAGTTGAGCCAACTCACCATCGGAGCGTCCAATGGACCTCGAGACCTCGTGCTCTGGGACACAGATGGCGACACAGGTGAGGCCATTCTGCAGTCTCGTTATGTTATCGGCACCGATGCAACTGTCATTGTGTGCGATGTTCAACGGCCCAAGACGCTGGACACCCTCCTAGGCCTTGCCTCGGCCATGGAGGACGCTTTGCCGGGAAGGCCTTGCCTCGGCGTGTGCAACAAGGTCGATCTGGCCGATATGCCGAAAGAAACGGCGACGCTGCTCAACTACACTTGCGACATAACCGCAGCGACGAGCGCCCTGTCTGGAGAAGGCATCGAAGACGCGATCTCCCGCCTTGTGTCACTTGCTGATGAGCGGAAGGCGGATCTCTGACATGGCCAACATGACAAGCCCCCTGGCTGAAGCCGGACTAGCGCAGTCCATCGTCCTCGATAGAGCGGGGCGGGTTGTGCAGTCCCATGGACAGTTTGTCGAAGGTCTGACCCAAGGCAGCAATGTCTTTGAACGACTGCCCGTCATGGCAGGGTTCGAGACCGTTCTGAAAGATCTCACACAAAGTCAGGGGCCGTTGCTTTTGCCGGGGATTTCCCTACCCGGCACCCCCGAGAGCGAGCGCCTGGATTTCTCCATCCAATCACATCCCAATGGTGACAACATTGTGCTGATGGTTTCCCGCAGCGCTGGCCTCACCGGACAGGCGGCCGAGCATCGCGTACAACGCCGCAAGGATCGTTACCTTGAAGAGCAGCTGGCTCGTCAACGCGCGCGATTCCAGTATATATATGAAAACACACCAGTTTTAGCCTTTGCCCATGATGGCAAGGGAATCATTAGGGCTACGACCAACGAGTTCCGCGGCTGGCTTGGCCACGCCGTAGACCCCTCGGAGTGGATCCAGCAGTCCTTTCCTGGTCTGGCAAAACTGTCTCATGGCGTGGGGCCGGATCAGGCGGCCAGACGGCTGTCCGTGAGCATCTCTCAGTCACGCATATGCCTTGTGGATCTCGTCTCGCTCCGTGTGCCCGACGAGACCGGCGATTTTGATTTTCTCGTTGTGATAGATGATGTCACGAAACGCGTGGCCGCGATGAATGCGGTCAAAAGACATCGGGACGCCCTGGAAGCGGCAAGCTCTAAGCTCCATACATCGAACAGGCGGCTGGAGCAGTTCGCCCATGTTGCTGCTCATGATCTGCTTGCACCGCTGGGCCGCGTGTCTGCCTTCTCAGAGATCATAGACCTGGAGCTTGGCGGTGAGCGCGAACCGTTCCTCGAACAGGCTATCTCCGCGATACGAACCTCGTCGGCCGAGAGTGTCGAGCTCGTCAATGACCTCCTGACGTTGGCACAGCTGTCAAAGCTCAAACCAGCGCATGAGGAGATTCATCTGGAGGAAGTCTTCGGCCATCTTGCCGCCAGACTGCCGGACGGAGCGAACATCAAGCTGTCGTGCAACACGCCAAGGCCCGTCTTAGCCGACCTGCGTCTGTTTCGCCTGATCGCGCGGAATCTCTTGGCCAACAGCTTCAAGTTCAGACGCCCCGACGTTGCCCTTGAAATAGCGATCGAGCTCATGCCAACGCAAACCGGAGGCTGGATGCTGAGTTTTGAGGACAATGGATCAGGCTTTGACAGCCAGGGGCACGACCCGTTCGCTGCATTTGCCAGAATGCGCGAACACGCCCAGGAGCAGGGCATCGGCCTGGGCCTTGCCATGGTGAAAGACGCAGCTCAATCCATGGGATGGGAGCCCGGCATTGCGTCGGTGCGCGGGGAAGGGACCATGATCTGTTTCCGGAACGTCGCCACTGCCCTTTAGGCCACCGGCAGATTTAATGGATAGCCGAGCTGGCAGTCGTCAGACTGAACATTTCCCGGAATATGTCCGCATAGCCTTCCAGTGAGGTCGGCTTGCGGCAGATGCGTGCATTTTCCGTCTGTGCGACGCGACCAACCACCGCTGGCGTCTCGGCACTGGTCAGAAAAACGACCGGAGGCTGAGGCAGATCCAAGGTGCCGTACGCTGCAGAGATTTGATCGAACACAGCGTCTCCCTGCATGTCGCTCAAAGAGACGTCCAAAATGAAAATCGCTGGCAGTTGGGCTTCGGTGCGATTGCTGAAGTCCAGGATCTCGGCCAGCGCCGAAGTGCCCGTCATATGCTTTCGAAGGGTGATCGGAAACTCGAGTTTCCTGGCCGCATATTCAAAGATGGCGATATCGTCTGGATTGTCCTCGACCAGAAACGCGCAACCGACAGGCTCGTTGAACATGCTGAACTCCTTTAGCTGCCAGCAGACTAAAGGTCCGGTTGCTACCGTGTTGTAAACGCGGAGAAAAAGACCGCCAACTTTTCGAGGTCCCGCAGCACCTGGTCAACATATTTTGGTTCCATAATATATATTATACAGGTAATTGCTGTATGGCTCTTGATCTCGTGATACCCCGGGTCTCTTGTGACAGGCCGTGGATCTGGCTTTGTGGAGCTCAGCTGGCGCTGCGCTCAGATCGCGCACAGCAGCCCTGCTCGAAGCCAGGCTCCACAACGCATCTGAAAGTTCGGTGTGCACTTCTGCGTGGGCTGATGGTTTGGGACCGGTTGCGTGTGTAGAGTTACGATCATGCCGACAGACTCAGCGCAGCTTCCGCATATCGACATCGACCCGGCTGACGGCCAGTTCTTTCAGAACCCTGCGGATGGCTACGCACGCATGCATGCTCTGCAGTCTCCATTTGTTTGGAAAGCGTATGGTCATGTCTGTTATGCGAGTTTCGATGCTGTCTCTCAGCTTCTCAGAGACCGTCGCTTTGGGCGGGAAATGCCAACAGAGCTGCGAACTCAGCCGCCGGATCATTTGAGGCCGTTCTACGATTTTGAGCAGCACTCCATGCTGGAACTCGAACCACCGACGCACACGCGGCTACGGCGGCTGGTCAATCGCGCGTTCGTGTCACGTCAGATCGCGGGACTTGAGCCGTGGCTGGAGCAACTGGCTCAACGCTTGCTGGATGACATCGAAGCCGGCGATGGGCCGTTTGACCTGCTATCGATGTTTGCCGAACCGATCCCGGTCCTGGCCATTGCGCGACTTCTGGGTGTTCCCGGTGCAGATGCCGACAAGTTGCTGGCATGGAGCCATGCGATGGTCGCGATGTACCAGTTCGGGCGCTCAAGAGACATTGAAGACGCAGCGGTGAAAGCAACACAGGACTTTTCATCCTACATATCGGATATTGCTGAGAAGCGACGCGCTGACCCGCAGGATGATCTGATTTCAATGCTCGCCCATACGGTTGATGCCGATGATGGCGCCAAACTGTCCCGTGAAGAACTGGTGACCACAGCAATTCTGCTGTTGAACGCCGGTCACGAGGCCACCGTCCATGCCATTAGCAATGGCACCAAGGCTCTTCTTGCCCACGGCACAAGCCAACATCTCCAGGACGCGGGCAGCGATGCCGTCTGCGAGGAACTGCTTCGTTTCGATGCGCCCTTGCACATGTTCACGCGTTTCGCGCTTGAAAACTGTGAATTCGATGGCCTTCGATTTCAGCGCGGTCAGACCGTCGGTCTGCTGCTTGGCGCTGCGAACTGTGATCCTCAACGCTTTGAGCGCGCTTATGAATTCTGGCCAGAGCGCCCGGATGGCAGCCATGTCAGCTTTGGCGGCGGCATCCATTTTTGCATAGGAGCACCATTGGCAAGGATGGAGTTGAAGATCGCCCTACCCGCACTGTTCGACCGGTTTCCAGGCCTGAGACTCACCGAGGGGCCTCGCTATGCCGACCGCTACCACTTTCACGGACTGGAACGCCTGATGCTGACAAAAGATGGCGGCCACTGACATGAAGCCATCACCCGATCCACAGCGGCTGGTTGAGATCATGGCCGCGTTGCGAGACCCTGAGACGGGTTGTCCTTGGGACAAGGAGCAGACCTTTGCTTCCATTGCGCCTTACACGCTCGAAGAAGCATATGAGGTTGTTGATGCCATAGACAAGGACGACATGGCTAACCTTCAGGAGGAGTTGGGCGACCTGCTTCTACAGGTGGTCTATCACTCGCAAATGGCAGCGGAAGCCGGTCACTTCGAGTTTTCCGACGTGGTTGATGGGATCACGCGCAAGATGATCCGCCGACACCCCCACGTCTTTGGCGATGAGAAGGCCCGCACCGCCGGCATGGCCAAAGGCACTTGGGAGCGTATCAAAGCACAGGAGACGGCCGAAAAAGCCGCTTTGAGGGCTGAAATGGGCCAGACCGCCGAGGTGAGTCCGCTGAGGCTGCTCGACGATGTGCCCAAGGCCCTGCCCGCCCTGACACGCGCTGAGAAAATTCAGGACAAGGTCGCAAAAATAGGTTTTGACTGGGACGATCCGGCTCTCGTACTCGACAAGCTCGAAGAAGAAATCGCAGAAGCCCGTGAGGCAATTGCAGGCGGGTCGACATCTGAGATCGCTGGAGAGATAGGTGACCTGCTGTTCACGCTCGTCAACCTGGCGCGCCATGTTGACGTCGACCCGGAAGACGCGTTGCGCGGCTGCAACACCAAGTTTTCGCGCCGATTTGCGCATATCGAGCAGAGTTTGGCTGAACAGGGCATAAGCTTGGCAGACGCGCCGCTGGAGGCCATGGAAGCACTCTGGATAGAAGCCAAGAAAGCTGAGATCTAGGCTTTCATCTTCGCCATGAGCGTGGCGTGGTCACTGAGCGACAATCGAACTTCAAAACGCACACCACCCGTGTCCAGCTCTTCTCGCTCCGTCACAATGCCATGGTCATAAATCCATGACGACAGGCCCATGCGTTCGGGCGTCAAAGTGATGTCTGCAAGCTTGGATCCGGCCGACACATTGTCCTCAATGCGCCTTAGGAGTTGCGACACGCCGGTGCCATCCTGAGCAGATACGAGGGACGGCGCGCGCCCCTGCCCGTCCGTGCGTCGCTCGAGCGCTTCCCGAGCGTCCGGCGTCAGGCGGTCGATCTTGTTCCAGATTTCGAGGACATTCTTGCCACCGGGATCAACGCCAAATTGGCGGAGCACGTCTTCGACGTCCTTGCCTTGTGCGGCGAAGTCTTCGTGGCTCACATCGCGGACATGGAGGATCAGTTCGGCCTCGATCACTTCTTCCAGTGTGGCGCGAAACGCTGCGACCAAGGTGGTTGGAAGGTCGGACACGAAACCCACCGTATCGGACAGGATCACACGTGTGCCTTTGGGCAGATCAAGACGCCGCATGGTGGGATCGAGCGTTGCAAACAGCATGTCCTGCGCCGTGACACCGGCCTTGGTGATTGTGTTGAAAAGCGTCGATTTTCCCGCATTCGTATAGCCCACGAACGCCACAACTGGATGAGGAATGCGCTGGCGACGCGCTCGGTGGAGAGTTCGGGTGCGGCGTACCTTTTCCAGTTCCTTCTCAAGTCCGGTGACGCGGCTTTGTATCATTCGCCGGTCTGCTTCGATCTGGGTTTCGCCAGGACCGCCCATGAAGCCAGCACCACCCCGCTGGCGCTCCAAGTGAGTCCATGACCGGACCAGGCGCGATCTTTGATATTTGAGATGGGCCAGTTCGACCTGCAGACGCCCTTCCCGCGTCTGAGCTCTCTCCCCAAATATCTCCAGAATGAGGCCCGTACGATCGAGAACTTTGGCCCCCAGGGCCTTCTCGAGGTTGCGCTGCTGAACAGGCGTCAGCGCATGGTCGATGAAGACCAGGCCAATATCGTTGGCTTTTGCGATCGTTGCCAGTTCTTCAATCTTGCCCGTTCCGAAGAGGGTGCCGGGTTTCGGGCTCTTGACCGATACCACGCCGGACTCGACCACATCGAGGTCGATGGCGCGCGCAAGGCCAAGCGCCTCCTCAAGACGCGCCTCAACAGAGCGCGCTTCAGATTGGTGATTGGCGGACAACGCTTCCCCGCCCGGCTTTGAAAGCACCGGCACAAGCACCATGGTCCGCTCCGGCGGACGGTTCAGATCGTCTTCCGAGAAGCCGGCAAACTGGCGCTTTTTGCGCTTGGCTTTGGGATCAGCGTTTGGGTCCGAGTGTCGATCAGCCATGCGACGCGCGATTTGGGCGAATGGCCCGACTACTCGTCACTGGCGGCCTCACCATCGAACAGTTGGACCGGCTGCGATGGCATGACAGTCGAGATGGCCTGCTTGTACACAAGCTGGGAACTGCCATCGCGTCGAAGAAGAACGCAAAAATTGTCAAACCAAGTGATGACACCGGTCAGTTTGACGCCGTTGACGAGGAAAATGGTGAGTGGAATTTTGTTCTTGCGAACATTGTTCAGGAAAGCTTCCTGAAGGTTCTGCTGCTTTTCAGGCATTGGTCTTTTGGTGTCCCTAACCCGGATCGCGCCACGTGGGCGCTCCCGACCTATTTTTGTTGTGTTCTTTCGGTCTTATGTCTGGGCCCGCCGCTAACCGGGTAGACGTTGGAATAGTGACGCTTTTTGCACGATTTTCAACCAATCTTCTTAGGGTCACAGCCACTAGCGGCGTAGTGACACAAGGTAAGCGATGGCACCCAGAACGACGATCACTTCAAGGCGTCCGAACAACATGATGATGGCTCCAACCATCAAGGCTGGATCGGAGAACTCCGCAAAGCCAACGGCCACTTGGGAAGATTGCAAAGCCGCCGCCTGATAGAATGGCCCAGCATTCGCAAAGAAGGCGATGGATGCGGTGACGGCCTCGGAGAAGCCCAAACCCGACGCCGCCAGGGCAAAAACGCCCACAAAAACCGTGAACAGCGCCATGGCAAAATAGGACCAGACGGCGTTCACGATCGGCATCTCCAGTCTCGCTCGACCAAACTCCTTGTTCTGAACGATGGATGGGTAGATCAGGCGATTGAGTTCGCGCAGCGATTGCGCGGCCATGGCGCCAAAACGATAGAGCTTTATGCCGCCGGCTGTTGAGAAGGATGAACCACCAAACAGGATAATGAAGAGAAGAGCCGGGATGGAGAGAAGAGCGAAGACGCCCGACCGGCTTTCAACGCCGCTGGTAGACACCAGCGAAACCGAGTTGAACAGGCTTTCCGCCACAAGATCAAAGGCCTGAACACCACTGCCCGCCAGGCGCAACTGAGCTCCAATGATGAAAGCGAGAACCGCAATCAGTGCGATCAGGATGAAGGGTTCACGGAATTTCAGAACGGCGGCCCATCGCCCGTTTCGCAGGGCAGACAGCCAGAAGACGTTGGACGCTCCGATAAACAGAAACGCGCTCATCACAACCAGCCCTGTGCCGGACACCTCGCCGTCGATAGATCCGTTGAAGATGGTGAAACCACCGGTTGAAACACTCATCATGGCCAGATTGGCGGCGCTTTTCGGGCTTGTGCCGCTAAGCATCAAACCCACGGCGCACAACAGGGTTGTGGCCAGATATATCAACCCGATCTCGCGAACGATGTGCCACACCTGACGAACCGCACCATCATTGCCCCGCTGGTAGATGACAAGCGAGCGTTCGGGCAGCCCCCCTGCTCCGGCTGGTGCCAGGATAAGCACCACCATGCAGATGGTTAGAAAACCACCCGTCCATTCCAGCTGAGAACGGAAAAGCAGCAGAACCGGTGGGAGAGGTTCCTTATTGGCGATCACAGATGCGCCCGACGTGGTCAGACCAGACACGGCTTCGAAGAAGGATCGCACCGGTGAGAGGTCCGCCATATCGAGAAAAGGCACCGTCGCCAGCACAGCCCACCCCAACCACAGAGTGACGATGAGCACAAAGCCGCCGATGCGCGTCAGTCTTATTGGGGTGCCAGCCAATGCAAACAGGCCGGACGCGCTCACAAACAGGCCCAGAACCATGTAAAGCGCAAAGCGCGCTGCTCGCTCGAAATCGCTCAGCAGAAGCCCGAATATGACGGGGAGCGCAAGCAGGGCGGAGAACGCGCCCAAGGCTGCAGCAAAAAAGAACAAAGCTCCCCGCATGGGATCAGAAGAACTCCAGAGAAACGCGGAAGAGCTGTTCGGTCTTTCTGATGGCATCACCGGCCGCGAAGATCACCACTCTGTCTCCGGCACGAATATGCGTGCTGCCATCAGGCAGGAACGCTTCGCCATCGCGGTAAATTGATCCGACGCGTATTCCCTCAGGCAGGACAAGCTCTCGCAGCGGCGCGCCAACCAAAGGAGACGTTTCCAGAGCCTCTGCCTCGATCACCTCTGCCTGACCATCACGCACGGAGTAGACAGACCGAATGCGGCCACGCCGCACATATTGCAGAATTCTGCTGATGGTGACCGACCGCGGGTTGATGTAAGCATCAATGCCCAGCGTATGGATGAAATCGTGATAGCTGGCATTGTTGAGCAGGCTCATATTGACCGCGCAACCCAGCCTCTTGGCCATCACGGCCGACAGGATGTTGGTTTGATCGTCATTGGTGAGAGCGACCATCAGATCAGCACGATCCACGTCGGCTTCAGTGAGAATGTTCTGATCCAAAGCGCTGCCAGCCAGAACAGTGGCGGCACCATCAATATCGTTCACGATGCGCTCTGCCCTCGCCCGCGAATTTTCGATCAGGACCATGCGAACCGAAGACATGCGCTGGTGAAGCTCGCGCGCGACATAGGTGCCGATGTTTCCGCCACCGGCAATCACAATCCGCCGGGCATCGGGCTCGTCATGGCCGAAAATGCTCAATGTTCGGCGCACGGTTCCGCGTTTGACAACGACATAAGCGATGTCGCCCACTATGAGTTCGTCTGCGGAGTGCGTGGCGCGAACCGCACCTGTGGAGTCGACCAAGCCGACGACAACAGCGCCGAGGTCTGGAAAAAGCTCTGTCAGTTGGCTCAAGGGCGTATCAACAACGGGGCAATCTGCTCCGCATTCGATTGCCAGGAACACGACAGATTCATCGGCAAAGCGCACAACATCTACGGCACCGGGCAAGGAGATGCGACGCAGAACAGTTTCGCCCACCTCTTTCTCGGGGGAGATGATCACATCGATGGGCATGTGGTCCCGGCTGAACAGCTCTCCTGATACCTCCTGCATATAGCTCTGCGAACGGACCCGAGCCACTTTGGTGGGAACCTGAAAGATGGAATGCGCAACCTGACATGCGACCATGTTCACTTCGTCGTACAGCGTGACGGCGATGATCATGTCCGCGTTTTCAGCTTTGGCGCGGGCCAGCACATCGGGATGGGCCGCGTGTCCCACCACGCCCCTTACATCCAATGTGTCCTTGATCTTGGTGATCAGCGCTTCGGAAGAATCGATAACGGTGACGCTGTGATTTTCGGCCGCCAGCCGCTCAGCAATGCCGAAGCCAACTTGCCCCGCCCCGCAGACTATTATTCGCATGCCAGACCTTTGGCTTCGCCCCGTTCGCCGACCCGCGCAAGCGCAGCTCGATGACCGTGTTTAGCGCAGGATGGTATTTGAATCACCCCCGAGGCGCCAACAGCTCAAACACCCAGAGACTTCAGCTTCCGATGCAGCGCGGACCGCTCCATACCCACAAACTCGGCAGTCTTGGATATGTTCCCGCCAAAACGATTGATCTGAGCCGCCAGATAGTCGCGCTCAAAGCGCTCCCGCGCTTCCCGGAGGGGTAGTGTGAGCAACATGGCACCATTCTCGCCGTTGGATTGGGCCAGATTTGCCGATGCGTCCTCGGGGAGCATGTCGGCTGTGATGGTCTCGCCATCGTGATCTCGGTTGGAGATGATGACCCGCTCGATCACGTTCCTCAGCTGCCGAACGTTGCCCTCCCAGTCGCGGGTCTGAAGAATGCCTATGGCGTCATCGGCAACGTATCGCGCCCTGATCCCGGTCTGCCGACTGATCTGCTTCATGAAGGCGTCGACGATCAAGGGAATGTCTTCACGACGGTCGGAAAGTGGCGGCACCTGGATCTGGGTGACCGCCAGCCGATTGTAGAGGTCGTCCCGGAAGACGCCCTCTTCGATCCGTGATCCAAGGTCTTGGGCCGTCGAGGAAATCACTCGAACGTCGACACGAACCTTCTGACTTCCGCCAACCCGGGTAAATTCCTGCGCAACCAAGACCCGCAGGATCTTCGCTTGCGTTTCCTTCGGCATGCCGGCAATCTCATCCAGATAGAGCGTCCCTCCATGGGCTTCTTCCAGCGCTCCGGTGGATGGGGCCGTGCCCCGCAGACCTTCATGACCGAAAAGCTCCACCTCCATGCGCTCGGGCGTCATGGCCGCTGCATTGAGGACGACAAAGCGACCATTGGCGCGGTGAGACGCACGGTGTATCGCCCGCGCAACCATTTCCTTTCCCGAGCCAGATGCTCCCTCGATCAACACGCGTGCATTCGTTGGGGCGATGCGGGAGATGGTGTTTCGCAGCGAATTCATGGCGGGCGAAATACCGACCAGTTCCGACAGATCGAGCTGTCTGCTCTTCAGTTCATCCACTTCCTGCTTAAGGCTGCGTGTTTCAAGCGCCCGTTGCGCGACGAGCACCAGCCGGTCAGCGTTGAAGGGTTTCTCTATGTAGTCATACGCTCCGCGCTGAATCGCCGAAACTGCGGTTTCGATGTTTCCGTGACCGGAGATCATGACTACCGGCAAACCCGGATGACGTTTTTGGATGGTGTCCAGAACGGACAGCCCATCCATCTCAGAGCCCTGCAGCCAGATATCGAGAAAGACGAGCCCGGGTCGCCGCGCTTCGACGGCTGCAATCGCGTCCGTCGCGTTGGATGCGATGCGCGTCTCGTGCCCCTCATCCTCCAATATGCCGGCGATGAGCTCGCGAATATCAGGCTCGTCATCAACTACGAGAATGTCAGTCTGCATTGAGGGTCTCCGTTTGCCGGATTGTCATTGGGTCTTTTGCGGCCGCGTTCGCCGCGGTCTTGGTCTTGGCAATCGTCATCGTCACCATCGCACCAGTTTCGCCATCTTTGAGGCCGGGCGCATCTGTGAGTTCAATCGTACCGCCGTGGTCCTCGACAATCTTGCGTACGATGGCGAGGCCAAGGCCTGTGCCTTTTTCACGGGTGGTCATGTAGGGCTCAAAGAGGCGCTGGCGGCTCTCCTCGGGCAATCCTTTGCCATTGTCGGTCACCTGTATGCGGTAGTGATCGCCCTCATCAGACATGCCGACCTGGATAAGCCCTTTATGCTCCGGGTCGGTTTCCAGAACGGCTTCAATGCTCTCCGCCGCATTCTTGACCACGTTGCCCACTGCCTGTGAGACAAGGCGCATGTCGATGTCCGTCAGCATCGGTTCGTCGCCAATATCGGCTTTGAAATCGACTTCCGGACGGGCCACTTCGCGCAGGAACACGGCCTCTTTCACGGCTTCGCGCAAGTCGGCGCGCTCGAACGTCGGTTTTGGCATCCGGGCGAATTGCGAAAATTCATCGACCATGCGCCCGATATCCGAAACCTGCCGCACGATTGTGTCGGTGCACTGGTCAAAGACCTCACGATCCTCCGTCATCTTGCGCCCGTATCGGCGCTTCAGCCGCTCGGCTGACAACTGAATGGGCGTCAGCGGATTCTTGATCTCATGGGCGATACGCCGCGCGACGTCGCCCCAAGCACTGTCGCGTTGTGCGAGAACGAGGTCGGTGATGTCATCCATGGTCACAACATAAGAGTGGTCTTGATCGTCGGATCCCTCTTCAGTCACCTGCACGTTCCAAGTCCGCTCTTTGCCACCCCTTCGGATGCTGATCTGTTGCATGTGCGAGGGCCGGTGACTGTTGCGCGCCTCGTCCAGAACTTCGGCCAGGGCTGGTGCCAATTCGTGGACATCGCGCCCGACGAGTGACCGGCCGGCATGGCCAAGCATGGACTGTGCCGCCGTGTTGGAGATGGACACAATTCCATTGCCCGTCACGCCCAGCACACCCGGTGTGACGCCCGACAAAACCGCCTCGGTGAAGCGGCTCCTTCGATCCATCGTATCTCGAGCTTCCAGAATTTCGTCGCGCTGCGTGCCGATGTCCGACACCATTCGATTGAACGTATCGGACAAGGCGGCCACGTCGCCTTCCGCGCTGTCCACGGGGACGCGAGCATCCATATTGCCGCCCCTCACCTGCTGAGCCGCACCAATCAGCTGCCGGATCGGCGCCACCAGGCGATCGGCAAAATTGACCCCAATCCAGATGGCGGAGAGCAACAGGATCAAAGTCACCGACATGTAGAGGACCGCAAAGGCGAACTGCACCGACAATCGACTGTCTGACAATTGTCCGTAGAGCGTCGTGTTGTTTTCCATCAGGGTCAGCGAACGACGGACAATCGAGTCGAGTTCGCGGGTCGTATACAGATAGGCAAATGGTATGTTTGGCAGCCGAATGATGGCTCCCACGATGTTGCTTTCGCCCGGTGAAATGAGTTTTGGATCGCCGTCGCCCGCAGCCGCCAGGGTTTCTTGAGAGAGCTCAGGCAAGGGATTGGGCTCATCGGTGCGAATGCTGGCGCTGACGATGGTTTCGCCCTCGCCCGTTATGAGAGCGGCACCCAACATGCCGCGCCCCCTCGCCTGGCGTGTCAGAATTTCCTGAAAGCCACCCGGATCGAGTCGAAAGACCGCCGCATTACGGCTCAGTTCAGCGGCCATCGACAGGGTGGAGCCCTGCAGGGTACGCGCGCTTTCGCGTATGTAAGCTCGCGCGACCTCTTGTGAGGAATCCACAATGGTCCGCGTGCGCTCGGCAAACCATCGATCAAGGCCTCTATCGAGAGTGACCCCAGCCACAACGGCCACTAGAAGCGCCGGTACCGTGGCCACGATACCGAAAAGGCCGACGATCCGCACATGCATGCGTGCGGCGGCGCGCCCTTGCCGCTGGGCTTGGACGAGCCGCCAGATCTCGCGCACGATGAGACCAACGAGGAGAAGTGCGAAGGCGCTGTTCACCGCAACCGCCGTCAACACCACCTCGCCGGTGGGTTCATACCGCGTGTAGCCCAGCAAGACCGCGAAGGAAATCACACAACTCGAAAGGGCGAGTATGACGGCGGAGAAGCCAAAAACTCGGTTGGTTCGACCGCTCGACCGCCCTTGGGCCGTGTCCGCCGACCGTTGCTGAGCAGCGGCCCTGCTCGGCAGCGTTTCGGGCATTTTGTGGGGCCCCAATTGCAAATCCGGGGACGTATCAAGGCTGGCGTTCAACGCGGAGTCCGTTTCGGCAAGACGTGGCACCTAGAGGCGCCGAATCCCACGAAGCCCTAAAGATGCCTGAGGGCTGATTGTGGCAAATTTGCAACATGACGTAAATGCCCAAGGGTCATTTTACGCTCACCTAGCCGTGAGGTCTCAGTATCCCTTGCTGCGGAGGACGTGCAGATCGAGTTCACGTATCTTTTTGCGAAGCGTATTGCGGTTCAGCCCCAGAACTTCGGCCGCGCGCACCTGATTTCCGTGTGTTCTGGCAAGGATGGCGCTGAGCAAGGGAGCTTCGATCTCCCGCAGAATACGGTGGTACAGACCAGGTGCCGGCAGATTGTCTCCCGCCTTGGCTATGATGCCTTCCATATGCCGGCTCATCGCGCCGACGATGCCATCATCGCCCATGGGCTCGCCGGGCATTTCCATACCGCCTGGACGCTGGCTCGCCAGTTCGGAGCGAATGATCTGCGGGCCAATCGTGTCCTGCGGATACAAGGCGCTCAACCGCCGTACGAGGTTCTCCAACTCTCGGACGTTTCCGGGCCAGTTGTAGCGCCTCAGAAGGTCCATCGCCTCAGGGTCGATCCGTTTCGCTGGCAGGCCTTCGCTTTCGCACAGTGCAAAAAAGTGCCGTACAAGATCCGGCACATCGTCGGCTCGCTCGCGCAAGGCCGGAAGACGAAGGGGTACAACGTTGAGCCGGTAGTACAGATCTTCGCGGAACAGCCCTTGGTCGATCAGGCGCGACAGATCCTTATTGGTCGCAGCGACGATGCGAATATCCGTGCGAATGGGCGTGCGTCCGCCGACCGTCGTGTATTCGCCCTGCTGAAGAACGCGCAAAAGCCGGGTCTGCGCCTCCATTGGCATGTCACCGATCTCATCGAGAAACAGTGTGCCGCCATTGGCTTGCTCAAAGCGGCCAGTCGATCGAGCCTGCGCGCCGGTAAATGCCCCCTTCTCATGACCGAAGAGATCGCTTTCGATCAGATCACGGGGAATGGCCGCCATGTTAACGGCAACAAATGGCCCCTTAGCGCGCTTTCCAAAATCATGGAGCGCCCGTGCGACCAACTCCTTGCCGGTGCCGGACTCTCCCGTAATCATGACCGTCAGATCGGTCTGCATCATGCGGGCCAGAACACGGTAGATGTCCTGCATCGCGGCGGATCGGCCCACCAGAGGAATGTTGTCAGACGTGGCGCTCTTCTGGTTGCCACTGGCCAAAGGACGGCTTCTCAGCTCTTCGAGCGCCCGACCCACAATTGAGCGGAGTTCCGCCAGATCAAAAGGCTTTGGCAGATATTCGTAGGCTCCCAATTCCGAAGCCTTTACCGCAGTCATGAACGTGTTTTGCGCGCTCATCACGATCACCGGAAGTGTCGGTCGCGCATCCCGGATACGCGGCAGAACATCGAAAAGATTATCGTCGGGCATCACGACGTCGGAAACCACGACATCTCCCTCACCGGAGGAAACCCAGCGCCAGAGCGTCGCCGCGTTGGACGTCACGCGCACATCGTAGCCCGCGCGCGAAAGGGCCTGGCTGAGCACTGTTCGAATGGCCGCATCATCGTCGGCAACAAGAATGGTTCCCGTGGTCCTGTTCAAAACATCACTCCGTTGCAGGGCTATTGGGTTGCAGGGCTGTTGGCGCCATTGTCTTCATCGTGCATGGGCAGAAGCACGCTGAAGGTTGTTTTTCGGCCGCG
>JBCBXA010000079.1:0-13760 GCA_039816825.1 Pseudomonadota bacterium | reverse complement strand
TGAATGTCGCTTCCTAGCCATGCCAAATCCCCCTCTCGCCGCCAATGTAATGGCCCAGTTCTAGGGGGGAAGGACAGGGGGACCATGGAATGACTGGTCGGAGACGTACAAGGCTTTTCAGGCGCGGTACGAGGCCGCAACCCAGAGATCGTCCTCCCATACTGAGAAGCTTTCTCAGCTCAAAGAGCTTGAGGCTCGGGTCACGGACCTTGGGGTTGAAACGACGCGGGTGCGCGACGCGTTGACGACGTTGGAAAAGGCGGAGGAGGCCTATGGCGCCGCCTGGTCGGCTTGGGTGTCCGCGCAGCTCGAACGCGATGATCTGATCGACCGTGAATGCGCGCGGTTAACCGAACGATCCAGCGAGTTAATCCGTGTGCGGGTGGAGCGGTTCGCTGATGCCAGTGCTTTTGTGGAAGCGCTTCGGTCGGCGTTGCAAGGATCACGGGTGCAAGGTGCGAAAATCGAGGCGGTTGGAAACGGGATTACGGCGGCGGATGACCCGAGAGCGGTTTGGTCATCGGCGCTCGCCGACCTGGAGCGGTTGGCCTCTTATGACAGCGGTAACTCTCTGACAGAGGCGAGGCCGGAGGCGCGCGCACTTCAAGGCTTTGGTTTAAGCGGCTCGGACATGGACAAGATAGCTGACCATCTGAGCCCGGAGAAGTGGCTCACGCTTGCGCTGACGCCGATCGCTTCAGTTCCGGTTTATGAGTTTCGGGCGCGAGAGGGCGAATACATTCCCTTCGCCAACGCTTCCGCTGGCCAGCAGGCAACAGCGTTGCTGAAGACGCTACTCAACCAACCGGGTCCGCCTTTAATTATCGATCAGCCGGAGGAGGATCTGGACAATCCTGTGATGCTAGAGGTGGTCGAACAGCTTTGGCAGGCGAAGCGGCTCCGGCAGATTGTATTCGCCAGTCACAACGCCAATCTCGTCGTGAACGGCGACGCGGAGTTGGTGACGTGGTTCGATTACCGCACGACGGGCGATCAGTCTCGGGGCACTATCAAAGGGGTCGGTGCCATTGACATCGATGAAGCGAGAGAAGCGATCAAGCGTATCATGGAGGGCGGCGAGGCAGCGTTCCGACTCCGACGTGAAAAGTATGGATTTTGAAGTTTGTGGCCACAACGCTGCTCAAACGGTCCTCGCAACCTTGATAATGTTGAAAGCCCCCCTTCCAAGGTATGCTCGCTGCCAGCTAGCCATAAGCCACTCTGCCAGCCACCAGCGCATTTGCACTAAAGGATTAGCAAATGTCTGCTATGGGCCGACCGGTTCACTGTCATTATTCCTTCATTGTGTCAGTTGACTCGTTGGTAGTGTTGAGTTGATCGTGCGCCTATTGCACAGTGTTCTAGAAGAAAAGATTTTGAGGATGCGAAATGGACAAGCGAGAATTATCGGAAACGCTGGCTCAAAGGCCGATTGAAGAGCTGTCTGATGCACCACACTCAGCATTGCCGGAAGAATTCTTGCAAAAGATGCGCAATTTCCGATCAGGAACTGCGACCAAAACAGAAGTAATACCGGGTGTTTCAGACGAGGTTTTGATTGATATACTAAGGAGTACAGCCCGCCAGGAAAATGAATTTAGCTTGGAAAATGACTTTATTGATATCAGATCGGAGCACGAATAATGGCGCTTCGTAGAAGTATTCGAGACCTCAGCCCATCCGAAGAGCAGGAACTTATTGATGGCTACCTGCTTTTGAAGCATGAACGCGTGGATGCTGATGCTGTATCGACATACGATCAGTACGTTGTGATGCACAGTCATTCCATGATGCAATACAGTCGGTACGCTGCGGACTTGGGTGGAACGATGATTGAGCGCTTCCGTCAAACTCTTCCCCCTAGCGAGCCTAACGCGTTGTTTTTGACCAGACGCAATGCAGCTCATCGAGGGCCGGCATTTTTGCCATGGCACCGCGAATACATTCGACAGATTGAAAAAGATTTTCAAAGAGTGCTGGGCAAGCCAGACTTCGGCTTACCCTATTGGGATTGGGAGGTAGATGGGGACCTGCCGCAAGCAGATCAATCCAGTACAAAAGTTTGGCAATTGCTGGGAGGTGATGGTGATCTTGCAACCGGAATCGTGACCGCACCACCGTTTGGCTTCGACATTACGGACAACTCTTTGTTGAACGATCCTGCGGTTTTCAATGATCCCAAGATGTGGATAACCGTTGACAATATGGGTCATCAAAATGGGTTTTTACGTCGTACCCTAGGGCGTGGTACTGACGCTGCAGGGAATCCCATCGCACCAACTCTGCCAACTACCGCCGATGTCACAAATGCTGTTATGAACATTCCTCAATATGACGACGGCAACTGGGATGAGCTTTCCTCCGATGGAGGGTCATTTCGTTGTGTTTTGGAAGGCTTTGCGGGTCCAAGCGGCCTGCACAATAGAGTTCATCAGTGGGTTGGTGGTTCGATGGGGCCAGGTACATCGCCGAATGATCCTGTATTTTTCTTGCATCACTGCAATGTAGATAGAATTTGGGCAATGTGGGAAGACGAACATACTAACCCTTACTTGCCGCAGTCTGGCGGGCCCATCGGTCACAATTGGAGTGACCTGATGTTCCCGTGGAACGGGAGGCATTCGGCAATGCAAGTCACAGTCGAAGAAGCCACCCGAAGGGATGACTTTGAATACGCCTCACCCCCATTTTTAGGATCATGACCACAAGCCTCAACAGCTTTTGCTTTAGACATGCTTCCTGGCGAACAGTTGACTGGTTGCGCCTTGCCAAGGAGAAGTTAAGCGATAGCGTTTTGGCAACGTCTGCTTTGAAGAAGCTGCGGTGCAACACCAATCGATGAGTTGAATGGCAGCTATGGGCCGATAATTAAGCCCTGCTTTGACTCCTGAGCCGCCAATTAGCTCTTTCGTTTCTTCGTTCAGGAGCAACAAGCTCCGCGCATCTTTGCGACCTCATCAGCGGACGTGATGAACCTGCCATTGGGCGGGGCGAAGTCAGAGAATGCGGGATCACCCTCTGCTTTCACCGTGCATGCCGCGTGAACTTCATGGACACCGGTTTGGGCAATGACCTCTTGAACGTTCTCAGGCGCCAGACCGCAACCAGGCATAATTGAAATCCTATCTTCGGAACGTCGGACCATCTGCTGAATGAGCGGCACACCTTCCGGTGCGAAGGGTTCTGCTCCAGAGGTCAGTACGCGATCAAATCCAAGCGCCATGGCAGTTTCCAAACCGTCGAGCGGCGATGGCACCACATCAATCACGCGGTGCAGCGTTTTACCCATTTCGCCTGCTTCTTGGATGAGTTTCGCGAGAACGGCCTCATGAAGCGCGCCATCTGCACGCTGAACTCCCAAAACCACCCCGGCGAGGCCGGCTTCTCTGGCTTCGGTAACGTCGCGAAGCATGATGTTCGTTTCGGCATCACAGAAATCGAAAAGGCCGCATCTCGGGCAGATCATGGCATAGCATGGTATAGGAAGAGCAGCTGCGGCGTGCATCAATCCGGCACTGGGGGTGAGGCCCCCTTCAGACAGCGAAGAACATAGTTCTACCCGGTCTGCTCCACCTGCCAAAGCGGCTTCGGCGCCCTCGATCGTGTCGACGCAAATTTCCAGCAACGCCAAATTGGGCTCCACTTCACCAGGCCTTAGAGATCGATGCCCACTTCAACGTCTGTCAAATCGTGTTTGATGCGAATGACATCGCTGAGCCGGGTGTTTCCATTTCTCAGCGCATAGTTTTGCAGGCCACACAGCTCAGCTGGTGTTCTGATGGCCGCGCGAAGCGCCTGTTCCAAACCGGCGCCCAACATATTGACCAAGACTGAGATGGCTTGCGTCAGGTTCAAGTCCGCACCGGCCAGCGTTCCATCTTGCAAACGAAGTTGTCCACCGGAACGATTTATGCGTCGTCCACCAAGCTCAAAAGATTCATGATCGGTGCCCGCCACGGCCATTGCATCCGTGACCAGGAAGATCCCTTGAGACTGCTTTTTTGCGTTCCAGGCTATGCGCATTGATGCTGGATGCACGTGCACGCCGTCGGCAATCAGGCCTGCAAGGATACGCTGGTCGTCGAGCGCACAACCAACGATTCCAGGTTCCCGATTTCCAAACTGACTCATGGCATTGAAGAGGTGCGTCGCGCATTTCGCACCGGCATCAACATAGGTGCTGCAGGTCGCATAGCTGGCATCGCTATGGCCCAGCGAAACCAGGACACCGGCCTTTGTAAGGGCTTGGACCTGATCCGGTGTCACGCTCTCCGGTGCGATGGTCACCTTAAGAACGGGCAGGCTCTCTTTCGCTGCAAGCAGTTCCTGAAGGTCGTCATCGTCCATTTCTCTTATAAGCGCCGGGTCATGTGCTCCCTTCCGGGCAACAGAGAGATGCGGCCCCTCCAAATGAAGGCCGGCAATGCCGGGCAAACCAGTCTCAACGGCCTCGCAGACCGAACTGATGGCGGCGGTGGTTTTGGCTCGAATGTCGGTTATGAGAGTGGGCAGAATGTAGGTCGTGCCCAATGTCCGGTGGGCCTGCGCAATTTCGCGGAGCGCCGCAACTGATGGGTCGTGATTGAACATCACGCCACCGCCGCCATTCACCTGAAGGTCAACATAGCCCGGAGAGAGGATGTCACCGTCTAGGTCCACGTGGTGAGTGCCAGTTGGCACCTCCGAGATTTCACAGAGCGCTTCGAATATGCCTTTGCAAAAGAGAGCGGCCTTATCGTTATGCAGGCGTTCGCCATCGAAAATTGGCCCGCCGCTTATGGAGATGTTGGATGGCTTCATAGCGTCTCTGTGATCTTTCTGAGATGACGCGGCTTATCGGGGTTTATCCCTTTCGCCACAGCAATTTGCTCGACCATGGAGTAGAAAGAGGTCACCAACGCAATCGGATTGGTGAGCCAATGGCTGGTTCGCACACTGGGCAGGGATTTGGCTCTTTTCACTTTCTCGGTTGTCGCAAAAACGGCGGCGCCCTTTGCCGCCAATATGTCTGCACTCTCTGCAAGACTTGGCTCGGCGGCGTCCCCAACGGCCAGAGCCAAGATGGGGTAGTCGTTTCCGACTATCGATACGGGGCCGTGCAGAACTTCAGCCGAGGAGTAGCTCTCGGCATGAACCAGACAGGTTTCCTTGAACTTGAGCGCAGCTTCATTGGCAATTGCTGCAGACAATCCACGTCCCACTACCAGCAGCGACTCATGTCCAGTGAGATCTGCAATTGGCAGCCAATCGCAATCGACGGCTTTGGAGAGCTCGTTCGGCAATTCATGGATAGCAGAGATCAAGGCATGGTCTCTCTTGATCTCTGCTACCAGAAGCGCGCACACGACCAGTGAGTTCACGAACGTCTTGGTTGCGGCAACACTCTTTTCGGGGCCTGCGTGCAAGTCCAGCGTGATGGAAGCAGCGCCTGCCAGATCCGATGCTGCATTGTTGGTGATGGCCAAGCTATGAGCGCCGTTTTGGGTAACCGAGCGGGTCATTTGAACGATGTCCGGGCTCATGCCCGACTGTGAAATCGAGACGGACAATGCATTGTCACATCTCATATCTACCCCGTAGACAGATTTCACCGATGGCCCAATTGAGGCCATGGGGCGCTTAAGGATCAACTCGCTAGCGTATTTCAAGTAGGTGCAGGCGTGGTCTGAAGAGCCTCGGCCGATAGACAGAAGATGTGTTGGATCGGACTCGGCGATTTCCCGGGCGGCCTTGCGAATATCAACACTTCCTAGTTGTAGCAGCCGTTCGACAGCGTCAGGAACCTCATTGATTTCCCCGCGCATGAGCGTTTGTTGTGTCGTGAGACGAGAGGTAACTTCCATCATCAAAGCCTTAGCTCCGCGACAAAATCGTAGGCGTCGCCGCGATATATTGATCGAGTGAGTTCAGCTATGCGCCCACTCTGCAGATAAGCGATGCGCTGAATGCTTAGGCCTGCTGCGCCTTCTGCGATGTCCAAAAGCTGGGCCTCAACAGGTCCAAGATTGACGGCCGATATTTTCTGGGTGGCCCGCACTGGACGATGGCCGCTGCGCTCCAAAACCTCATAGAGTGATGTGGTCACCTCAATCGGATTTGGCAGAATGTCCAATGGGAGCGCTGCGCGCTCCAGCGCCATCGGGCGTTGATTGGCCTCCCGCAGTCTGTAGATGCGCGCCACCTGCTCGCCGGGCTCTAGCCCAAGGCCGATTTCCTCTTCTCGGGAAGGCTGAAAAATACCGCGCTCCAGCCATTTGGAAGTTGTGACGAGGCCGCGCTTCTCCATGTCCTCGGTGAAGGAGGTGAGGTGAGAGAGCGATTGCTCCATGCGGGCAACTGGCTCTCGCACGAACGAGCCTGAGCCCTGTCTCTGCTCAATAGCTCCTTCACGAACCAGTTCCTGGATAGCCTTTCGCACGGTGACGCGGGACAGCTGTGTAAGCTCTGCAATCTCCCGCTCAGCAGGCAACGGTGCCTCGGGCACCAGAATGCCGTCATCAATACCGGCTTCCAGCCGGTTTCGCAGTTGGATGTAACGCGGGCCGGCACCAGGAACCAACCAAGATTGCGGCTGCAAAAATTCAGTGACACTCATGGAGCGTTCCTTTCGCATATTCCCGTGCCAAGGAAATCGCGCCGTCCAATGGCGTGCCTTTGGGTTCGACAATCGTGGCTCTTAGAGCGTCCGGTAGGTAGGCCGTGTAGTGTGGTGCGACCCCGCCCGTCAGGCAGATTTTCATCTGCTCTGTCCAACCCATTAAATGCAGCCCTTTGGCAATGTAGTCGGCCCCCATCCCCATGATGTTTTGTGCAGCTTCATCGCCGTGCGACGCATGTTCGGTCACTGTGGGCGCCAACTGACCGATTTCGCCAGGTGTTGCGGTTTGCGCGAAGTCAATAATGCCTCTCGTGTCGCCAAAACGACCTAGAATCTTGTCTGTCATAGGGGTGGCGATCAAAAAACCATCATGGACTTTTAGCGTCATGGCTAGCGCCATATGACCGAGCCATTTGGATGAGGCCTCGTCGCCCAACTCCGCGCCCCAACCGCCAGACAGCCGGTATGCCCCATTGGCTTGAGAGGCAAAGAATGAACCCGTGCCGCAATGGGCAACGATCCCATCATCATGGCCCAGCGCTCCGCGCATGGCTGCGGGCCGGTCGTCGACAAAATATGGATTGTGAAACGGCAGCTCGCTTCTCAGGAATGTGACCGCGCCATCGCCTAACAAGCCCGCCAGGCCAACAAAGGCCGGGCACTTACTCAATTCATCAAGCGTAAAAGACGAACTCGCAGCGAGCTTCTCTAGGCCGAGTTTGATGGTCGTCACGGCCTCATCCATGTTGGTGAAAACGTTAGCCGGTCCGGTTTCAACAACCGCCAGTTCGTCAGGCGTTGCGAGCGCAAAGCGGCAATGCGTGCCGCCGCCATCTATTGCCAGAACGGTTATGTTCTCTCCAGAGCTCATTTAATACCTATATAATACCTAACATTGACCTCATAGAGAAAATCAGGCCAATCTACAACCATTATCCACGCCTTTAGCCGCCTTGAGGGCGATTCGTTAATAGTTTCGTACCCATGTAGACAAATGGTATTTAATAGGTATTGTATTCAGAGTTAGGAGAAATCGCTTGAACGTGAAAACCACCGAAACGCTGCACATGTCCTCTGAAGGGTTGGATGAGCTCCAACTCTCAGAGATCGCAAGCATTCTTGCGAAGGGTCAGATCGCGGCTGCGAACTGTCTGACAGCTGCTCTCGAAGGGTTTGAACAGGCTTCAAAGGCGTTTGCACACACGATTAGAAGCGGCGGGTGTGTTCATTACGCGGCTGCAGGGTCATCGGGCCTGATGGCGGCAGCGGATGCGCAGGAACTGGGCGGCACCTTCTCCATTCCAACGTATCAATTGCGCATTCATATGGCGGGCGGCCTTCCAACTGGCGTGTCCATGCCCGGTGATACGGAAGATGAGACGGCTGCATTGGAGGCTAGCTTATCAGATCTAGCCGAGCGCGATTGCATGATCGCTGTATCGGCCAGCGGTTCAACGCCTTACACTCTTGCAGCCGGTCGGATTGCCAAAGCGCGTGGAGCAACATTGATCGGCATTGCCAACAATGCCGGCAGTGAATTGCTGGAACTGGCGGACCATCCCATTCTACTTCAAACGCCTCCGGAGGTGCTGGCTGGCTCTACCCGCATGGGCGCTGGCACGGCTCAGAAGATCGCTTTGAACATGCTGTCCACCCTCATGGCCGTGGAGCTTGGCCACATCCATGATGGGATGATGGTCAACCTGTACGCGGACAACGCAAAACTCAAAGCACGGGCGCGCTCCATTGTGGCGCACATCGCTGAAGTTGCTGAAGACCGGGCTGCCGATGCGCTTGATGCGTCTGGCGGCACTGTGAAGCCTGCCGTGCTCATCGCTGCTTCCGGCGTCTCATACAGCGATGCACAAAACCTACTCAAGGAAACTGATGGGCATTTGCGCCCAGCGCTCAGCCGTCTCCGCAATCACCACATTACAACTTAGACAGGGAGAAACCTCGTGACCAAAAATGTACTTAAATGGGCCTTGCTTGGCACAATGTTGAGCAGCACCGCCGCGATGGCAGATGATGTGAAGCTGACAATTGAAAGTTGGCGTACGGATGACTTGGCTTTGTGGCAGGAAAAGATCATTCCGGCCTTTGAGGCCGCCAACCCGGGGATCAAGGTCAAGTTCTCACCGACGGCCCCAACCGAGTACAACGCCGCGCTGAACTCCAAACTGGAGGCAGGTTCTGCAGGTGATTTGATCACTTGTCGCCCATTTGATGCTTCGCTTGCGCTGTTTGAGGCCGGTCATCTGGCCGGTCTCGATGATATGGAAGCCATGAACAACTTCTCCGATGTCGCTAAGTCAGCTTGGCAGACGGATGATGGTTCCGCCTCCTTCTGCGTTCCCATGGCGTCAGTGATCCATGGCTTCATCTTCAACGCAGATGCCTTTGCCGAACTTGGCATTGAAATTCCCACCACTGAAGACGAGTTCTTTGCCGCGCTCGAGACGATCAAGGCTGATGGAAGCTACATTCCCATGGCCATGGGGACCAACGATCAGTGGGAAGCGGCCACCATGGGTTACAACAATATTGGCCCCAACTACTGGAAGGGCGAGGAAGGGCGCCGTGCTCTGATCGCCGGTGAACAGAAGCTCACCGACTACGCATGGGTTGCGCCTTATGCGACGCTTGCAAAATGGGGTGAATACCTCGGCGATGGCTATGAGGCTCAGACCTATCCAGACAGCCAAAACCTCTTCACCCTAGGACGAGCAGCGATCTATCCCGCTGGCAGCTGGGAGATCTCCGGCTTCAATGCACAGGCGGACTTCAAGATGGGCGCGTTTAAGCCACCTGTTCGCGAGGCCGGTGACACGTGCTACATCTCCGACCACACGGACATTGGCATTGGCATGAACGCCAACTCGCCAAATGCAGACGCCGCCAAGACTTTCTTGGCTTGGGTTGGCTCCACTGAATTCGCGTCGATCTTTGGCAATGCACTTCCAGGCTTCTTCCCATTGTCCAAGGCTCCCGTCGAGCTGGAAGATCATTTGGCCAAGGAGTTCGTGAGCTGGCGCGACGAGTGTGAGTCCACCATTCGTTCGACCTATCAGATCCTGTCACGCGGCACCCCAAATCTTGAAAACGAGACATGGGGCGCATCCGTCGCGGCGATCAAGGGCACATCTTCGCCTGCCGACCTCGGAGCAGAACTCCAGGAAGGCTTGGCCAGCTGGTACGCGCCACAACAATAATCGAACTGCAATACCCAAGCTCGGGCGATTAGCCCGGGCTTACTTTGGGGCCCCTTTCATGAAATCTCGTTGGCACATCGTCGTTTTTCTCGCACCCGCAGTGCTGATTTACACGGCCGTCATGATCCTGCCGTTGTTCAACACGTTGCGCCTAGCTCTCTATAGTCGCGTCGATCAGGAGCGCGTGTTCGTGGGGCTCGAGAACTTTCGAACGTTGTTTTTCGACCCGGTCTGGTCGGAACAGTTCTGGAACGCTCTGGGGAACAACACTTGGTTCTTCATCATCCACATGCTTGTTCAGAACCCCATTGGAATAGCGCTTGCCGCGATCCTCAGTCATCCAAAGTTGCGTTTCGCAGCCTTCTATCGCTCTGCGATTTTCATCCCGACCATATTGAGTTTCGTTATCGTAGGCTTTGCCTGGAAGCTTATCCTGTCGCCCATCTGGGGAATCGCTCCCGGCATGCTCGACTTTGTGGGTCTTAAGTCCCTGTTCGCGCCGTGGCTTGGCAAAGAAGAATACGCCCTGACCACCCTTGCGCTCATATCTGTTTGGCAATTTGTCGGCATTCCCATGATGCTGATTTACGCCGCGCTTCTTTCCCTTCCTGAGGAGGTGCTTGAGGCGGGAGAGATCGATGGCATTACGGGCATGTCCGCATTCTGGAAGATCAAACTGCCGCTCATATTGCCATCCATCGGCATCATTTCGATCCTGACCTTTGTAGGCAATTTCAACGCATTCGACTTGATCTATGCATCTCAAGGGGCGCTTGCAGGCCCAGATTTCTCTACCGACATTTTGGGCACTTTTTTGTACCGCACTTTCTTTGGTTTCCAATTGCAGTTGGGCGATCCGCATATGGGGTCAGCGATCGCCAGCGGCATGTTCGCAATCATTCTGGTCGGCGTTTGCATTTATCTCTTTGGCATCCAGACGCGCATGCGCCGATACCAGATGTAGAGCCGAGAGCTGAGCGTTTTCAGATGAGCCAAACCCGCAACAATTCGGTCAATATCGCAGCCATGCACGGCGCGCTGATTCTCTACACGCTGATCGCGCTGTTCCCCGTGTTTGTGATTTTGATCAACAGTTTCAAAACCCGGAAAGCCATCTTTCGGGAGCCTCTCGCCCTGCCCAATGCCGATAGTTTTTCGCTCTTCGGCTATCAAACTGTGGTCGAGCAGGGGGACTTCTTTCTGTATTTTCAGAACTCGATGATCGTCACGGTCTCATCGCTTTTCTTCATTTTGCTGTTCGGTGCCATGGCTGCCTTCGCACTGGCGGAGTACCGTTTTCGGGGCAATTTGCTCATGGGACTCTATCTTGCCCTCGGCATTATGATTCCGATCCGCATCGGCACGGTGGCCATTCTGGACATGATGGTTGCGACGGGGCTGGTGAACAGTCTTTGGGCTTTGATCCTCGTTTATACGGCACAGGGCCTGCCGCTGGCCGTCTTCATCCTGAGTGAGTTCATGCGTCAGGTTTCTGATGACCTTAAGAACGCAGCCCGTGTCGATGGCCTCAGTGAGTATGCCATTTTTGTACAGTTGGTGCTGCCTTTGGTGAGGCCGGCTTTGGCAACGGTGGCGGTCTTCAACATGATACCGATCTGGAACGATTTGTGGTTCCCACTCATTCTCGCGCCAGCTGAGGAAACCAAAACCCTTACCCTCGGCAGTCAGGTGTTTATTGGACAGTTTGTGACCAACTGGAACGCAGTGCTGTCAGCGCTCTCCTTGGCAATCCTGCCTGTCCTCGCGCTCTACGTTATATTCTCGCGACAGCTCATTCGCGGCATCACGTCAGGGGCAGTCAAATGATCAGAGGTATCGTCGCCGGCCTTGGCAATATGGGCAAAAGCCACGCTCTTGCGCTCCACAATCACGCTGATGTGGAAGTGGTTGCCTTGATCAACCGTTCGCCTGTCGATCTGCCAGAAGATCTGAAGGGCTACCCTCAGTTGGCGAGCTTCGAAGAAGGCCTTGCGCTCTCCCCCGATCTTGTTGTGGTCGCCACCTATTCTGACAGTCACGCTGACTATGCTTGTGCAGCCATGGAAGCCGGCGCTCACGTGTTCGTTGAGAAGCCTCTGGCCACCAATGTCGAAGATGCACAGCGCGTTGTGGAAACAGCAAAAGGCCGGGATCGGAAGCTCATCATTGGCTACATATTGCGCCACCATCCCTCATGGGTGCGCCTGAGCAGCGAGGCGAGGGCGCTAGGTGGGCCCTATGTGTTTCGGCTCAACCTCAATCAGCAGTCAAGCGGTGCCGAATGGGAAACTCATAAAGCCCTGATGAAAACCACATCGCCAATAGTCGATTGTGGCGTCCACTATGTGGATGTGATGTGCCAGATCACCGACAGTTCGCCCGTCCGCGTTCACGGCATGGGGCTGCGCTTGTCCGATGAGATTGCCGAAGACATGTACAATTACGGGCAATTTCAGGTGGTCTTTGAAGATGGCTCGGTGGGTTGGTATGAGGCTGGTTGGGGTCCCATGATGTCAGAGACCGCCTTCTTCGTGAAAGACATCATCTCGCCCAATGGTGCCGTCTCCATCACTGATGGGAACAAGGGTGCTTCCGCAGACATTGACGGCCACACCAAGGTGGGTGGCCTTCTGGTGCACCGACCAGACGATGACACAATCATCGATCTACCGGATGAACCGGGCCATCAAGAACTGTGCGACGCCGAGCAGGCTTTTGTGGTGCGTGCCATCCAGCAAGATATGGATTTGACCCGTCACAATGAGGACGCCGTTCGGTCCCTCGCCATTTGTCTTGCCGCTGACGAAAGCATCCGAACCGGTAGACCCATTTCCCTTGAGAATAACATGTCATGACAGCTCTCTCTCTGACCAACATCCACAAATCCTTTGGCCCCGTTCAGGTGTTGAAGAACATCAACATCGAAGTGGAGAAGGGAGAATTCGTGGTCTTCGTTGGGCCGTCGGGCTGTGGCAAGTCCACACTTCTGCGTCTGATCGCCGGACTGGAAGACGCAAGTTCCGGCGATGTGGTGATCGATGGTCAGCGCGTGAACATGACACCGCCGTCCAAGCGCGGAATCGCGATGGTCTTCCAGAGTTACGCGCTTTACCCGCATCTGAACGTGCGCAAGAATATGTCGCTTGCTCTCAAGCAGGAGCGTCAAAGCAACGCCGTCATTGAAGAGCGTGTCGCCAAGGCCAGCCGCATGCTCAACCTTGAAGACTATCTTGATCGCTATCCATCGGAGCTCTCCGGCGGCCAGCGTCAGCGCGTTGCTATTGGCCGGGCTATCGTGCGCGAACCGAAGCTCTTTCTATTCGATGAACCCTTGTCCAACTTGGATGCTGCTCTGCGTATGAACACGCGCCTGGAAGTCGCCAATCTGCACAACACGCTTGGCACTTCGATGATCTATGTGACCCACGATCAAACCGAAGCCATGACATTGGCAGACAAAATCGTCGTTTTGCGTGACGGGAACGTTGAACAAATTGGCAGTCCGATGGAGCTCTACAACGATCCTGCCAATCAATTTGTAGCAGGTTTTCTCGGCGCCCCTTCCATGAATTTCATACCCGGAAACGTGCTGGGTAAGGACGATAACATGACCTTCGGCGTCCGGCCTGAGAACATCACTCTGGGCGATAAAAACGGCATTGAAGCCACCGTTGAGCACGTCGAGCATCTTGGGGGCGACACCAACGCAATAACCCGGGTAGGCGGGCAGCAGATTACGATTCGTCTCTTTGGGCAACACAGCCTGCAGTCCGGCAGCACCGTCAAGCTGAACATGGCAGAGGCAGACTTGATGTGCTTCGACGGTGACGGCATTCGCCAACCAGCTTGATCTGTCTAGCCCCCCATGTCTGAGCCAGTGATTTGCGGTTTCTCTAGTAAGGTTTCTGGCACGGGTGGCCGCATGTTGAGCGCCTGATGCGGTCGGGTGT
>JBCBXA010000078.1:0-13761 GCA_039816825.1 Pseudomonadota bacterium | reverse complement strand
AGACGCCCACGGCCTGCGCCTAGTGCGGGGTGTGAAGAACGGGCCGTCCCCAACCTGGATGCAGAAGCGGCTGCTGGCCATCGGCCTGCGCCCAATCAATGCGCTGGTGGACATCACCAATTACATGACGTTCGACCGTGGCCGCCCGCTGCACGTGTTCGATGCCGCCAAGGTGCAAGGCAATCTGGAGGTACGCGGAGCCAAAGAAGGCGACGAAATTCTCGGCCTCGATGGCAAAACCTATGCTTTGAAGGACGGCCAGTACGCCATCTATGATGATCGTGGTGCGGAGAGCATTGCCGGCATTATGGGCGGCGAGGAGAGTGGCTGCGATGAGGGAACGGTCGACGTCCTCGTCGAAAGTGCCCTTTGGGACCCATTGACCATCGCCCGCACAGGCCGCGACCTCGGCATCATCACGGATGCGCGCTACCGCTTCGAGCGCGGCGTCGATCCAGCCTTCATGGCGCCCGGTCTGGACATGGCGACCCAACTGGTGATGGACATTTGCGGCGGCACGCCCACCGACATGACAATTGCCGGCGAAGTGCCACGGCCGGAGTTGGTGATCGAGTTCCCAATCGCGGAAGTGAAGCGGCTCACCTCCATCGACATCCCATTTGCCGAGATGAAGGGCATTTTGACCCTGCTCGGATTCTGGGTGGCTGGGACGCCAAGCGCGGACAACGAGCACACCGTCAAAGTGGCCGTGCCCAGCTGGCGGCCAGACGTGTTCGGCAAGGCCGATATCGTCGAAGAAATCATGCGCATTCATGGCGTGAACCGCATTGCGCCGCAGCCCCTGCCGTCGACTGGCACTGTGGGCAAGCCTGTTCTGACCCCCGGCCAGATCCGCACACGCAATGCACGCCGAGCGCTGGCAAGCAGAGGGCTCGTGGAAGCGGTGACATGGTCCTTCATTACGCAGTCCGACGCTCAGCATTTTGGCGGCGGTGCGGATGCACTACAACTTGAAAACCCAATCTCCACTGACATGTCAGACATGCGTCCGTCGCTTCTGCCCAATCTGATGCGCGGCGCGCAGCGCAACGCCGATAGGGGCATGGCAGACAGTGCCATGTTCGAGGTGAGCCACGTCTTCAAGGGTGAAACACCGGACGATCAGTTGCGCTGTGCGGCTGGCATTCGACGCGCGACGGCAGGTGGCAAAGGCACCGGGCGCCACTGGTCCGGCAATGGCGAGGCCGTGGGCGTCTACGATGCCAAAGCAGACGCGCTGAGCGTGTTGGAGGCTTGTGGTCTCGACACATCCAAAGTGCAGATCGTCGCCGGCGCGCCAGCCTGGTATCACCCGGGCCGCTCCGGCACGATCCAGCTGGGCCCCAAGGTACAACTTGCGCATTTTGGCGAGTTGCACCCGCGCACGCTCGAAGCCATGGATGCAAATGGCCCGATGGTCGGCTTTGAAGTCTGGCTCGACGCCCTGCCTGCACCCAAGCGCAAGGCGACCCGCACCAAGCCTGTCTACCAACAATCGAGCTATCAGCCCGTGCGCCGCGACTTCGCCTTTGTGATGGACAGCGATGTGGAAGCATCCAAGCTGCTGCGCGCAGCTGGCGGTGCCGACAAGAAGCTGATCACCGATGTGTCGATCTTCGACATCTATGAGGGCGAGCGCCTTGGGGAAGGTCGTAAATCCGTCGCTATAGAAGTGACGATGCAACCCGCCGACCGAACCCTGACGGACGAGGAGATCGAAGCTGTATCAGCCAAGATCGTCCAAAGCGTTGAAAAGACCACGGGCGGCGAGCTGCGCGGCTAAGGCCAACCCGCGACATGAGGTCCAGAGCTCTTGGCACTGGACCTCAGCAGCCCATCTTCGGGCCTATGAAAACCATCTTCTACGACGGGAAGTGCGGTCTCTGCCGCCGCGAGATCGAGCATTATCGCAAGTTGGCGTTGAAGCGCGGTGTTGATCGCTTTGAGTGGGTCGATGTGGCCGCGGACCCCTCTGCTGCCAGCCGCCTTGGCGTGGATCAGGCCACTGCCCTCCTGCACATGCACGCCCTTGATGATGCTGGTGAAGTGCGCCGTGGCGTGGACGTGTTTCGGGTCATTTGGGAAGAATTTCCCGGTTGGCGATGGCTTGCAAAACTTGTTTCTCTGCCCGGCATCAACGCGCTTGCCCGCCTCGGCTACGAGGCCTTCGCTCGCATTCGCTTCAGGCTTTACCCGCATTGCCAGGTCGCCAAGCGGCAGGTTGCGGGCTCCTAAGAATCGCCCCTGAGTGCCGGCAAACCGACGCCGGCCTTGTCAAAGCCACCATCGGCATTCAGCAACTGGCCGGTCACAAAGCTCGCCCGATCCGAAGCCAAAAAGGCAATGGCCTCGGCAATCTCGCGCTCCGTGCCATAGCGATTGAGCGGCATGCAGTCGTGATAAGCCTTGCGGATAGCCGGTGTGTGCACGGCCAGCGCAAGCTTGGTGTCCACCGGCCCCGGAGCCACGCAATTGGCTCGGATCCCCACCTCTCCCAGCTCCACCGCCTGTTGCTTGGTCAGATGGATAACGCCCGCCTTGGACGTTCCGTAGGCGACGCGGAGGGTGGAGGCGCGAATGCCGGAAATCGAAGCCACATTGACGATAGCGCTGGTCACCCCTCGCCTTTTAAAACCCAGTTTCAGCAGCGGCGTCAGCGCCTGACTCATCAGGAAGGTGCCGTCCAGATTGACGGCCAGAATATGTCGCCATCGCGCAAAATCATGGTCTGCTATGGGTCCGAAATCGGCCACACCGGCATTGTTGATCAGCGCACAGAGGTCGCCGGTTTCCGCAAGACGCGTGGCCACTTCGTCGACAGTCCCGGGATCAGAAATATCAGCCTCGATCGCATCCATATGCGGACGCTCAGCCGCCACTTTGCGAAGTTCGTCACCATCCCAGTCCAGAAGCACGGCGTTCCAACCTTGCTCAACCATAAGATCGGCGGTTGCCAGACCAATGCCTCGGGCACTCCCCGTCACCAAAACGCGCTTCTCGACACCATCAGCCCTTGAAACCATCACGCCCTCCCGTTTCGAGCCATCAACACAGATGAGCGAGTGCAACACAAGCGTTCAAACCACGCAGCCCCTGATCCTAACCTTGCACAGGTCGGATCAGGGGCAGGCGTCGAGACGCACAGGACAATCAGACACAACAGAGAGGAAGTGCTGTGCCGCCCGTCCTGAGAAACGCAGGCCCGACACAGAATACCCGCACAGGGAAACGGTGCGACAGGCCACCATGGGCGCACTCACCGGAGCAGTCGGGGGCACATACGCCGATGCGCGCCCATGGCGGCCCTTCCCCGCGCCGACCTCGCCCACACCAAAGCATGGGCGAAGCGGGACGCTTAGCTCATGCCAAGCTCAGCAGCTGATACGCTTCCGCTCTGGTCAGCGTCGGCCGCGGTGAACGCATCGCTGTAGGAACCGGCCTCCATGATCTCCATGGCTGCCGCATCACCACTGCCGGCCAGGGCTTCGATGTAGGCCTGATACTCGGCCACATCGAGGGATCCGTCCGCATTGGCATCAGCGGCGGCGAAGGCCTCTTCCATGGACTGGGCTGACGCAGCCAGCGGCACACCAGCCGCCAGACCAAAGCCTAGAGCCATGGCAAGAAGTGGGCGTTTCAGTTCGGGGGTTTCGATTTTCATCGTTGGTCTCCTTTGGGTTTCATCCCGGCCTCTTCGGGTCGGTGACGAAACGGATATTGCGACCGATTGCGGCGGCAACAGGCTCAAAATCTGGCCCCGCAGTCACGTTCAAACTCCTCACGCAACGCTTCCGCGAGCAACAAAGTGATGGCGCGCCTCTCAACACGATGAACGGATCAGGATTGGTCCTGTTTTGCGCCCTGCCCGCATACGGGAGCAGAAAAATTCGTCCGGCCTTGGAAGGATCGGAGATATGTACCCGTGCAAGACCGAGGCGAGCACACTACATTGAGGCCAGTTCAGAATAGGAAGCCTGTCATGACGAAGCCCCTTCTCATCGGCGACGATGCCCCCAACTTCACCGCCCAGACCACGGAAGGTGAGATCACCTTCCACGATTACATTGACGGCTCGTGGGCCGTTCTGTTTTCGCATCCCAAGAACTACACCCCTGTATGCACCACCGAACTGGGCTATACCGCCAAGCTGAAACCGGAGTTCGAGAAGCGCGGCGTCAAAGTGCTCGGCTTGTCCGTCGACGCCCTCGCCAACCATGCGGGCTGGGAGAGAGACATTGAGGAAACCCAGGGGCAGGCCGTCAACTTTCCGCTGATCGCCGACGAAGACCGCACGGTCGCAACCCTCTATGGCATGATCCACCCCAATGCGAACGACTCCATGACGGTGCGCTCGGTCTACGTCATCGGCCCTGATAAGAAGGTCAAACTGAAGCTGGAATACCCGGCTTCCACCGGCCGCAACTTCGACGAAATCCTGCGGGTCATCGACAGCCTTCAACTGACTGCCGGTCACAAGGTCGCCACGCCGGTCAACTGGAAGAACGGTGAAGACGTGATCATCGTTCCCGCCGTCTCGAACGAAGACGCCAAGTCCCTGTTCCCCGACGGCTGGAACGAAGTGAAACCCTATCTGCGCGTGGTGCCACAGCCGGGCAAATAAGCCGGGCGAATGAAAGTGTTGGATTGGCGAGGCGGTTTCACCCTGGGGTCCCCTGGGGTCCCCCCGGGGTCACCTTGAGTCGTTGATCGGATCTGGCCCTGCCCCTCTCAGCCTTCTCCAGCACTGCGGCTGAACAGCAAAGCGATCAGGCCGGGTTCAGGATTTGTCCAGAGCGCGGCCTTTTCGATTCCAATATTGGACGAACAGCGTTATAAGCGCCGTCAGGCACCCGTAGCTCAGCTGGATAGAGCGCTGCCCTCCGAAGGCAGATGTCAAGTCTGGCGATCGAGAAAGGTGCTGGAAGAAAGAAGTGACTAAACAATGGCTTGAGCGGATGTCGGGTTCGCTCTTCAAGGAGCCGAAAATCTCGCGTAAGCATGGCGTAAGCATCACGCGAACGGTATGCACCCGTAGCTCAGCTGGATAGAGCGCTGCCCTCCGAAGGCAGAGGCCAGAGGTTCGAATCCTCTCGGGTGCGCCATTTCACATTTTCGTCGAATTTCGCCAAAAACCTAAATGGTTCAGACACTTGCGGCGTTCGAAACCCCTCCTCCCGATGGTATGGCAAACGCTCTGAGAAGGCCAATCTGAGCACCAATCTCTGCAGTGCGGATTGCCCAGAAGCCCAAGATTCCAGGGGTTTGCGAGGAATGAACAGGCGAGTTCGAACATTTTGTCGAAGGGGGCTACTGGTTTGGCCATTTTGGCTGCCTTTTCCTCTTCAATGAGCTTCTGGCTTTCGAGGGTCGCGATTTCCTTCTCATAGGCTGCGATGACGCTTGAGGTGTCGGTGGTTACGATCCGCTCGAGCAACTGATCGATCTGGCTTTCGATCTTTGCGAGTTTTCGCTTTGCCAGTTGGGTGTCGTGGTTCAGATGTTTGCGGCGTTGATCCCAAGCGTCGCGGAACATGGTTTCGATCAGTTGGAATAGATTCTCAGATGGCGTCATGGATTTCAGGATGGTTTCAAACTCGCCTTCGATCTTGTCGCGGCGGATGGATTTGCGAGCGCTGGGGCATCCCCGATTGAAGCATTGATAGCAGGGGTGCTTCTTGCCGGTGCTGCTTTTCGACCAGCATGCGGTGAGAGGCTTGCCGCAATCGGCGCAGGTGACGAAGCCCCGAAGCGGGAAGTCCTCATTGAGGTCCTTGCGTGCAGGAACGCGCGCACAGTCTTTTAAGCGCTGTTGGATGCGCTCGAAGGTCTCCATGGAGATGAGTCCGTCATGGTGGCCGCGGCGAGTGTCGGCCCGCCAATATGGGCGTTACGGCTATCGTCGTATTGCTGCTCTTCAGACAACGGCTCCCAGTTCATTGCTGAAGCTCTTAGAGACTGGATCGCAGCACTCGGTGCACAGACCGCTTACATCACACCGGGATCGCCCCTGTCGGCAGCGCTTTGCTTGCCTGTCAGGCGACGCATCGAAGAACGGTTATGTCGAGAGCTTCAACGCCCGCCTGCGAGACGAACTGCTCAATGGGGAGATCTTCCACCCCCTAAAGGAAGCTCAAATCATCGTCGAAGCGTGGTGCCGCCACCACAACACCAAGCGCCCGCACAGCGCACATGGATACAAACCACCGGCACCCAAATCTCTCATCCATTTGCACGAAAGAACAACCATGAACGAACACTCAAACCGCACCTGTCAGACGGGGCTGGTCGTTCAACTGACCATACCACTTGGCGATCTCAACAGCTTCACGAAGTATCGGGAAGCCCGTCAGGGAGCGATTGCAAGCACATACGAAGCGCGCGACATTGAAGGCCGCCTGCGCGTAGAGGTCGAACGGCTTTGAATCGAACATCAGCGCTCGACTAAGGCCCGAGGGTTGGCGAAGAAGCGAGAGGCTGCTCTCGCGCAGGCCAGCCACATACTTGCAAAACAGGTCGAGGCCGGTGTTGCATCCATTGAAGAGCAGCTACGAGCAGAAATTCGTCGTACCGACGCGGCGGTCGAGCTCATACAGTCCGATCTCCAACAGACAGCGGCTGCACTGCAGATTTTGGGTCAGTTCAGAGATCTGCAACTTGCAGAGCTTGGCCTCCAATAGGGCGCGCCAAGAGAAACTTCAGACCTCTCGTTCCACCACTCACTCGACTGGCAGTGGGATTTTCTGGCCATCATGGGCAATGAAGATTGGGCCGGACCAGATTGGGCGGACGGCTGCCTCCCATTGTTCAGCGCCATAGGCTGGGTCGTCTGCAGGGATCAGGTGTGACAGGGCTAGGGCCTTCACGCCGGCTTGGGTTGCCGTTTGCGCCGCGTCATGGGCGAAGCTGTGGGACCGCAACAAGTGCTGCATCAGAGCCTCACCGCCATTGCCAACCCGCGCCACCAGACCCGGCAATGCACTTTCCAGCATCGCCTCATGGACCAGCAGATCAGCGCCCCGTGCGAAATCCTTCAAAGCGGCCAGAGGCGCCGTATCGCCTGAAAAAACCACATGGGTGCGGCTGGTCTGGAAGGAGAGGGCAAAGCAGTCAATCAGAGGTGGGTGATCTGTACGAATAGCCGAGACGCACAAGCCGTCGCGTTCGAAAACCGATCCGGCATCCATGGCATGAATGCGGACCAGTTCGGCCAAAACCGGCCGCCCCTCATCTTCAATGCGCAGTTCAATGTCCGCCTGCATGGATAGAAGAAAGGCGTTCCAATAGTCACTCAAGCCCGGCGGACCATAGACTTCGACGGGCGTAGTGAGGCCTGCCGTCCATGCGGTGTGAATGAGGGGGCCCAACTCCAGATAATGGTCCGAATGCAGATGGCTGATGAAGATCAGCGACAGATTCTTGAGCTCAAAGCCTTGATCGACAAGCCCCTTCGTCACCCCCAAACCGCAATCAACAATGATGGGCTGATTGTCCAGAACGACATAGTTTGAGGTTGGCATGGCGGAACCTGGGCGGATTGCCGGCCCACCCTTGGTGCCCAAAAGCGCCACAAAATCATCGTTCATCGACGCCTCGCCATTGTCAGTTCCCCGTCGCGCGACTGCGCAGAGAAGCGCTTAACCGGTCGCGCACGGCTGAAAGGCCCTTATAGTTCAACTCGTCGCTTGTGAGTGCGTCCAGATTTTGCGCCAGACCGGCGAGCACCTCTCTGCGTTGCGGTGTATCAGGCCACGCGCTGATCGGTTTCACCTCAACGCCAATGGCAAACAGAACATCACCGCTGCCGGCGAGCTTGCGGAGCGTTTGCCGCTCGGTGCGCACATACGGATCCTCGACCAAAACACCCTGGTCGCGAGCGCTGACAAGTTCGGCAGGCTCCGGGTGATGCAGTTCATCAGTTTTGTAGAGGCTCCAGTTCCAGCGCAGCAGCAGCTGTTCTGGTGAAAGGCGGTCGAAAATACGCTCTATGATCGTGGCGGGCCGCATGCCTTGGGCGAAGCCGGGAACCTCCTGGTGAATGACACCCATCGGCTTGGAAAACTTCGCCCGCAAGTTCCATGACGACGGAAAGCACACGCAAGCCGCCACAAGCCGCCATCCTGCCTCACCCCGTCGCATGATCACCAGGTCATCGGCGATCATCCGGGCCGCGAGCAAAAGTGGCGGTTCTGTTCGCCGGCCTTCGGCACTGGCTTTGCGGCCAAGATGCGCCTCAATCAGGGTCAGAGCTTCCTGCTGGCTGTCTTCCGTGCCCCCTTCGGCCACGAACACATCCTTCGGGCGCTCGGCGATAAGCCGGTGTTTGAGGGCCATGTGATGGGCTGGCTCTTCGGGCTGAAACAGCCAGTCCTCCGCCGCCAACGGCTCAAGTCCAAGCTTGAACAAAGGCGGCAGAACAGGAAGCTTGCCATCACTCACCGGTTGCGCAACTGTCCTGAAATGTGCCCCAGCACCGCTCCGGCGGCCTCCAGCACGTTGGAGCCGGGTGGGAAGATGTCCGCCACTCCAGCATCCCGCAAGTCTTGGAAATCCTGCTCCGGGATCACACCACCAACAATGACTATAATGTCGTCGCGACCGGCTGCGCGCAGTTGGTCCATCAGTTCGGGCACCAATGTTTTGTGGCCAGCGGCGAGCGACGACACACCGATCACGTCCACCTCAGATGAGATGGCCCGCTCCGCAACCTCCTCCGGCGTTTCGAACAGGTCTGACAGGTCCACTGTGTAACCGGCGTCAGCAAACGCGGTGGCGATGATCTTGCCGCCCCGGTCATGGCCGTCCTGACCCATTTTGGCGACGAGAATATGCGGTGGTCGGCCATTGCGGGATTTGCCGAATTCGGCGATCCGCTCCCGCAAAACCGCATATTCCGGGTCACCGGCATAGGCATCTCCATAGACGCCTGCAATCACCCGGGTGACCGCGCTGTGGCGGCCGAAGGCGCGCTCCATCGCATCGGAAATTTCGCCCAGTGTGGCCCGCGCTCGTGCAGCCTCAACCGCCAGCTCAAGCAGGTTGCCATTGCCGGATGCGGCGGCATCTGTCAGCGCTGCAATCGCCTTAGCATGCGTTTCGGCGTTGCGGGTGCGGCGTACATTTTCCAGCCGCGCCACCTGGGCAGCGCGCACCTTCTCATTGTCGATCTGCAGCACGTCGACGGGTGGCTCGTCTTCCACCACGTAGCGGTTCACGCCCACGATCACTTGTTCGCCCCGGTCAACCCGCGCCTGGCTGCGGGCGGCGGCTTCCTCAATGCGCATTTTGGGCAGGCCTTGCTCGACGGCTTTGGTCATGCCGCCCAGGCTTTCCACCTCATTGATCAGTTCCCAGGCCTTGTCGGCCAGATCAGCGGTTAGTCGCTCCACATAATAAGAGCCGCCCAGCGGGTCGACGACATCAGTGATGCCCGTCTCATGTTGGAGGATCAGCTGCGTGTTGCGAGCAATACGGGCACTTTGCTCGGTGGGCAGGGCCAGCGCTTCGTCGAAGGAATTGGTGTGCAGGCTTTGGGTTCCACCCATCACCGCTGCCATGGCCTCAACCGTCGTGCGGATGATGTTGTTGTGCGGCGACTGCGCCGTCAGCGACACGCCGGACGTCTGGCAGTGGGTGCGAAGCATCTTGGAGCGGTCAGACTCGGCGCCGAAATCGGTCATGATTTTGGACCACATCTGCCGCGCGGCGCGCAGCTTGGCGGCTTCCATGAACACGTCCATCCCGATGCAGAAGAAGAAGCTCAGCCGTCCTGCAAAGGCGTCCACATCAAGGCCTCGGCTCATGGCGGCGCGCACATATTCCATGCCATCGGCCAGCGTGTAGGCCAGCTCCTGCGCCAGGGTCGAACCCGCTTCCTGCATGTGATAGCCGGAGATGGAGATTGAGTTGAACTTCGGCATCTGCCGCGCCGTGTAGTCGATAATGTCGGCAACGATCCGCATGCTCGGTTCAGGCGGATAGATGTAGGTATTGCGGACCATGAACTCCTTGAGAATGTCATTCTGCACAGTGCCAGACAGCGCCGCCCGATCAACCCCCTGCTCCTCGCCGGCGACGATGAACATGGCCAGCACGGGGATGATCGCCCCATTCATGGTCATGGAGACCGACATCTGATCGAGCGGGATCTGGTCAAAGAGGATCTTCATATCCTCGACACTGTCGATGGCCACGCCGGCCTTGCCGACATCCCCTGCGACGCGCGGATGGTCTGAATCATAACCCCGGTGGGTGGCCAGATCGAAGGCTACAGACAGGCCCTTCTGCCCGGCTTTCAGGTTCGCGCGATAGAACGCGTTGCTCTCTTCAGCCGTTGAAAATCCAGCATACTGGCGAATGGTCCAAGGCCGCCCCGTGTACATCGTGGCGCGGATGCCGCGGGTGAATGGCGCGACGCCGGGCACGGCATCATGCGCGCCGTCAGGTAGATCATGCTGGGTGTAGAGCGGTTGCCGGACAACCCCCTCTGGCGTTTCCACCTTGAGCTCGGACGGGTCGCGGCCCTTTAGTTCCTTGCTGGCCAGATCCAGCCAGTCTCGTTTGATGTCATTCACGGCAGTTGCCCTTCAAAGAATTCCGTCGCCCGTTCCAGTACGGCATTGGCCACGGCCCGGTCTTCACGCTCAACGCAATGGCCCGCTTCTTCCACGAACACCTCCGTGCAGCCGCTGAGCTTGGTGCAAAGGTCCGATGCCGCCTCGGCGGACACGATCGTGTCCCGCCCGACATTGTGCATCAGAATGGGCTTGGTGATCAGTGCCTGCGCCTCCGCCGACTGAAGGTAGGCGGTGGAGCGTGCGGTTTCTTGCACCCATTTCACCGATGGCGCGTGGGACCGCAGATCCGGATCGAGGGCGAACATGGCATCCCGGGTCCAGGCTGTCTCGGGGTTCGCATTGCAGGAGGTTGGCTCATCCCACTTCACCTGCTCAGGGCGCCACTTTCCCCGGCCCGGCGCGTAAATCTCACCAAGACCAGTCATGGCATAAAACGCGCTAATACCGGTGGCGACCTGATAGGGGAATGGGTCGGTTTTGATTTTGATCATGGGCACGGTGAGCGCATAGGCCTGAACAGCAATCTCGTTCAGCGCCTCGTTGCGAAGCGCGATGTGCGCGCCCATGGAGATGGCATAGACAAAGACCGGCAGCTGATAGCGCGCTTCGACCTCGGCGATGAAAGCGTCCAAGTCGTCCGCCCACACTTCATAGCTTTCCAGCCAAGCCCGTTCGGGATCATCCAGCGGTCGGATGGAGCGCCCCTGCCCGCGCGGCGACATGGCGGCAACGTGGAACCCGGCATCACGGAAGTGGATGATGTTGGGCGCCAGCATCTCGAGAGGTGCCGTGTAACCCGGCACCATCACCACTACGGCACGGGCATTGGCGGCCTCTACATAGCCGGTCTCAAGCTCAACGCCCTCTTCGACAAACAGACCCTCGGTCTGCCAGTCGGTTGGCATGGGAGTCAGCGATGCTGTGACATAGGCCTCGGCGCGCTCGGCAAACTCCGGCGCAACTTCAGCAGCCTGATAGGGTCCACTGCGCAGGAACAGAAAGCCCACCGCCCAGGCGATGACGCCAAGCCCCAGAAGCGCAACGACCAGCCAGCTGGCGGCGCGGGCGAGCCTCAAGTTTCAAACTCCATGATCACCGCATCAACCGCGAGGCTGTCACCTTCGGCGGCTGGGATTTTGGCGATGGTCGCAGCCTTGGGCGCGCGCAACACGTTCTCCATCTTCATGGCTTCCACCATGGCGAGGGCCTGACCCTCTTCAACCCGGTCGCCCTCGGCCACATGGATTGCCTTCACAAGGCCAGGCATGGGGCACAGCAGCATGTTGGACGTGTCCGGCGGCACCTTCTCCGGCATCAACTCGGCCAGCGCCGCAATCCTCGGGCTGAGCAACTGGACCGCAACATCCATGCCCCGCCGGCGCAGGCGGTAGCCGCCGGTGATGCGGTCAACCTTGAGCGTGTAGGTCTCATCATCGATCTCAATGCGCGCCAGCGTGTCGCCGGGCAGCCAGTCGGTGGTGGCGCGACTCGCACCGTCATCATCGCTCTCAAGCCCTTCGACGACGATCGCAAAAGTGCCCTGCTGAGCCCGATAGGCGACAGGCAGATTGCGGCGTCCAATGCGCACCGTGCGAGCCAAGGTCTCGTCAGTTTGTACGGGGCCAGCAGCACCACGGTTGGCATCGGTGGCAGCAAGCGCAATCGCAGAAATCGCGAACACTTCGAGATCTGCATCCGTCGGCTCGATGTTGGCGAAACCGTCGGGATATTCTTCTGCAATGAAGGCGGTGGTGATGTTGCCGGACCGGAAACGCGGATGGTCGATCACCGCCGAGCAGAACGGCAGATTATGGCCAATACCTTCCACCTGAAACGCGTCCAGCGCGTCCGCCATGGCATCGCAAGCCCCATCGCGGGTCGGCGCCCAGGCGCAGAGCTTCGCGATCATGGGGTCGTAGAACATGGAGATCTCGCCGCCCTCATAGACGCCGGTATCGTTGCGAACCACGGCGTCTCCCGCTTCGCCCTCGGCGGGCGGGCGGTAGCGCGTCAGGCGGCCAGTGGAGGGTAGGAAATTCCGGAATGGGTCCTCGGCGTAAAGCCGGCTTTCAATGGCCCAGCCGTTCAGCTTCACATCGTCTTGGGTCAGCTCCAGCATTTCGCCGGCAGCCACGCGGATCATCTGCTCCACCAGATCCACACCCGTGATCAACTCCGTCACCGGATGCTCCACCTGCAGACGCGTGTTCATCTCGAGGAAGTAGAAGTTCCGGTCCTTGTCGACGATGAACTCCACCGTACCCGCACTGGTGTAGCCCACGGCCTGCGCCAGGGCGACGGACTGCTCGCCCATGGCCTTGCGGGTCGCCTCATCGAGGAAGGGCGACGGGGCTTCTTCCAGCACCTTCTGGTTGCGGCGCTGGATGGAGCATTCGCGCTCGCCCAGATAGATGCAATTGCCGTGGGCGTCCGCCAGCACCTGGATCTCGATATGGCGCGGCTGCTCGACGAACTTCTCGATAAAGATGCGGTCATCACCAAAGCTGGATGCAGCCTCGGACTTGGAGCGCTCAAAGCCCTCCCGCGCTTCCTCGTCAGAATAGGCGATGCGCATGCCCTTGCCACCGCCGCCCGCAGACGCCTTGATCATCACAGGATAGCCGATCTCGCTTGCGATCCGCACAGCATGGTCCGCATCGTCGATCAGGCCCATATTGCCCGGCACGGTGGACACGCCCGCTTCGTCGGCAATTTTCTTGGACGTGATCTTATCGCCCATGGCCTCAATGGCCTTGGGCGGTGGGCCGATGAATGCGATGCCCTCAGCCGCCAGCCGCTCGGCAAACTCCGCCCGCTCAGACAGGAATCCATAGCCCGGATGCACCGCCTCAGCCCCGGTCTGCTTGCAGGCATCCACGATCTTGTCGATCACCAGATAGCTCTCCGCCGCCGGCGCCGCACCGATATGCACCGCCTCATCGGCCATGGAGACGTGCAGCGCATTGCGGTCAGCGTCGGAGTAAACGGCGACGGTAGCGATACCGAGGTCAGCGCAGGTCTTGAACACCCGACAAGCGATCTCGCCCCGATTGGCGACTAGGATTTTGGTGAACATCAAATCAACCCCAAAAGACCGGTGATCGTAAGAGGAGCGAACAAAGCCCATTGCGGCAGCTTGAGCCAACCTTGTATCTTCCACATGATGAGCGCTGCACTCCAAATGGCG
>JBCBXA010000077.1:0-14369 GCA_039816825.1 Pseudomonadota bacterium | reverse complement strand
TGCTTGATCAGATACATGGAGACGAGGGTGAGCAGCAGATACAGAACCAGCGCCGCCATTGCCCGGGCGCTGGCCATGGAACCGCGCACCATGCTGTTTGACGAGCCGACCTCCGCCCTAGACCCGGAGCTTGTGGGCGAAGTGCTTCGGGTCATCCAAGGCATTGCCGAGGAAGGCCGCACCATGATTCTCGTCACCCACGAGATGAGCTTTGCGCGTGACGTTTCTTCTCACATCATGTTCCTCCACGAGGGCAAGGTGGAAGAGGAAGGCACGCCGCAACAGCTGTTTTACGAAACCAAGAGCGAGCGCTGCCGCGCCTTCGTTCAGTCCATTCACTGATCTGACCGGACACACGTCCGGTCGGGCACTGATCCCCCAAAGGAGAAAAGTTATGAAAACTCTGATCAGCAAACTGGCCATCACGGCCGCAGCCATGGCCATGGCAACCGGCCTCGCATCGGCCGAACTCCGCATCGGCCTCGACACCGCTCCATACCCGCCCTTCGCTGAAGTGGATGCCAACGGCAGTCAGACCGGCTTTGAGATCGAGCTGGGCGAAGCCGTTTGCGAAGCCATGGGCGAGACCTGCGTTTGGACCCCCACCGCTTGGGACGGCATCATCCCGGCACTGACCTCCGGCAAGATCGACGCGATCTTCGCATCCATGTCGATCACGGAAGAGCGCCAGAAGGTCATCAACTTCTCGGACAAATATTACAACACGCCTGCCGTGCTTGTTGCGCCAAAGTCCTCCGACATTTCCGAAGATCCGGCATCCCTCTCCGGCAAGATTGTTGGTGTTCAGGTCTCCACGACCCACGCCAACTATGCAGAGGCGAAGTTCTCTGACACCGCCGACAGCATCAAGACTTATCCTGCATTTGACGAGCACAATGCCGACCTTCTGGCAGGCCGCGTGGATGCAGTGGTCGGTGACAGCCTGGCATTCTCGGACTTCCTGGAAGCCAATCCGGACTTTGAAGTCAAAGCCCAGTTGAACGATGACGCCATCTTCGGCCTGGGCGTGGGTGTTGGTCTGCGCAAGGAAGACACCGAACTGCTTGAGCGGTTCAATGCGGCCATCAAGAAAGTCCGTGAAGACGGCACATATGATGAGATCGCGTCGAAATATTTCGACTTCAACATTTACGGCGCTGAGTGAGACCTCGACGCTGACATGGCGCAAAACCCCGGCAGACAAACCTGTCGGGGTTCTTTTTTGAACTGATCGGACATCGCCACCCGTGGACCTTGGCTTCATAGATCTGTCGCAACTCGCCTACAGCCCTCCGGGCCGTGGTGCCCTGTTGCTGGCCGGGCTTGCCGCCACGATTCAAATCGCTGCCGGAGCCTATCTGCTTGGCCTGACGATTGGCTTCTTTGGCGCACTGGGCAAACTCTATGGCCCGAAGCCGGTGAAGTGGTTTCTGGAGGGCTACACGACGATTGTTCGAGCGGTTCCTGAACTCGTCCTGATCCTGCTGGTGTTCTACGCGGGCAGCGGCCTGATCAATGAGGTGTTGCGGAGCCTCGGGCAGCGCCCAATCGACATCAATGCCCTTCTGGCGGGAATCACCGTTCTGGGTGTTGTGATGGGCGCCTACGCCACCGAAGTGATGCGCGGCGCCATCGCAGCAATCCCAAAGGGGCAGATCGAAGCGGCCCGCGCATATGGGATGTCGAGTGCGATGACACTCAGGCGCATTGTGGCGCCGGCTATGATGCCCTTGGCCATTCCGGGCCTCTCCAATCTCTGGCTGATCGTTCTCAAGGATACAGCCCTGTTGGCCGTGATCGGTTCCATTGAGCTCGCAACACGCACCCGGCAGGCGGGGGCGACCACGCGGGAATATCTGACCTTCTATCTGGCGGCGCTGGTTCTGTATCTGCTGCTCACCCTCGTCTCCATGTATCTGATCAAGCACATTGAGCGTTACTTCCGCCGCGGCCTGCGGGGGGCCAATAGCTGATGGTTTGGGACTGGTTGCCGGAATATTGGCCACGGCTGGCCGAAGGGGTGTGGATCACAATCCAGCTTCTGGTGATCTCGCTGGCGATTGGCACGGTCCTGTCAGTCCCGCTTGGTCTGGTGCAGGTGACCGGCCCGCGCATTCTGTCCTGGATGGCGCTCAGCTTCTGCACACTGATCCGGGGCACGCCGCTGCTCATCCAACTCTGGCTGATCTATTACGGATTGGGCTCGCTATTTCCCGGCATTCCCGGGCTCCGCGAGAGCTTCCTGTGGCCTTATCTGAGGGATGCATTTCCCTACGCCATTTTCGCCTTTTCGCTTTCCGTTGCGGGCTACCAGGGCGAGGTCATGCGGGCGGGTTTCCTATCGGTGGCCAAAGGCGAACTGGAGGCCGGCAAGGCGTTTGGCATGAGCCGTTGGACCCTGCTTCGCCGGATATGGATGCCGCGTGCTTTCCAGAACGTGCTGCCCACGCTGGGCAACGAGGCCATTCTGACGCTCAAGGCAACACCATTGGCGGCGACCATCACCGTCTACGATGTCTTCGGCGTCGCGACGATCATTCGTCAGGAGACGTTCCGCATCTACGAGCCGCTGCTGCTCATTGCAGGCATCTACATCGTGATCACCATCCTCATCACGCTGCTCTATCGCTGGATCGAAAACCGGGTGCCGCGACCGGCTTGAGCTTGAACCTCCTCAAGCTTCGCGCAACAAAAATGCAGATGCGTCTTTCTGGCACTAGGCCAAGGTCGCAGTTGGAGGGAAATTGTTCGGATAGACCGTGATAGTTTCCACGAAGCGCGGCGATGAGGACGACACATGCTGGACCAACCAGGACAAAGAGACAGGACTGTTCCCGGCGGACGCAAGGGCAAGCGTCGCAATCCGGCGCTTCCCAAGGGTCGCCAACTGGAAGACTCAGCCCTCGCTGACGTGCGGGCCTTGCTGACGGATGAGATAGACCGCTTTGGCGAGCTGAAACGCGACCGGTTGATCGAGTATCTCCATCTGATCCAAGACAAGCATCGCTGTTTGAGTGCAGCACACATTCGCGCCCTGGCTGAAGAAATGCGACTGGCGCAGGTGGAAATCTACGAAGTCGCGTCCTTCTACGACCATTTCGATGTTGTGAAGGAAGGGCAGCCCGTGCCGCCGGAGACGACCATTCGCGTCTGCGATGGCGTTGCCTGCATGATGGCTGGAGCAGAGAAGCTGATCTCCGAACTGGAAGCGGGCACCGACCCTGCATCGGTTCGCGTTTTGCGGGCCCCCTGCATGGGCGGTTGCGACGTGGCCCCCGCGGTACGAGTTGGTGATCGCGAGATGGGCCACGCTTCTGCGAGTGGCGTCAAAGCAGCGCTTAGTTCCAGCGCGATCGAGGCTGTGCAGCCCGACTATAAGGGTCTGGAAGCCTATCAGGCCGAAGGCGGCTACGGCGTTTGGAAGAATGTGCGCAACGGCGAACTCACTGCGGATGCCATCATCGATACGCTCTCCGATTCAGGCCTGCGTGGCTTGGGTGGTGCTGGCTTCCCAACCGGCAAGAAATGGAGCTTCGTCCGCGGCTATGAAGGCCCGCGCCTGATGACAATCAATGGCGATGAAGGCGAGCCAGGCACGTTCAAGGATCGCTATTACCTCGAGCGCAATCCCCACGCCATGCTCGAGGGTGCGCTCATCGCGGCAGCATGCGTCGAGGCAGAACGTTGCTACATCTACATGCGCGATGAATATCCAGCCGTGCTCAACATTCTGCGTGACGAGATTGCGGCTGTCGAAGCGGTCGGCCTGGCAGAGCCTGGCTTCTTTGAGCTGCGCCGTGGTGCCGGCGCCTACATATGCGGCGAAGAAAGCGCGATGATTGAGAGCATTGAAGGCAAGCGCGGCCTGCCAAGGCACCGCCCACCCTTCATCGCGCAAGTCGGTGTCTTCGGGCGCCCGACGCTCAACAACAATGTTGAAACCCTCTACTGGGTGCCGTCAATCCTCGAGAAGGGCGTCGACTGGTTCCGCGCCCAAGGTAAACCCGATCATCCCGGCATGCGGAGCTACTCCGTTTCCGGCCGGGTGGCCAAACCGGGCGTCGTGGTCGCGCCCGCCGGGTCGAGCGTCAGTGAACTGATCAACCTCTGCGGCGGCATGGCAGAGGGCCACACATTCAAAGCCTATCTGCCCGGCGGCGCGTCCGGCGGTGTTCTGCCCGCGTCGAAAGGCGATGTGCCCCTCGATTTCGGCGGCCAGCTAGGCGAGCTGGGCAGCTTTGTTGGCTCCCACGCCATCGTTGTATTCTCCGACGCCGACAACATGCTCGACGTAACGCTGAACCTGGTTGACTTCTTCACCCATGAAAGCTGCGGCCAGTGCACGCCGTGCCGCGGCGGCACCGAAAAGCTTGGCAAGCTTCTGCGCAGTGACGGCCCACTCGACGAAGACACAATTGCCGACCTTGAAGCCGTGATGCGCGACGCGAGTATTTGCGGCCTGGGACAAGCAGCCCCCAACCCCGTGCGCCATCTGCTGGACCATTTTCGGGATGACCTGCCATGACAGACACCATCACACTCACCATTGACGGCCAGTCGGTTACGGCTTCGCCCGACGATACCATCTGGCAGGTGGCGAAACGCGAAGGCACCCGCATTCCGCATTTGTGCCATCTCGACAAGCCGGGTTATCGACCCGACGGCAACTGCCGCGCCTGCATGGTGGAGATTGAGGGCGAGCGCGTGCTCGCCGCATCCTGCCACCGCAAGGTGAGCGAAGGCGTGGTGGTGCGCACCGACACGGAGCGCGCCGACAAGAGCCGCCGCATGGTGTTTGAGCTTCTGGCATCGGACATGCGTGCCCCCGATGAGAGTCCTGATGGCCAAGCCCCATTCTGGGAATGGGCGCGGACATGGGGCATCGCAGGCAGCGACAGGCTGCCTGGCAAGCATGGCCATGATGGTGATCGTGCTTCTGCAGCCACGCACTCTCAAACGCCGGGCATCCACGACATTTCGAACCCGGCGATTGCCGTTAATCTCGACGCTTGCATCGCCTGTAATTTGTGCGTGCGGGCCTGCCGCGAGGTGCAGGTCAATGATGTGCTGGGCATGGGCGACCGGGGCCACCACGCCATCCCCGTGTTCGACATTCACGACCCGATGGGCAACTCGACCTGCGTGACCTGCGGCGAGTGCGTGCAGGCCTGCCCGACGGGCGCGCTCTACGAGAAATCCCTGATGGATGCTGACGGCCGGCAGCGTGTCGTTGAAGAGTTTGACGATGCCGTCGACAGCGTGTGCCCGTTCTGCGGGGTGGGATGCCAGACCACCATGTACACCAAGGACGAAAAGATCGTTCTGGTGGACGGTCGTGACGGCCCGGCCAATGAAAACCGGCTTTGCGTCAAGGGGCGGTTCGGCTTTGATTACGCCATGAGCGATGAGCGTTTGACCAAGCCGCTTATACGCCGCGAAGACGCTCCGAAGCGGGGCGACATTGACCTCAACTCAGGTCTGCTGACCGTGGATGATGTGTTCCGCGAAGCAAGCTGGGAAGAGGCTATGGCCTTGTCCGCAAAGGGTTTGACTGCCATTCGCGATGGTTCGGGTAAAGGCAAAGGCGGCTCCGCCATCGCCGGCTTTGGGTCTGCCAAGGGCTCGAACGAGGAAGCCTATCTCTTCCAGAAATTCATCCGCCAAGGGTTTGGCACCAACAATGTCGACCATTGCACGCGCCTTTGCCACGCCTCGTCCGTGGCAGCGCTGCTGGAAGGGGTCGGCTCAGGTGCCGTGTCCGCCCCCTTCATGGATGCCCAGAAGGCCGAGTGCGTGATCGTGATTGGCGCACGACCGGCGACCAACCACCCGGTGGCCGCAACCTATTTCAAGCAGGCGGCGAAGAACGGCACGAAGCTTATCGTCATGGACCCGCGCGGCCAGGAGTTGATGCGCCACGCAGCCCATTCGCTGCGCTTCAAGCCGGGCACCGACGTCGCCATGCTGAACGCTATGATCCATACGATCATTGATGAGAAGCTCTATGACGAGCAGTACATTCAGGCCAATGTGGACGGCTTCGAAGCGCTGCGTGAAAAGGTGAAGGACTTCGCGCCGGAAGACATGGCGGATGTTTGCGGCATCAGCGCTGAGGAACTGCGCACCGTCGCCCGCACCTACGCCACATCCGAGCGCTCCATGATATTCTGGGGCATGGGCGTTAGCCAACATACCCATGGCACGGACAATTCGCGCTGTCTGATCGCGTTGGCGCTGATCACAGGCCATGTTGGGCGTGAAGGCACGGGGCTGCATCCCCTGCGCGGACAAAACAATGTGCAGGGCGCGTCGGACGCCGGTCTGATCCCCATGATGTATCCGGACTACCGCCACGTGGAGCGCACGGACATTCGCGCCGAGATGGAAGACCATTGGGGCCGGTCGCTGGACCCGGTGAAGGGTCTCACCGTCGTGGAGATCATGGACGCCATCCATGAGGGCAATATCACCGGCATGTACATCATGGGCGAGAACCCGGCGATGAGTGACCCGGATCAGCACCATGCGCGCGAAGCGCTGGCCAAGCTCGACCATTTGGTGGTGCAGGACATCTTCCTCACCGAGACGGCCTGGCATGCCGACGTCGTGCTGCCCGCCTCCGCCCATGCGGAGAAGCTCGGCACGTTCTCCAACACCAACCGACAGGTGCAGATTGGCCGCCCGGCGATCCCATTGCCCGGCGACGCGCGCCAGGATTGGGAACTGATCGTAGACCTCGCCAATCGGTGTGGTCTTGATTGGGCGTATGACGGCGTACCGGCGGTCTATGAAGAGATGCGAACGGTGATGAAGAGCCTCAACTACATGCCGTGGGAGCGTTTGGAGGACGAAGGGTCGGTGACCTATCCAAGCGACGAAGACGGCACTCAGAACTGGGTGGTGTTCTCAGACGGGTTCCCGACTTCTGACGGGAAGGGCCGGATCGTCCCTGCGGACCTGCGCGCACCCGACGAGGTACCGGATGATGCATTTCCGATGGTGCTCACCACGGGTCGTGTTCTGGAACATTGGCACACAGGAGCCATGACCCGCCGTGCTGGCGTGCTGGAGGATATTGAAGGCGAAGCCTTTGCGGCCATGAACCCTCGGGAAATAGCGAAGCAAGGCCTGGCCGTGGGCGACCTTGTGACCGTAGGCACTCGACGCGGCGACATAACAGCCTTGCTGAGAGCCGATCGGGAAGTGGCAGATGGGATGATATTCATTCCCTTCTGCTTCACAGAAGCGCCGGCCAATGTGCTGACAAACCCGATGCTGGACCCCTACGGAAAAATTCCGGAGTTCAAATTCTGTGCCGCGCGCGTTGAGCGGGCGGTGATGACTGAGGCGGCGGAGTAGTTCAGCTGCATTTGTGCTGCTGATGCCGCCTCACAAAGTCACTTGCCTGGGCAATCATGTTGCTACAGCGCGGCCTTGCTCAGAACCGCCGCGACGTGCAGAATGGCATGAAGCGCAAGCGGCTTGACGGCGGTCATTTATGGCCTGTGCCGACACGCGACTTCTTAGGATCACTGGAGAGCCACACTCTTTATGTTCTTTTTTCTCAGGAAGGCCCTCGCCTTCCTAGCCGTATGCGGCACAGCTTCCGCATACACGCATATGTATTTTGAGGAGCAAGCTCTGTCGCTCTACGGCAGCGCGCGGCTTGGTGGGACGAACTGCATAGCCATCGATGCCGGGTTCAACATTGTCCGGCGCACCGTCATGGGCGAGCCACATCCCTACTGGCTCCACGGCTGCCCCTTCTTCATTGACAGATGACATCAGATCGTCGCGGTGCGTATCGGCCGGCACGAGGCGAGATATTCACCCGGCAAAAGCTCTCATGTGCATTGCCAGCTGCGGATCGGGCGGAATGAGGTCGCGCCCGACGGGACAGGCCCGCCGGGCCAGACAACCGGACGCAGCACATGTCGCACCGTGGTGGGAGCGGACATGGCTCCGGCAGGAGGGATAGTCAAAGCCATCACTGGTTACGGCTTGAACAGGACAGGCCTGCAAGCACGGCTGCGGACATGTTTCGCAGGGACTCACGGCGTTGGTCGGGCGGTCTACCGGCGTCGGCAGCGCTACCGCAGCCCGAAACGAAATCCATAAGCCATGCATGGCATGAACCAGCATGCCTGATGGTGACTGCCACGCGACCCCGGCACGCTGAGCCCATGAAGAAAACGGACGATAGGGCGGCCCATCGAAGGGGAACACCGCCTGACCTCCCGCTTCCTCGGCGAGGGCGAGAATGGTGCGTTGTGACCAACGGTCGATTGGATCGCTTCCACCATCACGCAGTTCCGGGGATTGACAGAAAGCGGTCCAAAAAGCATCAGGGTCAGGCGAGAGCAGCGCCACAGACTGGAAACGGGCATCAAACCCATCCTCCTCGGTGAGCGGTGCAACTGCGGTCACCAGAAGACCGCGTATGCGGCAGATGTCATCCAACTGGGTCGTTTCTGTCTGCACTTCACGTCCTGTTCCCAGAAGGCGCGTCTTTATGCATCTCGGCACCGCAGGCGCGCAGATGATCCATCAGTCACTTCAAATCTGTACGATAACACGCTGCCAAGGCAACCACAGTACCGCCACAGACGCGAAGCCTAAAGAAGCGGCGAGTGTTAAAGATTCAGGGAAAATGTCGTGGTTGAAGGTTTGAGTCACATAACGTTTGTCGTGCGAGACCTCGACAGGATGGAGGAAATCCTGACCCAGGTTCTGGATGCGAAACGCATCTATGACAGCGGTGAGAACACCTTCTCGCTCTCGAGGGAGCGTTTCTTTGACATTGCAGGGATTTGGGTTGCGACGATGGAAGGAGAGCCTCTTCACCACCGCAGTTACAACCATGTAGCGTTCAAAATTGACCCATGGGAATACGACAAGAAGCTCAAGCAAATTCAGCTGCTTGGCCTCGACGTCCGCGAGGGGCGCACGAGGGTCGAAGGCGAAGGACGGTCCATCTACTTCCATGATTACGACAATCATCTGTTCGAGCTTCACACGGGAACCTTGAGCGAACGATTGGCACGCTACAACGCATCCTGAAACCGATCTGTCCGACGAATGTGCGGAACCGCACTCAGCGCGTTTATCGAGCGCTAACCATAGGCCGTGAGAGTCGCGCCAGCTTAGCAATTTCACATCACTGAAGACCCCACAATTGCCGCAACTCACTAGGGGGCAATTGAGAATGGTCGACACCGTGGATGAACTGCGCACTGGCACCGGCGAACTGGAGCTGGTTCTCGCCATTACACGCGAGACTTTGGTTGAGCTGATCGCAGTCGCCCAGCAGCTGTCCGGGCGCTTCAGCCTCTCGGATGGCGAACTCGTCTACACCTATGATGAAAAGACCCTGCGTCTCGCGGGTTCTGAGGAGCTTTTCTCAGATCTTCGGGTGCCGATTGACGCCGTCCTCGACCTGCTCAACTCCGACCCCGCCGCCCTTCTCGTTCTTGCCGACAGTTCTCAGCTCGTTCCCCTGGGCACCCTCGACCCGGCTTTCCGCGACGTTGTCATGGCCGCGGTTCTCGAATCCGATGGGATAGAGCGCGGTGCCGCCGCAGCTACAGACACGCTGAGAGGGCACCTTGATGGCATCGAGTCCCCGTCCCTCTACTTCTCGGTCAATCTGGAACAAAGGACCTTCGCCAATCTGTTTGCGCGTGTTGATGCAGGCGTGGGCTCGGACATTGGTCACCTGCCACCCTTGCCGGATGAGGACTATGTGCGGGGTTTCGATCCAACCGTATTCCGCGTCCTGGATCCTGATCAGCCGGCCACTCCGCCAACCGCAACCGACAGCAGCTTTTCGGCCAGCGAAGACCAGACGATCACTGGCGACCTTTCAGCAAATGACACATTACCGAATGCCGGTGCGATCTATGCCCTTAAAGGCACTCCGCCCCAGGGCGGCCAGCTGACCATCAATGACGATGGTACCTTTACCTTTGTTCCCAATGACGGTTTTGCCGGCGAGGTCACGTTCACCTACACCATCACCGATCCAGCCGCTGGCACCACGGTGGAAGGGGAGGCGACACTCAACATCACACCCGTGGTGGATGCGCCCAGCATCGTCCCTGATCTTCCTGTTCTGACGTGTCAGGAAGATGTGCCGGTCAGCTTCTCGCCGGTGAGCATCAACCTCGAAGACACAGACGGCTCGGAGACTCTGAGCATCCGGATCGAAGGCGTCCCCGCCGGTGCGAGCCTTTCAGCAGGAACGCAAGTGTCTCCGGGTGTATGGCAGGTTGATCCAGCAGACTTTCCAACGTTGACGCTCACTCCGCCGAACGACTTTAACGGCTCCATCAACCTCGAACTGATCGCGACGTCCGTTGAAACGTCCACTGGAGAAACGGCGACCACGCGACGGGATCTGCGCATTGATCTCGCTGCCGTTGCCGATCCGGCTCAGGTATCAGCGCCGACCGTGACTACCAATGAGGATACTCAGGTCAATTTCGGCTCGTCGGTAACCTATAATGCAGACGATGCCGACGGTTCAGAGTTCGTCGATATGGTGGCTGTTACCGGCGTGCCCGCCGGCGCAAACCTGTCCTACACCGCACAGGGTGCAGCCATCATTACAGTGTTGCCCACGGGAATCAGCATTCAGGGCACCGAAGCCGATATTCGGGCGACAATGAACACGTTGGCCATCACGCCCGGTTCGCAGTCAGGCGACGATTTCACACTTCAGGTTGCAGTCACCACGAGAGATGCCGGCGGCGCGACCAACACGATCACAGCGGGCCAGACCATCAATGTTGTGCCCGTTGCCGACGCTCCCAATGCGACCGGCGGCACCTTCAACACCAATGAGGACACGACCGTCAATCTGTCGGGCATGAGTGCCGGGCTGGTTGACGTCGATGGCTCGGAGACCCTGAGCATCGTGTTGTCCGGCGTCCCTGCAGGCGCGACTTTGAACGGCGGCACTGCCCTTGGCGGCGGTCGCTTTGCCCTCACACCTGCTGAACTCGCCGCGCTGCAGTTCACACCACCCGCCAACGCCCACGGCACCTACAGCCTCTCGCTTGAAGCGACGGCCACGGAAGCGGAAGGCGATACGGAAACGACGACTGTTCCCGTCACAATCAATGTCGCGGCACAGGCCGATGCACCCAATCTGACCGTGGGCACAACCACCACCAACGAAGATGTGGCAGCGCCATTCGGCACCGCAATTGGTTTTGGTCTTGTGGATGGTGACGGCTCGGAATCGGTGACATCCGTGCGCCTGACATCGGTTCCGGCCAATGTGACGCTGAACTACAGTGCGGCACCGGGCGCGACGGTCACAGCCATCAGCGGCGGATTTGAGATCACCGGCACACAGGCGGCCATCCGCACAACGCTGGACAGCTTTACCGCCTCAAACCCGACACATGGAGCAATCCATTTCGGCATCCACGTCGCTGTAACCACAACCGATGCAGGCGGCTCAACGGCCACCTCCAACGGCACACATCAGATTGACATCACACCCGTGGCAGACGCTCCAACCGTGTCCTCAGCCACCACCAATGTGAACGAAGACACCAATGTCGTCTTCGGCGATGAGATCACCTACAGCCTTGTCGATGCGGACGGCTCTGAAGCGGTGACACAAGTGGTCGTCACCGGCATTCCGGCGTCGGCCACCGCCAGCTACACCGCCACGGGTGGCGCTACCGTCACAGCGGTGAGCGGTGGCTACCAGATCACGGGAAGCCCGACCGCCATTCGCTCGACCCTGGATACACTGGCTCTCACTCCGGGCACGAACGACGACAGCGACATCACTCTTTCCGTTGCGGTCACCACAACCGATAGCAATGGCGACACGGCCACGACGAATTCGAGCCACACGCTCGCGGTGAGTGCCGTCGCAGACGCGCCGACAGGCTCCGGCTCTGGCAGCGGAACGGAAGACACGACGATCTCCACCCCTGTCACAATCGGACTCAGCGACAATGATGGTTCCGAGACCATCGCCCAGTTTCAGATAACAGCACCTACTGGCGCGACACTGGACGGGTTCGGGCCGTCCGGCGCGACCGTGAACAATGCTGGTTCCGTGTGGACCGTGACCGGTACGCAAACGCAAATCACTCAGGCTCTGGCCGCCATGACGGTGACTCCACCGGCCAACAGCGATGTGGACTTCAACCTCTCGGTTGCCATCACGGCCACTGAGACCAGCCCCAATGGCGGGCAGGTGGCCACCTTTTCCAACACGACCACGATTTCAGTTCCCGTAACACTGACCGCCGATGCCGACGCTCCGACCATGACGGGCGGATCCTTCTCGACCGAAGAAGATACGCCCGTGGCACTGTCCACACTGAATGTGGCGCTGGCCGACACAGACGGCTCGGAGACCATCACGCAAATCCGGATCACCGGAGTGCCGACCGGCGCAAGTCTGAGCGCGGGAACTCAGGTGTCGCCCGGCATTTGGGAGTTGAGTTCCGCTCAACTGGCTACCGTGCAGTTCAACCCTCCGGCCAACTCCCACGGCACATACAATATGACGCTTTCCGCGATCACAACGGAGGGCAGCAATTCCGACACGGCCAGCGCCAGCGTGCCGTTCTCTGTCACTGTAGATGCCCAGGTGGACGCAGCCACAGTGACCGGTGGTTCTACAAGCACGAACGAAGACGTTGACGTGCAATTTGGCAATCAAATCAGCTACACGCTCGGCGACACAGACGGGTCTGAGAACGTGACCCAGGTAGACATTACGGGTCTCGCTGGCGACGTGGACATGTCCTACACCGCGGCGGGCGCAGCCGTCGTCAGTTCCATCTCAGGTGGCTACCGCATCACGGGTACGCCTACAGAGATCCGTGCGACCCTCAACAGCTTCACATACAGCCCGGCAACGCATGTTGGCGACGATGTGAACCTGACGGTGGACGTCACAGTGGAGGATGCCGACGGTTCGACACGCGTGGACACAGCCACCCATGTGATCAACGTGACACCTGTCGTCGACACACCAAGCGCCACGGGCGGCACGTTTGGTACCAATGAGGACACGGCGGTGCCACTGACGGGCATAGGCGGCACGCTCGCAGATACGGACGGCTCTGAAGTGGCGACCTTCAGCCTGTCGAACGTCCCGGCTGGCGCCAGCTTCGCGACGGGAACGGATGCCGGAGGCGGTGTGTGGACCTTCACTGCTGCCCAGATGGCAGCAGGCCTGTCCTTCACGCCACCAGCCGGTGCGTCCGGCACCTTCGACATGACTTTGACCATGACGTCCACCGAGACAGGCGGCACAACGGCGACCGACACAGCCAACGTGCGTGTGAACGTCACTGGGGTCGCTGATCCGGCTACCGTTACGACCGGCACCACCAATGCGACGGAAGACAGTAACATTCCGTTCGGCGCCGACATCACGATCTCTGGCAATGACCCCGATGGTTCCGAGAGTTTCTCGGTGACGCTTTCTGGCATTCCGTCTGCGGCGACAGCGTTCTGGAACAACACGCTGCCTGGTACTGTGACGGCCAATGGCGGTGGCAGTTGGACGATTGCGGGTACCGAAGCCCAGGTACAGGCTCTGCTGGCATCGTTCGGCGTGACACCGGATACCCATGCAGCGTCAAACTTCACAGTGAATGTGGCAGTCACGACCAGCGAGGGTACCAGCACCAACACGGTCAACCAGAACCACATCATCAATTTCGCGCAGGTGGCCGACGCGCCAACTGTGAATGCGGGCACCACCACGATCTCAGAGGATGTTGCGGGTGTTTTCGGCACTGGCATCACATACGCTCTGGTGGATACCGATGGGTCCGAGACCATCTCGGAAGTGCGTGTGACGGGCGTGCCGTCCGGCGCCAGCATCAGCTACACCGCGTCGGGAAGCGCATCGGTCACTGCAGTTTCGGGCGGCTACAGCATCACAGGAACCGAAGCGGGAATCCGGGCAACGCTGAATACATTCGCCTACACGACCGACACCCACGACGATGCCGAGGTTCAGCTCACTGTGGCGGTCACCTCGCGAGATGCGAATGGTGACACTGCGACCACTAGTTCGACCCACGATCTGGTTGTGGAAGCACGCGCTGACGAAGCGACCATCACGGGCTCCGGCAGCGGCAACGAAGATACCACAATCGCTGCTGGCGTCACCGCAACTCTGATCGACAATGATGGATCGGAAACCATCACCCAGGCTGTGGTGACGGCTCCGGCCGGCATCACTGTCAGCGGCTTTGGCCCGTCCGGCGCAACCGTCAACCAGTCCGGTCAGCAATGGACGATCACCGGCACCCCCGCTGAGATCAGCGCGGCTCTCGCAGCCATGACGGCAACACCTCCGGCAAACTCAGATGCAAACTTTC
>JBCBXA010000076.1:0-14600 GCA_039816825.1 Pseudomonadota bacterium | reverse complement strand
AATTGGTACAGATCCCAAGACCGACATCGCCGTGTTGAAAGTGAACCCCGAAGCGCCTCTGGTCGAAGTGCCGTTTGGCCGATCTGAACCAATGGAGATCGGTGATTGGGTGCTGGCGATCGGCAACCCCTTCGGGCTCGGGGGAACTGTGACCATGGGCATCATCTCAGCCGAAGGTCGCGACATTAATTCCGGCCCCTATGACAATTTCATTCAGACCGATGCCTCCATCAACCGGGGTAACTCTGGTGGCCCGCTGTTCAACATGAATGGCGAAGTGATCGGCATCAACACAGCGATCATCTCTCCGTCCGGTGGGTCCATCGGTATCGGCTTCGCGATCCCGTCAGACCTTGCGACCAACGTTATCGCTCAGCTGCGGGAGTTTGGTGAGACGCGTCGCGGCTGGCTAGGCGTGTCCATTCAGCCCGTCAGCGATGAGATCGCCGAGAGCCTGGGCATGGGCGAAGCGCGGGGCGCTCTCATAGCCGGTATTACCAAGGGCGGGCCCGCCGACGGTTCCGAGATCGAAGCAGGAGATGTCGTGCTGGAGTTTGATGGAAAGCCCATCGACGAATGGCGTGACCTGCCGCGCGTCGTGGCTGAAACCCAAGTTGGCAAGACTGTGGATGTCGTTCTGTTCCGCAAGGAGGAAGAGGTCGAGGTCACAATCACGCTCGGGCGCCTGGAGGATGGCGAGCGGCTTATCGCCAGCAACGCAACGCCTGGCGAGGAGGAAGAAGAGGCCGCCATCTCCGCACTGGGCATGACCTTCGGCGAACTGAATGATGAAACCCGCGAGACCTATGATCTTGGCGAAGAAATCGAATCGGGAGTCGTCATCACAGCTGTCGAAGAGGGTTCGGTTGCCGAGGACAAAAGCGTGGTTGTCGGCTCAGTGATCGTTGAGATCGGACAGGTGGAAGTGAACTCTCCTGAGGAAGTTGCCGAGCGCCTGGAAGAGACGCGAAAAGCCGGGCGTCAGAATGCGCTGTTCCTCATTTCGTCCAAGACCGGTGAGTTGAGCTTTGTCGTTCTCAAACTGGATGGCTAGTGGGTCGTCTGGCCCGATGCAGGCGTGACGAAGTCCGACTTGCGATAGCCCTGCACGTAAAGCAGAGCCGTGAGATCGCCGTAGGCGACCACATGGTTTGCTTTGGCCGCAACAGATGGCTTGGCGTGCTGTGCGATGCCAGTTCCTGCCGTTAGCAGCATGGGCAGATCATTGGCGCCGTCGCCAACCGCGATGGCGTCTTCAACGCCAATGCCCAGCCGCTGACTGATCTCGTTGAGTGCCTTCACCTTTGCATCAGCACCCAGAATGGGCTGACCCACTTCGCCGGTCAGCGTTCCACCAGCCTCGATGAGCCTATTCGCCCGGTGCTCGTCGAAACCAAGCATGTCCGCTATGCGAGACGTGAAGTGGGTGAACCCGCCTGAGACAAGGGCCGCATGGGCACCGCGGGCTTTCATCGTGGCAAGCAGAACAGCACCGCCTGGCATGAGCGTGATGCGCTCGCTCAGCACCTTGTCGATCACGCTCACGGACAAGCCCTTCAGCAAGCCGACACGCTCTCGCAACGCGGCTTCAAACTCGATTTCGCCATTCATCGCCCGCGCCGTGATGGCGGCCACATGCTCACCAACGCCGACTTCGGCGGCCAGTTCATCGATGCACTCCTGCTCGATCATGGTGGAGTCCATATCCGCAACGAGCAATCGTTTGCGGCGTCCCTCTGCCGGTTGAACGATCACGTCTACTGGCGTTTCACCAAGCTGCTCTCGTGCTGCCTGAAGCGCGCGACCTGGCCCATCCAGAAGTGGGATGTCCGCCGCTTCGCCATCTGCAAGCCAATAGAGATGCCGCGCGCCCACCGCTTCTTCGACAGCCTGGGCCAGGTCGACTGACAGATCACCTGAGCCAGGTTTTGCAATCAGGGTGAGGACATGCTCTTGAGCTTCGGACATGATGTAGCAGCAGGTTCTATGGGTTTGGGAGACAGGTGATCGACAGCAAGAATGCCATGCCGGATGTCGTCCTGTTAGCGGGGCCAACTGCCAGCGGCAAGTCGGCGCTGGCCATCAGTGTGGCCCGCCAAATTGGCGGCGAAATCGTCAATGCCGACTCCATGCAGGTCTACTCCGAACTGCAGATACTCAGCGCCCGCCCTGCGCAAGACGAGATGGGTGGCGTACCGCATCACCTGTTTGGTCATATATCGGGTGCCCAGCAGTATGACACAGCGCGCTGGCTGGCGGATGCAACCGAAATCATCTTGAAGACGTTGCCAGCCCGACCGATCGTACTTGTTGGGGGAACGGGCCTCTATTTCTCGGCTCTCGAGAGAGGGTTGTCGGAACTTCCAGCCATTCCGGAAGAGGTGAGATCGGGTGTTCGACAACGTTTTGGCAAGGTGGGCGCGGAGGCCCTCCATGCTCAGTTGAAGAAAGTCGACCCAATGGCTGCATTGCGGATCAAACCGCATGATGGCCAGCGCATTCAACGGGCGCTGGAGGTGATGGAGGCAACCGGGCGATCCATGTTTGACCAGCCCCAGCCTGAACCCGAAACGCTGCCGCTTCACGGCCTGAGTGTTCGACGCGTCATACTTGAGCCCAGCCGCGCGGAACTGCATGATCGCATCTCGAGGCGATTTGACGTCATGGTAGACGCTGGTGCGCTGGCCGAGGTGGAAAAACTGCTGGCTCGTGGATTGCCTGAGGACCGAACTGTGCTGAAGGCCATTGGGGTTCCCGAGTTTCGGGCGCATCTTTCCGGTGAGCTGTCGCTGGAACAGGCGGTTGCTGATGCCAAAACCGCAACACGGCGATATGCCAAGCGCCAGTCCACGTGGTTCCGCAATCAGATGGATGGTCGCTGGGAGCGCATATGGCACCCTCATGAGCTCAATCTAGCCGAGTAGTTCCATCCTCAACTCGTCCAGGCGCTTGATCTGCGTGGGTTCCGTCTTGGCCTGCGCGATCCTGTAGGCCAGGCCGCGCTGTTTGCCCGGTGTCAGCGAGTGCCAGGCGTCGTGCAAGTCCGGCTCTTCAGCCATAGCGTCCGTCAGGACCGGTGGAACGTCCACTCTATCAGGATCATCAAGGGCGAAGGCGACGTGGACCTCGTCACCGATCTCCGCTTTGAGCCCGGAAAGCACGCGCTTGGAGAGTAGCAAATATTTGCCCCGTGCCTCGGGCAGCAGTGCGCCCGCATGCTCGGTCCGCTTTCCTTCTCCATCTGTCTTTTGCAGTTCTGCCACTATGCGGAGCTTCGACTTTCCGCCATCGGGGAGCTTGGCTTCAAGGGCGGCTGGTACGAAGAGCACGGCATAGACCATGCGGCCATAGTCGATTTTGTCGATCTCAGCTGTGAACTCATATGGCAGGAACATCAGCGCTCTCCGTTTGCGATGGCGGTGCCCGCCGCGTGGGCGGACGCCCAGGCCCACTGGAAATTGTAGCCCCCCAGCCAGCCCGTGACGTCCACGACTTCCCCAATGAAATAGAGGCCGGGCACGGACTTCACACCCATGGTCCTGGAGGAAAGTGAATCCGTTTCCACGCCGCCCAGGGTCACTTCTGCTGTTCGGTAACCTTCGGTTCCGGCGGGCTTGATTGACCAGTGGGAAAGGGCATCGCAGATCGCTGTCAGTTCTTTGTCGGTTAGGTCCGCGAGATTGCGATTGTCGTTCGCCGCGGCGCGCGAAGCCAAAAGCTCCGCAGCGCGCTTCGGCATATGCTCTGCCAGGGCGGATGCGATGGTTCGGCGGCCGCCGGTGGACCGCATGTCCCGCAGTTTGGCCGGTAACTCTGAGCGGGGATCGAAATTCACCACCAGCGGCTCGCCTTCGGCCCAATAGGACGACGCCTGAAGGATTGACGGGCCTGACAGACCGCGATGGGTGAACAGGAGGCCTTCCTGGAACGACGGCCCATTCGCCTGGACTGTCGCCTCAAGCGCAACGCCTGCAAGGGGAGATGTGGTTTCGAGAAAATCCGGTGAGAAGGTGAGGGGAACCAGCGCTGGGCGCGTTTCCACCAATTTCAGTCCGAATTGTTCGGCCAGTCGGTACCCAAACCCGGTTGCCCCCATTTTCGGGATGCTCTTGCCACCTGTCGCGACCACCAGATTGCTGCTTCGTACCCTGTAAACCTTGCCGGAACTGGACAGTTCGAGCTCAAAGCCGCTCTCCAGTTTTCGCACCTGTTCGATGCTGGTCTCCAGCCTCAATTCGGCACCTGAAGCCTGCAGATCGTCCAACAGCATTTTGATGATCTGCTTGGCGCTGTCGTCGCAGAAAAGCTGACCGAGAGTCTTCTCGTGCCATTTGATGCCGGCGCCATCGACTTTTTCGATGAAGTCGAAAGGCGTGTGCCGCTTCAGAGCTGACTTGGCAAAGTGCCTGTTGCGGGAAATGAAATTGTCCGGCGTCGTGTGGAGGTTTGTGAAGTTGCACCGGCCGCCGCCCGAGATGCGGATCTTCTCGCCGGGCTTCTTGGCATGATCGACGACCAAGACCCTGCCGGCAGGCGCTGCAAAGGGTGCGCAGTACAAGCCCGCTGCACCGGCGCCCAGAATAACTGTTTCAAATCGTTCGGAACTTGTGGCTGGTGGGACCATCGGTCCGATGTGTCACGGCTGCTGAGACAGGGCAAGCTTGGGTTGCGGCGCGGCAGGCCCCGTGTAAACCATGCACCGGTTTGCGTCGCACGCGGGAGCTTTGGACATGTCAGACAACCAGAACCTCAAGATTCTCGTCGTCGGTGGAGGGCAGGCCGGGTTCTCCTTCGCTGAGAAAGCCCGTTCGCTGATGCCGGATGCTGCGATAACCATGCTGTGCGACGAGCCGGTTTTGCCCTATCAGCGCCCGCCACTGTCCAAGAAATACATGACAGGCGAGATGGAGTTAGATGCTCTGACGTTCCGAACGTCAGATTGGTTTGTCAAGAACCGAATTGACGTTTTGACGGAGCACCATGTCAAACGCATCGATCGCGAGGCGCAGACTGTCATCGCCACGGTTGGTGGCGAAGAGCACAGCTTTGCATATGACCGCCTGATGATCGCGACGGGATCCCGTGCGCGGCCGTTTCCTGGCTCACTTGGTGGAGACCTTGAGTGTGTATACCTCATGCGCCGCATTTCCGATGCTGACGCGCTGGCGCCGCAGCTGAAAGCCGGTGGCAAGGTGGTTGTGATCGGCGGTGGTTATATCGGGCTTGAGGCGGCGTCTGTCGCACGAAAAGCCGGTATGGAGGTGACTATCGTTGAAGGGTCGCAGCGCATCCTCCAGCGGGTTGCAGCCCCCGAAACATCCAACTGGTTCCGCGCGCTTCACCAGAGCCATGGCGTGACCCTTTATGAGGCCGCTGAAGTTCAAGGCCTGATGAACAAGGATGGCCGCGCAGTTTCAGTTCTGATGAAGGATCACGACGGCAATGAGCATGAGCTGCCCTGCGATCTGGTGTTGGTGGGCATCGGTATCGTGCCGAACACAGAGTTGGCGGAAGAGGCCGGGCTCGCCATTGAAAACGGAATCGCGGTTGATCATCGTTCGCGCACCAGCGATCCGAATGTCTTTTCGGCCGGCGATTGCGCCAGCTTTGAGTTCAACGGCCAGCGCATACGCCTCGAAAGTGTCCAGAACGCCATCGACCAGGCTCAGTGCGCCGCCATGGAAGTGGCCGGGCAGGGGGGGGACTATGTGCCCGTCCCGTGGTTCTGGTCAGAGCAATATGATGTGATGTTGCAGATCGCAGGCTTGAACGCCCATCATGATCAGGTTGTTGTGCGCGAGGGCAGCCGTGAAGGCTCCCGCTCGCACTGGTACTTCCGGGACGGTGCTTTCATCTCAGTCGACGCGATGAACGAGCCGCGCGCATATCTGCCGGGCAAGAAACTGCTGGAATTGGGGAAAGCCATCACGCCCGAACAGGCGGCTGATCCTGCTTTCAATCTCAAGGACTTGCTGAGAGCCTAGCCCATGATGGACCTCGCCAAACGTGTCCACGATCATCAGTGGAAGATTGACCCTATCGTTCGGTCGTTGATCGATACCGACTTCTACAAGCTGCTAATGTGTCAGTCGATTTTCCGGCATCGGCGCGATGTGAGTGTGACGTTCAGCCTGATCAACCGCACCAAAGACGTGCGGCTGGCCGAACTGATCGATGAAGGCGAGTTGCGCGAACAGCTGGACCATGTGCGCAGCCTCAGCCTGGCGCGGGGCGAGAGCACCTGGATGCGGGGCAACACCTTCTACGGCAAGCGCGCCATGTTCGGGCCCGAATTCATGGCGTGGTTCGAGCAGTTGCGCCTGCCGGACTATCACCTCGAAACGCGGGACGGGCAGTACGAGCTTACCTTCGAAGGCCCCTGGGCCGATGTGATGCTTTGGGAAATTCCGGCGCTCGCCATCATCATGGAGTTGCGCGGGCGCGCCGTGCTCAATGGCATGGGCAAGTTCGAGCTTCAGGTGCTCTATGCCCGCGCCATGACCCGAATCTGGGAGAAGATCGAGCGCCTTCGCGACTTGGATGAGCTGGCCGTTGCCGACTTTGGCACGAGGCGGCGACACTCGCACCTGTGGCAGGACTGGTGCGTCGAGGCGATGAAAGAAGGGCTAGGCGACAAGTTCGTCGGCACCTCAAACTGCCTCATCGCCATGCGACGCGATATCGAAGCCATCGGTACAAACGCCCACGAGCTGCCGATGGTCTATGCGGCTCTTGCTGAGGATGATGTAGAGCTCGCCCAAGCCCCCTATGATGTTCTGGAGCAGTGGCAGGAGGACCATGACGGTAATCTGCGCATCATACTCCCCGACACCTATGGCACTGCTGGCTTCCTCAAAGGCGCGCCAGACTGGATCAAGTCATGGACCGGCATTCGCATCGACAGCGGTGAACCGGTGGAGATGGGTGAGCAGGCGATCCGTTGGTGGCAGTCGGTTGGCGAAGACCCCAGGGAGAAGCTCCTGATCTTCTCAGATGGCTTGGATGTCGAGAAGATTGAGGCGCTGCACCGCCACTTTCAAGGCAGGGTACGCACCTCCTTTGGCTGGGGCACATTGCTCACCAACGACTTCCGAGGCCTTTCAATAGGACCCGGAGGACAGGACTTGCTGGCGCCCTTCAGCCTGGTCTGCAAGGCGGTTGCCGCCAACGGACACCCAACCGTCAAGCTCAGCGACAACCCGCGCAAAGCCATGGGTCCGATTTCAGAGATCGAGCGCTACAAGCGCGTTTTTGGCGTTGGAGAGCAGGAGGAAGCTGAGGTTTTGGTTTGAGCTCGCGGCCGTCTGCACCAGCCCCCTGAAACTTTTTTCAAAAAAATTTCGCTATCTGTCGATTGAGAGACATCCCGTTCGTCATGGGGGTGAGAGCGACGTGCTCTTGCTCAGTTTCATGAAGGAGGGAAATCATGAACAGCTATCTCGCAATCGGTGGCGCAGTGATCACCGCGCTCATCGCGGCCCCATATGTTTTGCCGTCATCCAAGACGGTGGAGCGCACGGCGACCATCGCCGCACCGGCCGAAGAGGTCTACCCGCTGCTGGCCTCCAGCAAAGGCTTTCAGACCTTCAATCCGTACAAGGCGAAAGATCCGAACCTGAACATCGTCTTCAGTGGTCCGCAGGAAGGCGTTGGTGCGTCCTTTGCATTCGACGGCAAGGATGGAAAAGGCACTCAGACCATTATCGCCATGGAAGAGAACCGTTCCGTGACCATGGAAATCGATCTGGGCCCAATGGGCAAGCCGGTTACAACCTTCACACTGGAGCCCAAAGGCGATGCGACGGCGGTGACCTGGTCGACAAAATCCGACTTCGGCATGAACCCGATCGGGCGTGTCTTCGGACTCTTTCTCGATGGTATGCTTGGCTCCGACTATGAGCAGGGTCTCGCCCTTCTCGATCAAGCTGCACGCAACAAGCAGGCCTAAGGAGAGGACCCATGCGCTACACATTATTTCTCTACAATGATGAGTCCGCTTTCGCCGACGTGTCCCCCGAAGAGATGGAGCAGAGCTTCAAAGTGTTCGGAGAGTATATCGGCCAGCTGAAGGAGGCAGGTGTTCTGGTGGACACTGACTGGCTGCAGCCATCGTCCACGGCAACGGTGGTCACCCGCAAGAACGGCCAGCGTGAAATCCAGGACGGCCCCTATGCCGACACCAAGGAGCAGCTGGGCGGCACCTTCGTGATCGACGTGCCGGATCTGGACGCGGCGATTGCCTGGGCAGAGAAGTGTCCGTCCGCCCATTACGGTCTGGTGGAGATCAGAGCCTCCGCCATGCCCGAAGGTGGCAATCCACACGCTGAGTAAAACCAGTGTCACACCAACACTCCCGCGCTGTTGCGGAGCGCGCCGCGCGGGAGAGCTACGGCAAGCTCGTCGCCATTCTGGCCAAACGGGATGGCGACATTGCCGGAGCTAAAGACGCCCTCGCAGAGGCCTTCTCTCAAGCGCTGAAGGTCTGGCCGGAGAAAGGCGTTCCGAAGACGCCAGATGCCTGGTTGTTGACCGTCGCAAAGAACAAGCAGACCGACCGCATGCGCAGCGCGGAAAGCAGGCTGGCGCAGAGGCTCGGTGAGGATGAGGATATGATCCCTGACACCAACATCACACCGCCCGATGGAGACCGCGGCTCAAACATGCCCGATGAGCGTTTGGGACTGATGTTTGTCTGCGCCCATCCTGCCATTGATCGCTCGGTCCACACGCCGCTTATGATGCAGACAGTTTTGGGCTTTGAAGCGGGTGAGATTGCCCAGGCCTATCTGCAGCAGCCCGCTACGCTCAGCCAAAGGCTGGTGCGGGCCAAGCGCAAGATCAAGGATGCGCGCATACCGTTCATCGTGCCCGACATGCCGGAGGCGGAAGGGCGAGTGGAACCTGTTCTGGAGGCCATATACGGTGTGCTCAGTCTGCTGCCGGTCGTTCCTGCCGCCGGTGGTTTGGACAATGATATGGCTGGTGAGGCCCTTTATCTGGCGGGTGTGCTTGCTGACCAAATGCCGGGCAATGCCGAAGCCCTTGGTCTTTTGGCTTTGATCTGTCTTTCCCTGTCGCGCCGACCCGCTCGGCTTGATGCCAGCGGACACTTCGTGCCTCTGGAAGAGCAGGATGTCAGCCTTTGGGATCAGGCGCTCCTCAGCCGCGGCCTGCATGCTCTGAAAACCGCCGTGTCCCTCAAGGCGCCCGGACGGTTTCAGATTGAGGCTGCCATCCAGGCGGCCCACGCCGAGCGGCTGGAAACAGGCACCACCAACTGGTCAGCGATTGTCGATCTTTATGGCGCGCTGCTGAGTTTCGGTCGCAGCACAGGTGCCGTCTGCGCCATGGCGTCCGCGATGATGCACGCCCACGGCCCGGAACCCGCCCTGCGTCTGCTCGATGGTCTGGCCGATGAGAGCGATCCGCGCTCCATCGGCAGCTTTCAACCTTACTGGGCGGCGCGGGCGCGGGCTCTCAAGATGAGTGGCGACAATCAGGCTGCCGCGGCCGATTACGAGAAGGCCATATCGCTCGCGACCGAAGCGCCGATTAGGGCTTGGCTGGAGGCTGAGATGGCTCATCTATCGGCGTGAGATTTCGTCGGTCAGCCGGGTTGACCACAGCGCGCGCTGCGCATAGCGTCCTCGCCATGCAACAGAAGCTTATTGTAGTAGTAGGAACGCACACACGCTCTGCCGGATGATCCCGGCGGTCTCAGTGGCGTGTGTGCGGTTCAAGGCTCCCTAGGGGGCCTTTTTTATTGCCTCATTCCCTGTTGGTCGCCTCGTTTGCTGATTGGCACAGTTGCCTGTGTCGTCTCCATCCGGCAGATACCACCAACCTTTGGCCCCAACCCATTCCAGTAGGCCGTAGAAAGACCGAGACACATCATGACAGACCTCGCACAAGCCACCGCTGACGAAGACTTGCCGGCGCACGATCCCATGGAAATGTCTGGCGCCGAGATCGTGATCCGCGCGCTTAAGGATAATGGCGTGGAACACATCTTCGGCTATCCCGGTGGGGCGGTGCTGCCGATCTATGACGAAATCTTTCAGCAGGAAGAAATCCAGCACATTCTGGTGCGGCACGAGCAGGGGGCAGGCCATGCCGCCGAGGGTTATGCGCGTTCGTCCGGCAAATGTGGTGTGATGCTGGTGACCTCCGGTCCGGGTGCGACAAACGCCGTGACACCGCTGCAGGACGCTTTGATGGATTCGGTCCCATTGGTTTGCATCACCGGTCAGGTGCCCACGCCGCTCATCGGTTCAGACGCATTTCAGGAATGCGATACCGTTGGCATCACGCGTCCCTGCACCAAGCACAATTGGCTCGTGAAGGACGTGAACGATCTTGCGCGCGTCATGCATGAGGCGTTCTACGTCGCGACCTCCGGCAGGCCTGGCCCTGTGGTTGTGGACATTCCCAAGGACGTTCAGTTCGCCACAGGAACCTACGTTCCTCCGACTGAAATGGAGAGCCACGAGAGTTATCGCCCGAAAGTGGCCGGTGACATGAAGGCTATCCGGGCGGCGCTGGAACTGATGAAAGGTGCGAAGAAGCCGATCCTTTACTCAGGTGGCGGCGTCATCAATGCCGGGCCGCAGGCCACCAAATTGTTGCGCCGCCTGGTTGGGATGACGGGCTTCCCCATCACTTCCACGTTGATGGGGCTGGGCTGCTATCCTGCGTCTGGAGACAATTGGCTGGGTATGCTCGGCATGCACGGAACCTATGAAGCCAACATGGCGATGCACGATTGTGACGTGATGGTTTGCATCGGCGCGCGGTTCGATGACCGTATCACTGGCCGCCTTGATGCCTTCGCGCCCGATTGCAAAAAGATTCACATCGACATCGACCCGTCCTCCATCAACAAGAATGTTCATGTCGACGTGCCCATCATTGGCGATGTTGGTCGCGTGCTGGATGACATGGTCCGGCTTTGGAAGGCGGACGATCCTGATCTGGATGACGCGGCGCTGGACGCCTGGTGGTCACAGATCAACAAATGGCGTGCGCGCAACAGCCTCGCCTACACACCCAATGATGACGTGATTATGCCTCAATATGCGATCCAGCGGCTCTATGAGCTGACCAAGGATCAGGAGACTTACATCACCACTGAGGTGGGCCAGCACCAGATGTGGGCGGCTCAGTTCTACGGCTTTGATGAGCCCAACCGCTGGATGACGTCTGGTGGTCTCGGCACCATGGGTTATGGCCTGCCGGCAGCACTCGGGGTGCAGGTTGCACATCCAGACGCGCTGGTGATCGACATTGCGGGCGATGCGTCCATCCAGATGTGTATCCAGGAGATGAGCTGCGCCGTGCAGTATAATCTGCCGATCAAGATATTCATCTTGAACAATGAGTATATGGGCATGGTGCGTCAGTGGCAGCAGCTGCTCCACGGCAACCGCCTGTCGAACAGCTACACTGAGGCCATGCCTGACTTCGTGAAGCTGGCTGAGGCCTATGGTGCCAAAGGCATCCGCTGCCACAAGCCTTCTCAGCTCGATGATGCCATCCGCGACATGGTCGACACGCCGGTGCCGGTGATCTTTGACTGCCGCGTTGCAAACCTTGCGAACTGCTTCCCGATGATCCCATCAGGCAAGGCGCACAATGAGATGCTTCTGCCTGATGAGGCGACTGACGAAGCTGTGGCCAACGCGATCGATGCCAGCGGCAAGGGCTTGGTCTAATGCATCTTGCTATCGGCAACCGTCTCTACTCCTCCTGGTCTTTGAGGCCATGGCTCGTGCTCGAGGCCTTTGGCATTGAGCGCGAGGAGACGGTGATCGCCATGTATAAGCCGGATACCAAGGAGCGCATGCTGTCCTTCGGGCCCACCGGCAAAGTGCCGGTGATCCGCGACGGCGATCTCGTGGTGTGGGACAGTTTGGCGATCATTGAGTATCTGGCAGATCGGTTTCCTGAACATGCCATCTGGCCGGCTGACGCCAGTGCGCGGGCTCATGCGCGCTGTGCATCGGCTGAGATGCATTCTGGTTTCATGGCATTGCGCAGCGCGTGCCCGATGAATCTGACAAAACGTTTCGAGGCGAAGGATCGCGGTGATGCCGTAGATGCCGATGTGGCTCGCATCGAAGCCGTGTGGGCAGAAGCGCGCAAAATCTATGGTGAACCGTCGGGTGAGGGGCCGTTTCTCTATGGTGCGTTCACTGGAGCGGACGCCATGTTTGCGCCTGTGGTCGCCCGTCTGGACGGTTACAACATAGCCGTCTCGGCAGACAGCCGCGCCTATATGGACGCAGTTATGAGTCATCCGGCTTTCGTTCGCTGGCGTGAGCTGGCCTATCAGGAGCCCTGGAACCTGCCACACTATGAGGAGGGCGAAACTCCTTCAGAAACCCTCTACGTGCCGGACGAGGCGCGATCCCGGTGAGTGAAGCCCCCGCCAGCTCTGCAGATGCCCGTGCGCCCATGGCGGCGCGCCAAAGCTCTGTCGGCTTGATCGACTACGCGATCCTTTTCGCGTTGGCAGTCTTCTGGGGCAATTCGTTCCTGCTGACCAACTGGACGGTGCAGGAAATGGCCCCGGCAACGCTGGCGATGCTGCGCACGCTTGGCGGGGGTGTCCTGCTTCTGTTGATTGCATTTGCCATGGGTCAGCGCATGCCGAAGGAGCGTTCCATTTGGACCATCATCTTTGCGTGCGCGGTTCTGGGCAACGCTCTGCCCTTCTTTCTGATCGGTTGGGGGCAGGTGCTGGTGGGTGCCGGGTTGGGCGCAATCCTGATGGGCATCATGCCGCTGTTCACGTTGGTGTTCGCGCATTTCATGACGGGCGATGAGCGGTTTACCTGGCTCAAGGCCGCGGCGGTTTGTCTGGGGCTGGTCGGTCTGATCATCCTCGTCGGCCCGAGCGTACTCTACGAACTTGGTACGGAGGGCATTCGGCAACTCGCCCTTGTGGGTGCCGCGATCTGCTATTCCATCAATGCGATCTTCACCAAGCGCCTCACCCATCTTGACCCGATCATGCTGACGGGCCTTTTGGTGACGCTCGCTGGCGTGTTGCTGATGCCAGTGGGTGTGCCTGATCTGATTGCCAACAGCGGTAGCTGGTCGGCCAGCGCCTGGACCAATGTCGTCATCCTTGCTCTGTTGCCCACCGCTCTGTCGGGCATTCTCACCTTCATCCTGATTGGCCGGCAGGGCGCGACTTTCTTCAGCCAGATCAACTATCTGGTGCCCCTGTCAGGTGTGGCATGGGGCTGGGCGCTGGCCAATGAGGTGCTGGAGCCCCGCGCCGCCATCGCGCTCCTGTTCATCTTTGCCGGCATCACACTGAGCCGGCGCATCGGCCGCGCCCGAACCACGGCCTACACATCTTCATCCACATCCGTTTCCGAGAGATCTCACAATGCCTGAAACACAAAAGCCGCCAGCTTCCGCCTATTTCATCGCGCCTGACATGCAGCTGCCGGAGACCCACACACTGGCTGTTGTCGTGGACAACGAACCGGGCGTTCTGGCGCGGGTGATCGGTCTCTTTTCCGGTCGCGGCTACAATATTGAGAGCCTTACCGTCTCGGAGACGCAGCATGAGCAGCATCTCTCGAGGATCACCATCGTCACCACCGCCACGCCATCGACGCTGGATCAGATCAAGCGCCAGCTCGATCGCATGGTTCCGGTTCATCGCGTTATGGATCTGACCCTTGCTGCTGGCATCGCTGGCTATGAGAAGCCGCTTGAGCGCGAATTGGCTTTGGTGAAGGTGGAGAATACGGGTTCAGAGCGCCTGGAAGCGATGCGCCTCGCCGAGGCGTTTGAAGCGCGCGTAGTGGATGCGACGACCGAGCATTTTATTTTTGAGATCACCGGACGCAGCAACAAGATCAATCAGTTCTGCGACGTCCTGAAGCCGCTTGGGATTACCGAGATCTGCAGAACAGGAATCGCAGCTATTTCCAGGGGCAAACGCGAAGGCTGGTAGGCTTGTAACGCAGTTAACGTTGCCATTTTTGAGCTGAAGCGTGGTGAAATAGTGGTTCTTGGCAGAACTGCTGGGCTTGGCCCCATGCGTTGGGCAAGTCAGCACCGTTACATAATCTAAGCGCTTTAAATTCAATAAATGGGACTCTCTGCGTCCCATAAGATAGCTATTTCTCCTTTATTTTCCGGGCGTTCTTTGCCTAACAATCGGCTTCGAGCATTCGAGAGGCGGGGTGTAACAACTCGGGTTTAACGTGCTGCCGTCATGTCGTGGACGGGCCGCGTTCTCCGCTGTCGGAATTGCGTTACCCCACTTAACTTACCAGGCATGCTGCAAACGTCTAAACCACATTCATCGCGTTTGGGCGGCATATCGTTTCTGCAGCTCATGGCACGAGAACTCCAAAAGACTTGCCGAGTTCGGGGGCGATGCTCGGCTGTCTGCGCGGTTTCGGGGGCGGACTGCGCAGGCCGGCGGCGAAGACATCATCTTGCCGCCGGACCACCTGGCCGATCACTGCGCACCATCGGGTGGCAAGTTGGCTCGATTATCGCCGGGGGCGCGGTTTTGTGTGCGCACAGAACCGCAGCGGTGGGACTCCTGCAACCTCACCGCGGACGGCGTAGGA
>JBCBXA010000075.1:0-14612 GCA_039816825.1 Pseudomonadota bacterium | reverse complement strand
TGCCCTCAGATGGTACAATTTCCTGTGCATCTATCGTGAGCGTTGCGGGGCCAACGCCTGACCATGTGTTATCAGGCTGTTTCCACGCGGAAATCGTATTCGGGCCGACAGTCGCGCTGCCTTGCGACGCTGTCAATGTAACCGTCTGCCCGTCGAGCGCGGATGATAAAAACCTTGCCTTTGTCATTGTGTCGCCACCGCTATGATCACACGTCCATGTCCACCAGCAGCACCGAGGTTTCCGCCACCGCCGCCGCCGCCGCCGCCGCCAAGACCATTCGTTCCGGCTGAACCGATACCACCGCCAGCACCACCACCGCCAGCACCGCCAGAACCGGCGTCGACGTTCTTCGCGCCACCGCCGCCACCGCCGCCGTATGTTACAGCAGTTCCAGTTATTGAAGATGCCAAGCCAGCGCCGCCGTCACCCCCAGATGTGCTGTTGACAGCATCGGCCCCGGCACCGCCAGCGCCGCCGCCCCCACCACCGGCAGCACCAGAGTTAGCACCGTCAGTAGAACCGCCGCCTCCATTGCCGCCTGTTCCTGTGGATGTTCCGCCGAGACCGGAATTTGACCCGCCGCCGCCGCCTGCGCCGCCACCTGAGCCAGCATCGCCATCTGCGGCAGAGAAGTCGCCAGTTTCACCACGACCACCGTACCCACCACCGCCAGCACTCAGGAGCGCACCAATGCTAGAGGCGCTTCCCGATGCTGATCCGGCACCACCCGCAGCGACTGTTACTGTGTAAGTGGTAGCCGCAACCGTAAGTGTAAGGTCTTCGACAACCTCACCTCCACCGCCGCCAGCACCGCCGCGCGTGTTGCCATTGCCACCACCGCCGCCTGATCCAACGGCCAACGCCTCGACGTCACCGCCGCTGGAAAATACGATAGTTCCTCCACTGTCGGCCTGATCAAACACATAAAGAGCGTAGCCCGGACGTGTCGATGTATCTGCAGCAACAGACGCGAACGAAACGATAGTACCAGAACCCGCCGCTGCACTAACCGCTGCACTGCTTGACGTCGCTGATCCAGCGTTGTCCGACAAGCTTTCCCGAACCCGAACGTCTGTGCCAGCATCAGCTGACACCAGCGTATAACTGGCCGCCGTTGCCCCAGCAATATCGACACCGTTCCGCTGCCATTGATAGTTCGCAGATTCCAGGCCGCCGTTGTCGGGCTCATAGACCCAAAGGCCGGGGGTCAGTGTCAGCGTCTCACCTTCTGCTGGCGTGCCGTCGTCAATGACTTGCGGCGGCACGAGATTCACCGGCCCGGATGCGAGGTCCGCGCCGCTGAAAGTGAACACGCCTGGACCGTTACCCGCATTGTAAGTCGCGTAAATTGCGGGGCTGGTCATGGTGATCGTAACCGCCCCGGTGGCGCCGTTGATCTCCAGTTCGGCATCGGTCAGATTTTCGGTCAGGCTGAATCCAGGCAGAACAGTCACGCCGTTGCCAATGACGTCTATGGCGCCGGTGGGGTGGCTGGCCGTGACACGCGGCACCAGGACCTCGCCTTCCACGGCGGTGTATGGAAGGCTGACCGGTGCGCCGTCCACCATTAGGATCGCAGTCAGGTCCGCCAGTTGAAGCGCCGGATTTCCGGCCGTTGAAATTGTCGGCACGATGTCGGCGGACCCCACGGTTTCGCCATCGGCATAGGCGGGTTGGGCCAGAGCGACGGTGGTGGTCGGCGTGGCTTGGTCGCTCGGAACATTGATCATGCTCTCCGTTTCAGACCAGGCCGGGGCTACGCCGTTATCCAGGGAAGCGGCAATCACGATATCCGTGACAGACCCGGACGATGGTACCGCATAGCGCCACGGATTACCCTGGGTGCCTGCACCGGTCACGCTGCCCGTCACGTCAGATCCGGCTGCAGTGAAGATTTCCAGCGTGGGGATCGTGGTGGGCACACCGGAAATAGCAGTGAGCCAGGCGGTGACGACGCGGCCGGTCACGTCAACGTTGAGCGTGGCCGTGGGTGCCGACAGGGCTGGCAAGACGGCACCGGGAGAAGCGACACTGGCTGTGTCCGAACCTGCGCTGTTGGTGACGCTCCACCGCAGATACAGAATGGCCCCTTCTTGAGCCAAATCTGCCATATAGGCTCTTATATTGGACAGAGACTCCGGACCATAGATCGACACACCTGACCCCTCTGGATCGCCATCGAACACTTCGAACATGTTGCTCGTCAGACCGGGGGAGTAATTGTTCAATGTGCCGGGCGACACGTCCAGAGCCTCGCCGACCCGCGGCAGCGCGTTCCAAACGGCGTCTGAGATGATCTGCGGCGCGATCGCTGTGGGCATCCCGACATCCAGCATGGAGTAGGATCGCCCATAACTGCAGCCCAGCGAATACATCAGCTCAGGCCCACAATACCTGTTGCCGTGGTGCCGCTGGCCATTACCTGGGCGACGCGCAATGGAAACGGCATGCCGGGCGCAACAAAAATGCGCCCGGTGTCTCCGCTGGTCATGATGACCTGCAGGTAGCCTGCCGCTTCGACCGAAATCGCGCGTGTGACCATGGCAAGCGGGTCGGTATCGCTCGGCACGATCTGGAACAGGCGGGAGGCCGGGCTTTCAAGGCCTGGGGCGTGGTTCTTGAAATGGTCCATCATCGCAACCTTTCTGACGGTGGGTCGACGGCTTGAGGCCGCGCAACCTGGCTTTGCGCAAAATCTCTGTCATCCGTGGACATTGGCTGAAAGCGCGGTTGCCGTTCATTCAATATCCTTGATTGAAATGGAAAATTTGCATCAATTCCTGAACAACAGCCTATGCCCCCGCGCCGGCCGTTAGCAATTGATTAAGCTTTCCCCCAAGTCTGCGCCGAATGACCACACTGGAGCCTTTTGGGGCGCGGGGCCATTCCGTATCTTTTGGCTTGACCGTGTATTCCGGGTTAAGAGCTCCTATCGTAGTGTTTCATCAGGCACTGCCTAAAGTACGGTGGAGCAGATCCCGATGCAGGACCGGGTCGGGGATTATTGAATGAGTATCATCAGGCGAGCATGTCGATGACTACTGCCTGGGCGGATATGGGGACCGAGAACGTCACGGTGAACGAAGCGACCATCCTCCACGCGGTCCCCGAAGCGATCATACCGCGATTGCGGCGCAACCAAACAGGTCCTAACCGTTCCCAAGTGCAAGATTCGAGAACAGGGCTGCTCCCGTTTCTGTCAGCCCGTTGGGCCGGTCTAGCCAGTCTGGCGCGGGTCAGTGCAAGTAAACCGATCCCAGCGGGCAGTCGGCCAGAACGTCCTCCATCGCTGATCGGACCATGTCGTGATCCAGTGAAGGTGTGTCGGTCTTTTTAAAGAGTGTGTTGCGCATGGTTGCGACGTTCTGGCGGGTCTCATCGTCGAATTCGAGGCCAGCGAGGTCGTAAATCCTAGCGGCCTCGCCCGTTGGATCGGACGAGACGTCTTCATATCGGAACAGGCCGTATCGCGAAGATCCACTGAGCTGACTGATAAGCCCGTTGGATCGTCGCCAAATAGAAAGCTGACCGCGCACGAGGTTCTCGATTGAAAACTCGGCAGGCAGCGCAGGCCGGCCGTTCTCTTCGTATATCGGGGCGGTCAAGACGCAGACACGTCTGTAGGCTTCTTCGGGTCCGATCTTCGACACCCAACGCTTCCACCAGGAATTCAGGTAGTCCGCTGGATTGCGGAGGGTATGAATCACGGTCTGATCGGACAGAACCGGGTGCGTGCGGAGCAGCCAGCTTTGTCGGCTCTGAATCTTCACTACCGGCACGATCGTTGCATTCGGCCGCAAGCAAATGCGCGGAATGGGCCATTCGTCGGGATCGCCTGCCAGAACCACCTTGCGCAGGCGCGTCTTGCGCAGCGCTGGCACAAAGACGCGGCCGGCCAGATTTAGATAGCTTTTCCCGTCGGCCTTCATTCGGTCCCGCCGGCCTATCTTGCCGATTGATGAAGCGACTGCCGCGCTCCACTGTTCGATGAAATCCGCAGGTAGGTCGTCCTGCGACTCGGCCACCGACAGCTTGCCGAAGTCTCCATCAAGCGCATGGACTTCGCTGCGGCACAACGTGAGGTCATGCATGTCCAGAATGTCCAGAAGACGGTTGGTACCCGAGCGACCGCTTCCAGTGACAACAACGTGTTTCAAGCCGACATTCCCCAAGTGCTCCACCGTCTGACGTTTATGTTCGCTTGGGTCTGTTTCCTGAACAAGCGTTTTCTACCTTGTGCGGTGTCTGCGGGTACGCAGAAAACCGAAATTGGGCAGATCGAGTCGTGAAGCTGCAGCGCGCACGCTCGGCGCCTTGGTTCACCGCCCGGATGGCAAGGCGTGGTATCGAAGTAAAGGGAGTAGTCCTTGGATTGCCACTCCCCACCATGATCCCGTGTTTTATTGCTCAAGAAAAACCGCCATTGCTCCGCTTGATTAGTGATTGAATCTATCGCCTTAGTAGCCGCGTACGCTGCTGCCCAGGTCATTAGCAACTGATTAAGCTTCCGCCCAAGTCTCCGCAGAATGACCACACTGGGGCCTTTTTTGGCGCGGGGCCATTCTGTATCTTCTGGCTTGACCGTGTGTTCTGGGCTAAGGCATCGAGCGTGATCTTTCACAGGGCGCGGTGAAGGAAATCCCGATGCAGGACCGGATCGGGGATTATTGAATGGGTACGATGAGGCGAGTGTGTCGATGACAAATGCCTGGGCTGATACAGGGACCGAGCACGTCACGATGAGCGAGACTGTCATCCTCGACGCGGTCAACACCCCCTCGCAGGCCGCCCTGCTCGCCGATGTGCGGGACCATGTCCGGCGAGGGCAGGGCTTCTCGGTTGCGACGATGAACCTCGACCATGTGGTCAAGCTGCGCCGGGACCCGTCCTTCCGGCGGGCTTATGCCGCTCAGACCCATGTCACCGCCGATGGCCGTCCGGTTGTCTGGCTGATGCGGTTGGCGGGTCGGCCTGTCAATCTTGTCACGGGTTCGGACCTTGTTGCGCCGCTCATCGCGTTATGTGCACAAGACGGCATCCGAGTGGCGATGCTCGGGGCCACTGAGACGGCGCTGTCCCGGGCGGCTGACCAGTTGCGCGCCGACCATCCCGGGCTGCAGATCACAGATTTGCTTTCGCCGCCCATGGGGTTCGATCCGGAAGGTGCTGCGGCCGATGAACTGATCGCGCGTTTGTCGCGTTCCCAAGCGCAGATCTGCTTGCTGGCGCTGGGAGCGCCGAAGCAGGAAAAGTTCGCGGCCAGGGCACTCGGATCCCTGCCGGGCATGGGGTTCGTTTCGGTCGGGGCCGGTATCGATTTCGTCGCCGGCACCCAGACCCGTGCGCCGGGCCTCGTCCGGGTCCTGGCGCTGGAATGGCTCTGGCGGCTGTTGGGCGATCCCAAACGTCTGTTGTCGCGTTACGCCCGATGTGTTGCGATTTTACCGGCTCTGGTCGGCACGGCGGTCTCGATGCGCCGCAACCGTGCCCTGCAGGACCCCGGATGAGCCGAATGGTTCATCCATGCGCGTCCCCGACCGGGCAGCCGGGACTGCGCCATGCGCGCATGGCCCTCGGACTCTTGATCAAGACCACCGGAGGGTGATCGATGGCAAAGTTCGCCCTGCTTGTGTGGCCAGTTCTAATCATCATCCTGGCGCAGCGCCTTTCGTTCCAGAAGACCATATTGGTGTCGCTGATTGGCGGGTTCCTGCTGTTGCCAACGCAGACCGGGTGGGATTTTCCGCTGCTTCCGGCCTTCAACAAGGAGAGCATTCCGGGGTTCACGGTGCTTGTTCTCGCGCTACTGCTGCCGCGCGCGGGAGCCTTGGGCCAATCTGAACTGTCGGGTTGGCTGCCCCGCACGAGCCTGGCTATCCTGGGCCTCTTGCTAATGATCTTTGGGAACCAGATGACGGCGCTGACCAATGGCGAGAGCCTTTTCTTCGGGCCGAGGACGATACCGGGATTGCGGCTCTATGACGGATTCTCTCTTATCCTAGGCACATTGACGATGCTTGTGCCGCTGTTTCTGGGCCGCAAGTTCTTCGCCCATCCCGAGACACATGTCCTGCTGCTCAAGGGGCTGATGATTGCGGCGTTGGGATACAGTTTCCTCGCCCTTTTCGAGGTTCGGATGTCACCGCAACTCAATGTGATGGTTTACGGGTTCTTCCCTCATTCCTTTGTGCAGCATGTTCGCAGTGGCGGGTTCCGACCGATTGTTTTCACGGAACACGGCCTGCAATTGGCGTTATTCTTTGCAGCCGCCACCCTGGCCGCCTTTGGCGTATGGCGATCCGTGGATAGCAAACGTCGCTGGGTCTATCTCCTCGCCGCCTGCTGGCTCCTTGGCACCTTGGCCTTGATGAATTCGCTCGGCGCCCTGATCATCGCCGTGGTTTTTCTGCCAGTCGTCCTGTTTCTTGGCCGCCCCCTACAGCTTTTGTTTGCGGCGATGATTTGCGGTGCGATCGTTCTCTACCCGATGCTGCGTGGCGCTGATCTTGTTCCAACTGATCGCCTCGTGTCGATGGCGGCGGCGATCGACCCCGGTCGCGCGCCCTCACTGAACTTCAGGTTTCGCAATGAAGCGATTCTGCTGGAGCGGGCCAACGAGAAGCCGCTGTTCGGGTGGGGCAGCTGGAACCGCAACCGTGTGTTTGATGCGGTGACCGGTCAGGATATAAGCGTGACCGACGGCGCCTGGGTGGTCCTGATCGGGAAATCAGGATGGATCGGTTACCTTGGGGTTTTCGGCCTGCTGGCCGCGCCGGGCATCCTTCTGGCAGTCAACCGGCGGCGCTATGACGTTTCGCCGGTAACTGCCGCGCTTGCATTGGTTCTGGCCGCGTCGCTGGTGGATCTGATCCCCAACGGGTTCCTTTCACCAGTGACGATTCTGTTGGCGGGGGCGCTTTGGGGGCGGGTCGAACTGGGGGCTGAGGTTCAGCCCGATACGCGCTCACCCCCCAAACACGTGGCCCCAGCCTATATACGTTCGGACCCAGACCAGGTGATGGCTGCCGCCGCGCACGGACTTTCCGGAACGGACACGGCGAAAGAGACCGAAAAGGTCTCGGCCTATACACGGCAGAAAACGCGCCACCGGCGCCTGAAACACTAGCAATGACGGCTCTAGCATGACTCGGGATATCGTGATCTCCATTATCAACTACTGTACGGCGGAGCTGACGATCGATTGTGCTCGCTCGGTGCTTGAGCAGATCGGCGACGATGTGAACGGAGAGATCGTCATCGTTGACAATTTTTCCGACGATGGGTCGGTTGCGACCCTAACCGCCTGGATCGACGGGCTGCCTGCCGGTACGCCAGTGCGTCTCGTCGCATCGCCGACCAATACCGGCTTCTCGGGGGGGCATAATCAGGGGATTGCTGCTGTCGAGGCGCGGTATTACCTGGTGCTGAATTCTGATGCGGTCTTGCGACCGGGGTGTCTGCGCCATCTTCTGGACGCCGCCGGTAGCGATCCCGAGGCGGGCCTGATCGCGCCACGGCTCGAAGGGGACGACGGCCATGTGCAGGTCAGCTGCTTCCGCTTTCCGGGGCCGCTGAGCGAGTTCATCCGGGGCGCCAATAGTGGGCCTGTCACGCGCGTCTTGAAGGCCTACGACCTGCCGCTTGGCATGGACCCGGATCCAGAGCAGATCGGTTGGGCCAGCTTCGCCTGCATCCTGCTTAACGCGGCCATGGTGCGTGAGATCGGTCCGATGGATGAGGGCTACTTCCTCTATTACGAAGATGCCGAATACTGCCTCAGAGCCCGCAGGGCAGGGTGGCGCGTGCGCTACTGCCCGGCTGCCGTTGCGGTCCATTTCAGGGGCGGCAGCGGGCCGGTAAAGGCCCTCGCCAAGCAGCGCGCACGCCTGCCGGAGTATTTCTACGCCTCGCGCACCCGCTATTTTTTCCAAGCCCACGGTTGGGCCGGATTGTGGGCGGCGAATGTGCTTTGGATAGTCGGACGCGGCATCGCCGGATTACGGCAGGTTTTCGGGCGGCGCGGCAACAATTTTCGACGGGCTGAAATTGTCGATATATGGACGAATGTCCGCGACCCGCTTGGGCCGCGGCATGCGCCGGGGGAATGACGATGGGGCAGGGTGTGAGCTTGCCGGACTTCCTGATCATCGGTGCCATGAAATGCGGCACGACGACCTTGGCCGAACAACTCGGCCTGCAGCCGGGTATCTTCATGGCGACCCCGAAGGAGCCGAATTTTTTCTCTGACGACGACGTCTACGCGCGCGGGATGGACTGGTACCAGCATTTGTTCGCCACCGCGGCCGAGGGCGATTTGTGCGGCGAAGCCAGTACCCATTATACCAAGCTGCCAAACCATCCCGAAACGCTGGCCCGGATGCGGCCCGTCTTGTCGGCGCCGCGGATCGTCTACAGCGTTCGGGACCCGATCGAACGGGCGCTGTCGCACTTCATGCATGACTGGCTTGAGGGCAAGATGCCAAAAGATCCCGAGGCAGCGTTCAGAACGCATCCCGAACTTGTCGATTACGGTCGCTACGCGATGCAGATCGCGCCGTTCATCGAAGCCTATGGGCGCGAGGCCGTCCTGCTGACCTCGCTGGAACGGATGAAGACCGCGCCGGATGCCGAATTGCGCCGTATCTGTGCCCATCTGGGGCTTGCCGCGTCGCCTGCATGGCACGCCGATCTCACCGCGCGGAACGTCTCGGCAGAGCGGTTTCGAAAGGGGCCGCGGTGGCTCTTCCGATTGCTTGTTGCGAACCCTGTCGCTTCGTGGCTGCGGCAGACATTGGTGCCTAAATCCGTCCGCCGTCGAATCCGTGAGGCGCGCCAAATCGGCGAACGGCCGGAGTTGTCCGAGGCACTGGTGGCCCAATTGCGGGCGCGTTTCGCACCGGATCTGGCTGAATTGCGCGCCTTGTTTCCCGATGTGGTGCTGGGGTTCGAGGCGCGTTTCGAAATGGAGATAGTATCGTGACGGAGCCATTGATCGCCGTTGTCGCCATTGGCCGCAACGAAGGCGAACGCCTGGTGCGCAGCCTCGCCTCGCTCCAGGGGCGGACGGGCCGGATCGTTTATGTCGACAGCGGCTCGACGGACGGCAGTGTCGAGGCCGCGCAAGCGGCCGGTGCCGAAATCGTCGTCCTTGACCCGGCGCGGTTGTTTACGGTCTCCCGCGCCCGCAATGCGGGGTTCTTTCATCTTCTGGAAACCGGCGATCCGCCAGATTTTGTCCAGTTCATCGATGGTGATTGCGAGGTGCAACCCGGCTGGATCGAGACGGCCATCGCATTTCTCGAGGCCCATCCCGACATCGGCGCTGTCAGCGGCCGGCGGCGCGAACGCTTTCCCGAGGCGACAATCTGGAACCGTTTGATCGACCTGGAATGGGAAAAACCCATCGGCGAGACGGTGGCGTTCGGCGGGGATGTGATGATGCGTCGGGTCGCGTTGGAGGCCGTGGGGGGATACGATCCCGATACCATTGTCGGAGAAGAGGCCGAGACTGGTATTCGGATGCAGCGCAAGGGCTGGCGGAGTTGGCAGCTTGCCGACGAGATGACCCTCCATGACGTGGCGATGACGCAGTTCCGGCAATGGTGGCGCCGTGCGCGTCGGGGCGGCTATGGCTATGGCGAAGCCGTGGCCCTCTACGGCGCGCCACCGGAGCGCCACAAGGTTGTCGAAAGCCGTCGTGCCCTGTTCTGGGGGTTAGCCGTGCCAGGTGTGGCTGTTCTGGGGGCGTTCGTGACCCCTTGGACTCTTTTGCTGCTGCTGGCTTGGCCATTGCAGGTGGTGCGCCTCATACTGCGCGGCACGCCGCCGCTCCAGGCCGTTTTCCTGATGGTTGGAAAAGTGCCCGAGGCGCTGGGGTTCCTGGAATTCTGGATCAAGCGGCGTCTGCTGCGCACGGCAGAGCGGATCGACTACAAATAGGCTCTGCACCTGCCGGTTTGGGCCTGTTTTGACTAGGCGCGCGACAGCGCCCGCTTGATCCGCGCAGCCCCCCGGATTGCGTAGCGCACAAGGCGGTATTCGAAACGGGTATCGCTCAGGCGCTCAGCCCCAGTCTTCATCCGCCAGATCAGTTTTTTCGGGCGATGAGGGTGACGGCGGAAATAAGGGTTGTTCTGCTTGAAATGCCAGTCCCAGAGATGGATCCTCAGCGCTGGATCCTGCATCGCATAGGGTTGGCTGACCTGGTCACGTTCGGTGAAATGGGTGACCTCGTGCCACCAGGCCTGACCCGCTGCCTGTAGGGCATCGCTGGACAGGCGGTAGCAGATGATCGACGCTTCCACGATTTTGCGGTTCAGAAGGCCCATGTCGCCATAGCGCGCCTTTTGTTCTGCCGCGATGTCATAGAACTCCGGGCCAATGCGCGCGCTCTGAATGGCGAAGTCGAACTCCTCTTCAACGGTCCGACCGCTGGGATGAGGAAACAGCGCCACATCGGCCCCGGTGTCGAGGAAGTCGCGGATCAATGGAGTGAGATCGCCCATGATTTCTATGCTGGCATCGATCCAGACCGCGACATCATAGGTGTCCAGAACGCCGTGAGGGCGCAGCTTTGGAAAGCGCGACAGGACCCGTGCCGTTTTGGCGTCGGGAATGTTGGGCAGGGTGCGATGGCGCCACCCCATCATACGCCCCGCCGGGCGTTTGTCGGAAAACCTTATGAAATCAACCCCGGCCGGTTTGACCTGAGCGCGGTGGATCCAGTCGCGGTTGCCGATGGCGCATGTATAGACGGCCACTTTTGGTGCCATGGTCAGACCTTCCTGCGCGCGCCCCGGGTCGGTTCGGCCGCCTCAAACGCGGTTACAAACATCCTAGTAGCGGACAATGCTATCCTGGACCAGACACATCGCAGCGCGTCCCCGATTGGCCGTGCCACGTTTCGCGTCGCCGATCATTTCTTTGCAACGCCCCCACTGGCCAAGGGACGGAATACATGAGCCTGACGACATTTCAGGGTCCTGGCACCTGGCGAAAGACACATACCCACAGCGATCCGGCTTTTGCGTCGCTGCCTATCTCGGAAATAGAGCCGATTTCTTTCGCCAGCTTGGTGCGCATAAGGTGAAAACGGATCCCAACCATAGCCGGGATCGCCGCGCGCTGGCCTGTCATGCGGCTTCCTCTGTCCCGTTTCGATCTATATGGAGACGGCACGGGGCGGCATGCTGCAAACCCGGCTCAACCATGCTATCGGTCGGTTTCGAATACTGCCGCATCAAGGAGACAGACAGTGCGCATTACGATGATTGGAACCGGTTATGTTGGTCTGGTTTCGGGGGTCTGTTTTTCGGACTTCGGCCATGACGTCATCTGTGTCGACAACAACGCGGCAAAGATCGACCGGCTCGAGCAGGGTGAGGTGCCGATCTATGAGCCCGGGCTTGAAGAGCTGATGAAAAAGAACGTTGAGGCCGGGCGGTTGACCTTCACCACCGACCTTAAGGCCGCGGTGGACGGAGCGGCTGCGGTTTTCATCGCGGTCGGCACGCCGACGCGGCGCGGGGACGGGCATGCGGATCTGACCTATGTGATGGCCGCCGCCGAAGAGGTCGCGCGCGCCCTGACGGGATATGCGGTGATTGTGACGAAATCGACCGTGCCGGTGGGCACCAACCAACGCGTCAAGGATGTGGTCTCCAAAGCCAACCCGACAGCCGAGTTCGATGTTGCCTCGAACCCCGAATTCCTGCGCGAGGGCGCCGCGATCGATGATTTCATGCGCCCCGACCGTGTGGTCGTCGGTGTCGAATCCGACCGGGCGCAATCCGTGATGGAAGAGATCTACCAGCCCCTGTTCCTGCGCGATTTTCCGATCGTGACCACCGATCTGGAAAGTGCGGAGATGATCAAATACGCCGCCAACGCCTTTCTTGCCACCAAGATCACCTTCATCAACGAGATCGCCGCGCTCTGCGAGCGGGTCGGGGCCGACGTCAAGGAGGTGTCCAAGGGCATGGGCCTGGATGGCCGTATCGGCAACAAGTTCCTCCATGCCGGTCCCGGCTACGGCGGATCATGCTTTCCCAAGGACACCTCTGCGCTTGCGCGGATCGGACAGGAGCACGCGGTGCCGCAATCGATCGTGGAAACGGTGATCCGGGTAAACGATGCGGTGAAGACGCGGATGATCGAGAAGTTGCGCGACCTCTGTGATGGGGCCTTCAACGGCCGGACGGTCGCGGTTTTCGGCGTGACGTTCAAACCCAACACCGACGATATGCGGGATGCGCCATCCCTCAGCATCGTGCCGGCGCTGGTCGGTGGCGGCGCGAAAGTGCGGGTCGTGGATCCGCAGGGGCGGCACGAGGGCGAAGCGCTGCTTCCCGGGGTGCAGTGGGTCGAGGATCCCTATGAGGCGGTTCAGGGCGCCGATCTGGTCGTGATGCTGACCGAGTGGAACGAATTCCGGGCGCTCGATCTTTCGAGGCTCGCAAGCGGCATGGCGGCGGCCCGGATGGCCGACCTGCGCAATATCTATGCACCAAGGGACGTCCGCCGCGCGGGGTTCGAAGCCTATGTCGGGGTAGGGCGCGGCGGGTTCGAAGCGGCCGAGGACAGTCTTGCGGCCGAATAAAGAGCTGCCTGCGCTGTTGGGTGCGGACGCCGAACCGACAATGAAAAGATGGAGATCGTTTGGGAGGCCGTGGGACGTGTGGATTACGGATTGAAATCGAGCGAGAAGGGGAACGCCCAGTTTTGCCGCTCGCTCCATGTTGTTGAGGACATACCAGCGGGTGGGGAACTGACAACCGAGAACGTGCAGTCGATCCAGCCTGGGTTTGGATTGGCGCCTGAGTACTATGATGAGATTCTCGGGTGCCGCGCGAAAGGTGCGTTGACACGTGGGACAGCGCTTAAGCTGCACCAGTTGCAGTCATAGCCTAGGATGCAAAAGAGCGAGCAACAATTTTTCGACTGGCTGCGCGGATCTCGTTCCGTCTTCGATGTGGTAGCCTGCGACGAGGCCAACCTCCCTAAAAGCGTTATACGGCTGGATCGTGAAAGGCTTGATGCAGAGATTGAGGATGCCTTTTCGGAGAGGTTCGGTCGGCACGAGATCGGCTCCGCTTTGCCGGTCGTTCGCCGTATCTCGGAAGACTTCACCAAGCGGATCGCTGACGAGGAATGCGAACGGCTCGGATTGCACGCGCATGGGCTGCGCAATGCGTGGTTTTGTCCGATATACTCTGAGTTTTGCAGTTTGATCCCTATACGCATTCTCGCCAAAAACCTTATCAAAAAATATGAAGGCCAAATCTTTGCTATTCCCTTGCCTTCGCAGAAGATTAGAGCTTTGAAATCATGGGGAAAAAATGAGTTGGAGAGTTTCTATCTGGCGGGTGAACTGCGCCGCAGAAACGCGGGCGCTTTTCTGTATTCCAGCGAACTGAAGTCGCCGAACATCCGTATCGCTCTGTCTTCCGCATGGCTTAGAAAGCGGTATCCCGAGTTCAAGCGAGATGTGGGCGGCACGGCCGTTCTGTGTGGAAGAGCGATGCGTCGCTCTGACCTTGTGGTATCCTCTGCCGGCACATCGCACCGGCAAAGGCCAAGCCTCCTGGGCATTCTTCGCTTTGCACTTGGTGCTCGCCCCCTTGTTGCGTTTGACCTGGTGCCGGGGCCACTCTTCGGGCCCTTTTGCACCTATTCGGCTCCCGAGACGATGCCGTCGCTGGAGGAGGGGTTTCTTTCGCTGCTGGCCCCACTCACAAAAAGGGTCTCCAATTGGTATCGAGACAAGCTCAGCTTCGAGACGGTGGAGACCTGTCACATCGCAGACCATGCGTCTTTCGAAGGTGGCTTGCTGGCAGGCGAAGTTTTGATGTTGGGCGGAAAGACCTGCCTTTGGCCCCATTCCTCCAACGTCATTCACATGCCCATCCACGAGCCGAAAAATGTCGCGCAAATCACGGTGGCCGCACGCAGCACCGGGAAGCATTGGATCAAAAGGTTCGGGCAAGAGAAAGTCAAAGTTGACCCGCAGGCAATTCTATCTGAGATGCCGCCGGCGCCTGTCCATGACGACAAAAATCCGCTGACGGTCGTCTTGTTTGCAGGTGCGCACATGCTGTCGCGTGTGCCACTTGTGAACTACCGGGTTCACAAGAAATCGTGGGAGCAAGCGCTGAACGCTTTCACGCATTCTGACGTTGATCTAAAACTCAAGCACAAATCCATCTGGGAAACGCGGGAGTGGATATCACAAAGGGCACCTGAAGGCGCAGATCTGAGTTTCACTAACGTACACGCAAAGAAACTGATGCTTCCAAACATGGTTTTCATGTCCATCTCCGCCACTTCGACAGCAATTTTCGAAGGCATCGCCCGGGGCATTCCGGGGTTCACGGTTCAAGACGTACCAGTTGACGAGACCCCCTACTACGATCCTAAAGTAATCCCCCGTATTCGGTCCGACGAACTAAACAGATTTCTGTTCGACCTAAATTCTAAGACGGCCTGGGAGGAATTGCGAGACCGGCAAATGGCCTGGTTTGAGACGGAGACTTCCCACTTCGATACGCGCTAGCCTAGGAGCCACGGCGCAAGGCGACACCGGAATTTCCTCTTGCATGTCTATGCGCATCCA
>JBCBXA010000074.1:0-14649 GCA_039816825.1 Pseudomonadota bacterium | reverse complement strand
TATCGTCCGGTCTGACCGGCACCATGCTGGACGTGGCCTCCTATCGCCTTGCCACCCATCTGACATTTGCCTGCATCATCTTCGCCTATGTGCTATGGCTCGCGCGTGGTCGTGCTGACGATCACTATGATGGTGCCGGGCGGCTTGCGCGCTGGGGCGGCGTCATGATGGTTCTGCTTATCCTCAGCCAGATTGCGCTGGGTGGCTTGGTGGCTGGCATGGACGCTGGCCTGGCTTACAACACCTGGCCACTCATGGACGGCGCGTTGGTGCCTGCCGGTTTGTTTGCTATGGAGCCAGGGTGGCTCAACTTCTTTGAGAACATCAAGACGGTGCAGTTTACGCACCGAACCACGGCTATTGCTGTCTTGGTGGCTGCTTTGGCCTACGCGCTATTGCTTTCCGCGAAGGCCTACGATGCTGATGGCAAGCGCATGGCCAACAGTGCGTGGGTGGTCGCCATACTGGTTGTGTTCCAGGCCATGATTGGTGTTGGCACGCTGCTCTTGGCCGTGCCGTTCGATTGGGCCCTGGCGCATCAGGGTGGGGCGGTGGTGCTTCTGGCTGCTGCTGTGGTTCACACCCGCGCCACCATGGCGCCGGCGAACTGATCAGCCTGCCATCATAATGTCGAGGTTCTGAACCGCGGCACCTGAGGCACCCTTGCCCAGATTGTCCAAAAGCGCGACGAGATTGACCTGCTCGTCATTGCCGCAAACGTGAAGCTCCATCGTGTCTTTGCCAGCAAAATCTTCAGCCACGAGACGCGGCTTCGCGTCAGTCTCTTCCAGTGGTGCAACGCGGACGATGCTCTGACCGCGATAGTGTTCCGTCAGGGCTCTATGCAGGTTCTGCCTGTTTTCGGCCTTGGTAAGGTCAACGTGCAGAGGGATTTGAACGGCCATTCCCTGCGCAAACCGGGCGACTGCTGGCGCAAAAATGGGTCGTTTGGACAGCCCGGACCGGGACACGATTTCCGGGACGTGCTTGTGCGCGAGGCCGAGCGCATAGACGAAGTGGCTGGCTGGAATGTGCTGGTCCGATGACGGATCTTCCATCTGTGCGATCATGGCTTTGCCGCCGCCTGTATAGCCGGAGACGGCATTGATGGTGAGCGGATAGTCGAAAGGCACAAGGTCAGCTGCCACCAGGGGAGCCAACAGGCTGATCGCGCCGGTGGAATAGCAGCCGGGATTTGATAACCTGTCCGACGCTGAGATCTGTTCTCGTTGCCCGGGCAAAGCTTCGGCAAAGCCATAGGCCCAGCCATCGGCGGTGCGGTGCGCCGTCGATGTATCAATGATCCGCGTGTTGCTCTCAACCATCTCAACAGCCTGCCGGGCTGCGTCGTCGGGCAGGCAAAGGATGGCGAAATCGGCGTCGTTCAGAAGTTCGCGCCGACGCTCGACATCGTGCCGCTCCGCATGGGGCATGTGTAGGATATCGATATCCGTCCGTCCCGCCATGCGCTCGCGGATCTGGAGCCCTGTCGTCCCATGCTCGCCATCAATGAAAAGTGTCGGTTTCGCCATATCGGCCTCCATTGTGGCTGTGCGATATCGAACGCTGCCAAACTGCGCAACGAGAGATGTGTTCCAGCTGCTGATGGCTTCGGCGTTGGGTGCTAAAGAGCTTGCATTGGGGCCTGCTCGCGAGTTTTACCGCTGTTTGAAGGCCGCGTATCGCGTTCTCCATCTTGGTCTTGGAGAAGTGCAATGGCTGCACGTGAGAATTTGACGATCTGCGCAAGAAAAGAGTTTTGCTCAGGCGTCATCGTGATCGGAATATCCGATATCGAACCCACCACTATGCGATGAAAAGCGCCTTCTTCAGACACCGTATCGACGTATATAGTATCCCAGAGGCCGTCGGACTGTTTTTGCGAGAACAGGTAAGTATCAGTGCTTCTGTTTGTGGTGCCAGATGTCACTACAAGACGAGGTCGCCTCACGGTGTACGGCTTAAACTCTCGGCTCAACTCCAGTTCGACATTTCTATGAACCTTGTTCATGTGCCTTACATCTGACCTCGTTGATTGAACCAGGATCAAATTCTGTGAGTCTTTCCATGTGCGAACTCCGCTGCGATCTGTCTGTTCGGTGAGCCGCTCCAGAGGTACGGCGTAGTGCAAGGACATGCCTTTCGGCGACACGTACTCCCAACGTTCCTCTGAAACGAGTTTAATCCACTCGGCAATCAAGACCCCGACATGAATATTGCGAGGAAGGTCATCAAAGCTGCGTTCCGCAAAGTCACGGAGCGCGGCTTCCGACTTTTCACCAAAGTTTCCATCGACGCCTCCATGATACAGGCCTCGAGCCTTCAGGCTAAATTGAAGAAGCTTTGAGTCATGCTGGCTCATCTGCTCGACAGGAAATTTTGAGTTGGCAAGCTCCAGCACTTCTTGTGCCATTGCAGTAGTTAAAGTTCCAAACCAAAAAAGGATCGCAACAATGGTAGTTTTCATTTTGTGACCTCCAGCATCCGATCAGCAAGTGACAGGCGTTCTAAAGAGTCAACAAAAAAACGGGGCCGAAGCCCCGTTTGAAAGTTCGAAGTTCGAAGCGACTTTCAGCGCTTGGAGAACGGGCCCAAACGCGATTAGCGTTTTGAGAACTGGAAAGAGCGGCGGGCTTTGGCCTTACCGTATTTCTTACGTTCCACAACGCGGCTGTCGCGGGTCAGGAAGCCGCCCTGTTTGAGGACCGGGCGAAGCTCGGGCTCATATCGGGTGAGAGCCTTCGAAATGCCGTGGCGCACAGCACCGGCCTGACCGGACAGACCCCCGCCGGAGCAAGTGATGGTGATGTCGTACTGGCCATCGCGGCCCGCAGCGACGAGCGGCTGTTTCACAACCATCTGTAGAACGGGGCGTGCGAAATATTCGGTATAGTCCCGAACCTTTACGGCCTTTGCGTTCTCTTTCTTGTTGCGCTTGCGCACTTCGCGCTTCTTGGCTTCGCCTTCGATGACGATCTTGCCGGAGCCTGGCTTGATCCAAACGCGAGCGATGGCGTCTTTACGCTTGCCGGTGGCATAGGCGCGGCCATGCTCATCCAGCTGTTGGGTGTAGACCGGAGCCTGGTTTTCAACCGCAACGTCGCCAGCTTCTGCTGCTGCGCCCAGTTCTTCGAGAGAATTAAGGTCAGCCATGATCAGGAGGCCTTCTTGTTCTTGGAGTTCATTGCAGCCACATCCAGCGCTTCGGGCTGTTGGGCTTCATGCGGGTGCTCGGAACCGGCGTAAACGCGCAGGTTCGACAGCTGTTTGCGGGACAGGGGGCCGCCAGGCATCATGCGCTGGACGGCTTTCTGCATCACGCGCTCGGGGAAACGGCCTTCAAACATGGCCTTTGCAGTGCGCTCTTTGATGCCGCCGGGATAACCCGTGTGCCAATAGTACTTTTTCTGCTCGTACTTGCCGCCGGTGAAAACGGCTTTCTCAGCATTGATGATGATCACGTTGTCACCATCGTCAACGTGAGGCGTGAAGGTCGGCTTGTGCTTGCCGCGGAGACGGTTGGCCACAATCGATGCCAGACGACCAACAACGAGGCCTTCTGCGTCAATGATGATCCATTTCTTCTCCACCTCGGCAGGCTTCTGCGAGAAGGTTGTCATGGTCTGTCTTTCCAAATGAAAAGCTGGAAAGGAGCGACAGCGCCTCGCCAGCCGTTATGCGTGGACACAGTCCACCCGTTGGCGCGGAGATAGACCGTGATTGGTGCATCTGTCAAGCGCTGCGCTTCGCGGAAAGCATTAAAGATCATGATATTTCAATGTCTTACAATAAAGGTATTATATTACCGCATAATTTTGGAATGAAAGTTCGTTTCGCTGGCACTCTGAGCAACGAACTTTGTTTTCATCTGGCGGCTTCGTGCATAGTTTGGCGCGAGATTTCAGGAGGAAACCATGACTGATCCCATTCCAGGCTTTGCCACCAAGGCCGTTCATGCAGGCGCAGCGCCTGACCCGGCAACCAATGCTCGTGTGACGCCGATTTATCAGACGTCATCTTTCACCTTTGATGATGTGGACCACGCGGCATCGCTCTTTGGCCTTCAGGCTTTCGGGAACATCTATACCCGGATCACTAACCCGACGACCGCTGTGCTGGAGACGCGCGTTGCCGAACTTGAAGGCGGCAGCGCGGCGCTGGCCGTGGCCTCCGGGCACTCAGCGCAGCTTCTGGCGTTCCACACCATCATGCAGCCGGGCGATGAATTCATCGCGGGCAAGAAGCTTTATGGCGGCTCGATCAACCAGTTTGGCCATTCATTCAAAAGCTTTGGCTGGAACGTGAAATGGGGCGACACGGACGATCTCGATACCATCAAGTCTCAGATCAACGACAAGACGCGGGCCATCTTCATCGAGAGCCTGGCGAACCCCGGCGGCGTTGTGACTGATATCGAAGCCATCGCGAAGATCGCATCGGATGCTGGTATTCCGCTGATGGTCGATAACACCATGGCGACGCCCTATCTCTGCCGACCGATCGAGCATGGTGCCAACATTGTCCTGCACTCGCTGACAAAGTTCATCGGCGGCCATGGCAACTCCATGGGCGGCATTCTGGTCGATGGCGGCAATTTCGATTGGGCCGCGTCCGGCAATTATCCGCTCTTGAGCGAGCCCCGCGATGAATATGGCGGCGTGAAGATCCACGAGACATTCGGCGGCATGAGCTTCGCGATAGCATGCCGGGTGTTGGGCCTTCGCGACCTCGGTCCGGCCATTTCACCCTTCAACGCCTTCCAGATCCTTACAGGTTCGGAAACCCTGGCGCTGCGCATGGCGCGTCACTCATCCAACGCGCTCAAGGTGGCTGAATTCCTGCAAGGGCATGATGCCGTGGAGTGGGTCAGCTATGCGGGCCTACCGGGGGACAAGTACGATGCGCTCGCACAGAAATATCTGCCAAACGGAGCAGGGGCCGTGTTCACCTTCGGTGTTAAGGGCGGATACGACGCCGGTGTGAAGCTGGTTAAGAGCCTCAACCTGTTCTCACACCTCGCTAACATTGGTGACACCAGAAGCCTCGTGATCCACCCGGCCTCCACGACGCACCGCCAGCTGGCCGACGATCAGAAGGCAAGTGCCGGAGCAGGCCCGGACGTCGTTCGGATTTCGGTTGGTATTGAAGACCCGGATGACATCATCGCCGATCTCAAGCAGGCTTTGGAGGCTTAGGCCTAGATTAGTTGATTATCGCGTTGACGATGAAAGTCATCAACGCGGTAACGGCCACCAGAAAGCCTGACGAAATGACAACGAGATACCACTGGTTCTCTTTATTGATCTTGGCTGTTTCTGCGATGATCTTTGAAACTTCCGCTTGAAGTTTCACCGTTTCGGCACGCATTTTTTCGTCAGCCAAATCACGCTCTTGCTGTGTCACTAGCTCGGCTCCGCTGAACATTACTCGTGAAACATAACGCGAACAAATGCCGATTTCAAGCCTTCGCATCAGGCTCAATTGCGTAGGTGGCGGATGCGTCCGCCACCACCACGTTCGGCGCGCTTTGGTTGGCCAGGGTGACCCGTACGACGGCCAAACGCTTCCCCAGTTTCATCATTTCAAACGTCCCGAGCGTTGGCGCTAGATCAGGTTTGCGCATGAAGTTCATGTTCAAGCTCGTCGTGACCGTCAGTGGTTTCGGGCCTGTGTGTGCGTTGATGAGGGCGTACGCTCCGATGTCGGCGAATGCGAACATGGTCGGACCAGAAAGTGTGCCACCAGGCCGCCGGTTGTGCGGTTCAGGGTTGAAGCGGAACAGTCCCTGGCCTTCAGACAGTTCAAGAATTTCAAACTGATCGTTCAGCCAGGTCTCTTCGAAAACGGTCTCCAGAAAATGCAGCAGCTCATCGGCAGACATCTTGAGCCCAGATACTGTGTTCGGTTTCATTCACAAGATCTCCCTGGTGATGCGTTGGAGCTTGAGACGCGCACGGCGCAGGTCGAACTCTGCATCTTTTAAATCTGCCCGCGCGTCGTCGAGATCGTTCTGTAAGGAAAGCCGTTGTTCAGGGGTGAGATCCACTGAGAAAGCTTGATCGGTGACGGACTCAATCCGCGCCCGGGCGTTATCGACTTGAAATTCCGCGCTTCGCACCTCGCTGGCCGCATTGTAGGGGCGCAGGAACGCGGCTTCTAGTTCGGCGGGGCAGGAGTTGCGGTAGCGCTCACCACGGCTGCCAACGGACAGGCCGTTTGCTGCGGTGCAATATTGGCGAATGCCCATAGCGTGGGCTGCAAGATAGGCCTGGGTATCGACGGCAATATCCGCCCTGGCACATGCTTTTGCATGGCGTTCAACGCGGGATGGGTGATAGCCCGCCTCGCCATCTCGCTGACCGAGATCCGACCAATTGACTACAGCGCATTCTTCTTTTGAAAGTGTTGCGCATGCCGCCAAAACGCCAAAGCCGAGCGCGCCGCCGACTATCGTCAGGCTCAACCTCAACCTACGTTTCATGGCCACCCTCGCAGTCACATGCCAAAGGTGACTAACAGAGGCTTCGGACTTCGGCAAAGACTGTCTTCCGGAGAGGAAATTCTTGGGTGGGCGGATTGCCGCTTTGCTTTTGACACACAAACGGGCAAAGACTGCACCCATTCTGCCATCAGCCGAAATCACTGCCATGCAACCTGCACAAGCCGACTTTCACAAGACGCGCCGCCTGCCGCCCTACGTGTTTGAACCCGTCAACAAGCTCAAGGCATCGGCGCGCGCGGCGGGGCGAGACATTATCGACCTTGGCATGGGAAATCCCGATCTGCCGACACCGCAACTCATCGTCGATAAAATGTGCGAGACCATTCAGGACTCCCGCACACATCGCTACTCAACCTCCAAAGGCATTCCAGGCCTGCGCCGTGCCCAGGCCGCCTATTACGAGCGCCGCTTTGGCGTTAAGCTCAATCCAGAAACGCAAGTTGTCGCGACGCTTGGCTCTAAAGAGGGCTTTGCGAATATGGCGCAGGCCATCACCGCACCGGGCGATGTGGTGCTGGTGCCCAACCCAACCTATCCGATCCACTCCTTTGGCTTCATCATGTCCGGCGGTGTGGTTCGTTCGATCCCGGCAGAGCCGGGCGATGCGTTCATGGAGGCGCTGGACAGGTCCGTACGCCACTCCATCCCAAAGCCTCTCGCACTCATCCTCAACTATCCATCCAATCCGACCGCCTACACGGCCGACTTGGATTTCTACCGAGAGGTCGTGAAGTTCGCGCGTCAGCACGAACTGATCGTGCTGTCTGACCTCGCTTACTCCGAGATCTATTTCGACGGTTCACCACCGCCATCTGTTCTGCAGGTGGAAGGTGCGATGGACATTGCTGTTGAGTTCACATCGCTCTCAAAAACCTACTCCATGCCCGGTTGGCGCATGGGGTTTGCTGTGGGCAACGAACGCCTCATCAGCGCCCTGACCCGTGTGAAGTCCTATCTCGACTATGGCGCCTTCACGCCGATACAGGTTGCTGCAACGGCGGCATTGAAGGCCGATGACTCAATCATTGATGAGGCTCGCCAAATCTATAAAGCGCGTCGGGATGTGATGGTTGAGAGCTTTACGAAGGCAGGCTTTCAGGTGCCAGTGCCTGCCGCGACCATGTTTGCATGGGCTCAGATTCCAGACGCTTACGCTCATATGGGCAGCCTGGAGTTCGCCAAGATGCTGGTTGAGCATGCCGACGTGGCGGTCGCGCCGGGCGTCGGCTTTGGCGAGTATGGCGACCAGCATGTGCGGCTCGCTTTTGTCGAGAATGAACAGCGCATCCGCCAGGCCGCTCGCAATATTCGGCGCTTCCTGCAGGCCGCGCCCAACGCGGCCTGAGAGCTCGATTGAACATTTCAATGGTTTGAACTGCGGCGGGCGCTCCCCAGCGCCTTGCTTCGCTTCTCGAAAGCCTTAACAAGATGCGCAGTTCCTGCAGGCGCTTTGGTCTGCACACCTGACTTTGAATCCGGATCTCACCATGACCTCTTCTCCGCTCCCCCCTCTGCGCCTTGGCATTGCCGGGCTGGGTACCGTTGGTGCGGAGCTTGTGGGCATGTTGCAGAACAAGGCCAATTTCCTGGCTCAGCGCACGGGCCGGACCATAGATGTGGTGGCCGTTTCCGCCCGGAACCCGGACAAGGATCGCGGTGTTGATCTGTCCAGTGCTCAGTGGTTTTCTGACCCGGTTGAAATGGCCAGCTCGGCTGAGATCGACGCCTTTGTTGAACTGGTGGGCGGTGCCGACGGAGCGGCCAAAAATTCGGTGGAAGCGGCTCTTTCACGCGGTCTCACTGTTATCACGGCCAACAAGGCTTTGCTCGCCGACCACGGGTTGGCGCTGGCCGCGCTGGCCGAAGAAAACGACACCACAATCCTGTTTGAAGCCGCTGTTGCGGGCGGAATACCGGTGATCAAAGCCCTGCGCGAACAACTGGCCGCCAACCAGGTGGATCGCGTCTATGGCATCCTCAACGGCACCTGCAACTACATCCTCACCCGCATGGAGCGCGAGGGCATTTCGTTTGACGACTGCCTCGCAGACGCGCAGGCACTTGGATATGCCGAAGCCGATCCGACCTTTGACATTGAAGGCTTTGATGCGGCTCACAAACTCGCCTTGTTGACGTCCATTGCGTTTGGCACCGAGCCGGCGCCATCGCAAATTGCGGTGGATGGCATCACGAGTATCTCTTCAGCAGACATCAGCGCTGCCGCAGAACTGGGGTATCGCATTCGCCTGCTTGGCTTTGCCATGCGGGGTGAGGGCGGTGTCACCCAACGGGTGCATCCAACCATGGTGCCAGAAACGTCTGCCATCGCGGCGATTGATGGCGTCACCAACGCCGTTGCTATCGAAGGCGACTATATTGGCGCCACCGTTCTGCAAGGCCCCGGTGCCGGCGGGAAGGCAACGGCGTCTGCAGTCGCCGGGGACATTGTCGATCTCGCCCGAGGCACGAAAATTCCGACCTTTGGCATCCAGACAGGCGCGCTGGCTCCGTTCACCAACGCTGAGCCACGTCCTGACGCGCGCTTTTACCTGCGCCTGCATGTCACTGACAAAGCTGGTGTCTTTGCTGCGATTGCCGGGCACATGGCCGACAATTCTATTTCGCTGGAAAGCATCGTTCAGCGGCGCCGCAGCGATGAGCCGGACGATGCCAAGATGATCATACTCATCACGCACGGCACAACGCGCGCGGCCGTGGACCAGGCCGTGAAGGCCATCGCCAAGGATGGTTATCTCGTCAGCGATCCGCAGATGATCCGCATCGAGCACTTTTGATTTTACGAGAACGAAACGGACAAACACATGGCCGAAGCTTCTTTCACCGACACGCTGGACCGCATTCTCACGTTGGAGATCGTGCGCGTTACTGAACGCGCCGCCGTCGCCGCTGCTCGAATGCGCGGCCGGGGGGATGAAAAGCAGGCCGATCAGGCGGCCGTCGATGCCATGCGGGCTGAACTGAACGCTCTGCCCATCGATGGCGTGGTGGTCATTGGCGAAGGCGAACGGGACGAGGCGCCGATGCTGTATATCGGTGAAGAAGTTGGTTCGGGCGAGGGAACAAGGGTCGATATCGCCCTCGACCCCCTCGAAGGCACAACGCTGTGCGCGAAGGATCAGCCCAACTCACTGGCCGTTCTGGCGCTTGCCGAACGCGGAAGTCTGCTCAACGCGCCTGACGTCTATATGGACAAGATCGCCATTGGCCCCGGCTTTGAAGAAGGCCTTGTTGATCTGGATCGTTCGCCCACCGAGAACATTGAAGCCGTCGCAAAAGCCAAAGGTGTCGGCACCGAGCATGTGACAGCCTGCATTATGGATCGGCCAAGGCACGCTGCTCTCATCGAAGAAGTGAAGGCGACAGGCGCTGCCATCCGCCTGATCGGCGACGGTGATGTCCAGGGCATCATCCATGTCACCGACCCGGCAGAGACTGGCATAGATATCTATATGGGCATTGGCGGTGCACCAGAGGGGGTTTTGGCCGCCGCCGCGCTGCGGTGTACCGGCGGGCAGATGCAGGGGCGCCTGCAACTCAACAGCCCAGACAAGGTGGAGCGCGCCAAGCGGATGGGCATTGAAGACCCCGAGCGCAAGTATGAGCTGACCGATCTGGCCAAAGGCGACGTTCTTTTCGCGGCAACCGGCGTGACCGACGGAACAATGCTTTCCGGCGTCAAGTTTTCACCAGGTCTGATCCAGACCCATACGGTGGTAATGCGCGCTGCCACTGGCACCGTGCGCGAGGTGAAGACCCGGCACGCCAATTTCAACAAGTTCAAATATGCCGGTCTCTAGCTGTTGAGCGCTATCCAGGCGATGGACAGCGCCAGCGGGATGCAGATCAAGGCGTTGGCAACCACCACTCGGTTGCCAAGGCCGACTGTGGCGATGGTTGCCAGCTTGTAGATCAACTGCACCGCAAACAGGCTGGCACTGAAGATCAGCCAACGCTGGCTTATCCCGGAAACAGTCAGCACTGCCAGAGCACTTGCGCTTCCCAGCCAAATGGCACCGTATATGCTGCCCAATATGCGACGGGCGGGCGTGTCCGGGCCATATGCCAGCTCCATGTTGGGTGCTGCGCGCATCAGCCCTGCAAGGACCGCGGTCAGAACCAGAACGTTGATGATATGGGTCGCAACGATAAGAGGCATGAGCCAGCTACGCCCCAGCTCTTCAGTCGGATTTCTCGTGGCGCCCTTGCGCCTGTGATCCGCTTCTGACAATCGCAAGTTATGGGATCATCTTCTCAAGATCGGGCATTTCTCGGGGTTGAACGCTCGTTGAGCGGCCAGCGCTGGGTCTCACGGCTCAATCCCGCCCAAACGGCGATGGCCCAGGCGATTTCGCAGGATCATGACGGTATTTCCGACCTTGTGGCCCGCGTTCTCGCCGTGCGCGATGTCACCAGCGAAGACGCGAACGTCTACCTTCAGCCCAGCATCCGCGATTTGCTGCCCGACCCGTCCACGCTTACCGATATGGATGTTGCGTGCACCAGGCTGGCGGCTGCCATTGCGGATCGGGAAAGCGTGGCGATCTTCGGCGATTACGATGTCGATGGTGCAACGTCTTCGGCTCTCATGCACCGCTTTCTCAGCGCATTTGGTTTGAATCCCGAGATCTACATCCCGGACAGGATCTTTGAGGGGTATGGCCCCAACCCAGATGCGGTCCGGGAACTCCACGGTAAGGGTCACACACTGCTGGTCACGGTAGATTGTGGGTCGACGAGCATCGACGCTCTGGCAGAGGCAGACCGGTTGGGGATGGATATTGTGATCTTCGACCACCACCAGCTCGGCACTGAGCTTCCGGCGGCTACCGCCCACGTCAACCCGAACCGGCACGACGATCTTTCAGGGCAGGGGCATCTCTGCGCAGCGGGCGTGGTGTTTCTGGCGCTCGTTGGAACAGCGCGCGTGCTCCGGACGCAAAATCTCGCCGGTGCGCCTGACCTTATGTCCATGCTCGATCTTGTTGCCCTTGGAACCGTTTGCGACGTGGTCCCTCTGCGGGGCGTGAACCGCGCTTTCGTGCGCCGTGGGCTGGAGGTCATGCGCCAGCAGGGCAATGCTGGGCTATCCGCATTGGGCCGGGTTGCGCGGCTGGACGGGCCACCATCGCCCTATCATCTTGGCTTCCTGCTGGGCCCGCGCATCAATGCCGGCGGCCGGATTGGCGATGCGGCGCTCGGTGCGCGACTGCTGACTTTGGCGGACGCGGGCGAGGCCGACGAGATTGCCGACCAGTTGGAGGCCTTGAACCGGGAGCGGCAGGCGATTGAGGCCCAAATGCTCGAGGAAGCGGTGGCGGAAGCGCAGGCCGAGATGGAGAGTGCCAGCCCACCCAGCATGCTGCTGACCCACAGTGATGACTGGCATCCCGGTATTGTTGGCCTCCTCGCATCACGCCTGAAAGACAGGTTCAGGCGTCCTTCCATCGCCATCGCATTTGATCGAAACGGCAGAGGATCCGGCTCCTGCCGCTCACTCGCCGGCGTTGATATTGGTGCGGCGGTGCGCAAAGCGGTTGCTGAGGGTGTGTTGGTAAAGGGCGGCGGTCATGCCATGGCGGCTGGCCTGACGGTTGAGAAAGCTCGCCTCGGCGATCTGCGGGCTTTTCTGGAGGCGGAGTTGCTGCAGTCGGTCTCTGATGCTGTGGCGCAGAATGAGATGAAAGTGGACGGCGCTCTGACGGCCAGCGCGGTCCATACGCAATTGGTGGAGGACATAGAGCGCGCCGGCCCCTTTGGAGCGGGATCGCCGCAACCCGTGTTCGCTCTACCAAGCCACAGAGCAATGTACGGCAAGGTGGTGGGCCAGAACCATGTGTCGGTAACCTTGTCATCAGGTGATGGAGCATCGCTGCGCGCGATCGCCTTTCGCACCCTCGATACGCCTCTGGGGGACGCGCTTTTGAGGGGGGAAGGCCCGCTGCACATTGCGGGCTCTGCCTCCATCAATCACTATCAGGGTCGGCAAACGCCGCAGCTGCGCATAACCGACGCAGCGCATCCCGAAGTTCCACGCTAGGGCCATATCAGATGGACGACGCTCTTCCTTCATTCAGCTTTGCCGTGCGCGGTGCCGTGGCGGATGCTCCGGGTCCCGAGGAATTGCGCACCTGGGATGATGCTTTGGTGCTTGTGGCTGATGATGGCGAGATCATTGGCAGGTACGATGCGGATGACCCCATCGCCCGGCAGATCGTGCGGGAGCGCGCTGATGATGTGAGGCAGCTGTCGCCAAACGAGCTGCTCCTGCCGGGCTTGGTCGATCTGCATATCCATGCGCCGCAATGGCCTCAAATGGGGCGCGCGCTGCAGGTGCCTCTCGAGGTCTGGCTTCAGAAGCACACCTTTCCACTGGAGGCCCGCTACGAAGATTTGGAGTTTGCCAAGCGGTCCTACAGGGACCTCGTTGAAACGCTCCTCGCCAATGGCACGACGACGGGTCTTTATTTCGGCACGATACACAATGAGGCGACTCTGCTTCTGGCACAGTTGTGTCTCGAGCTCGGTCAGCGTGCGCTGGTTGGTCGTCTGGCAATGGACAATCCCGATGAATGTCCGGACTTCTACCGCGATGCATCAACTCGGGCCGCGCTCGAAGGCACTGAGGCCTTTATCGAAGATGTGCGGGCTCTGCCGGGCAATGAAAAAGCGACCGTGAAGCCCGTCGTAACACCGCGTTTCATTCCTTCCTGCACGGACTCCTGTCTCGAAGGCCTTGGGGAACTGGCTGAGAAGACCGGAGCCCATGTCCAGACCCACGTGTCCGAAAGCGATTGGGAGCACAATTATGTGCTTCAGCGCCACGGCAAGTCCGACACGCAGTCTCTGAGTGATTTCGGTCTGGTGAACCGGCATACGGTTCTGGCGCACGGCCCCATGCTATCGGCTGGTGATATGGATCATCTCGTGGAGCAGGGCGCAGCCGTCGCCCATTGTCCCCTTTCCAATATCTACTTTTCGAACGCGGTTTTCCCACTGCGAGCGGCTTTGGCAAAAGGTCTTCATGTCGGGCTGGGCACCGACATTTCTGGCGGGCCGAGCCCGTCCCTGCTCGAGAACGCGCGGCATGCGGTGCATTCCTCCCGCATGCTGGAGGAGGGGGTGGACCCATCGATAGAGGGCGATGCCCGGGGCACTCCGGACAGTCGGGTCGATTTCGTGACAGCGCTTCATCTGGCAACGCGCGGCGGTGGCATAGCACTCGATCTGCCCATCGGGTCCTTTGAGGTCGGCCATCGCTTCGATGCGATTGTTGTCGATATCGCAGCGCCGGGCTCCAACATAGCGCGTGTACTGGAAGGGTTGTCGGTGGCCGACCGAGTTCAGCAAATTGTCTTCAATGCGGCCCGGCAGAACATCGCTGAAGTCTGGGTGGAAGGCAGCCAGGTCTCGGGCTTCCGGCACAAATAGACAGGCTGTTCCATCTGCCTTAACGAGGGGCCATGATGTTGCGACTCCCCTTCTGTTTTCTTCTCCTTGCCGCTCTTCTTCTGACGCCACAGCTCGGTCCGGTCGCTTTCCACGGTGCGGCGTTCGCGCAGACGGCCACCACCGCCGCGCAGGAAGAAACCGATGCCGTCCAGAGTTTGGAGCGTCGTGCCGAGAGCCTTATCAACGCCTTTGAGGCGGCGGGTGATGATGATGCAAGGCTCGCCGTTCTACGGGGCGACGCTGATGCTATGGTCGCAGAAGCGCGCGATCTTCTGGCGACGGTTGACGAGCGTCTGAACACATCGCGCGATGCTTTGATGGCCTTGGGTGACCCGCCAGCAGACGGGACAGAAGATGCTGCTGTTTCGCGCCAGCGAGAGGAACTCTCGTCTCAGGTGCAGTCGTTGCAGGCTCGGTCCGTGGCGCTGAACACGACCATCAACACCGCCGTCGAAGTGCGAACCGAAATTGCAAACCTCCGCCGCGATGCCTTCGCGCGCCGGGTGATGGATCGCACCAACGTCAACAGCGCGCTCTTCTCCGAAGGCCTTGAGTCCTATCGCGTGCGGCTCATTGAGACCGGCCTTCTGATCAAAAACTGGTTTGTTCTGAATGTCCGCAATGAGGCCTTTGCGTTTCTGGGTGCCATTGCATTTGGATTTGCAGCGGCATTTCTC
>JBCBXA010000073.1:0-14780 GCA_039816825.1 Pseudomonadota bacterium | reverse complement strand
CTGGTCCGGCCAGGCCGTCGGCTGACAGTCTGTTCTGGCTTTGGAAGGCCAGGAGTGCGCGGTGCGTGGCAGGCCCGAAATCGCCATCCACGGTGACGGAATAGCCGGCAGCCCGCAATTCTTTTTGAAGATCTGATACGGCCGCTCCAAAATCACCGAGCCCCAGCCAGTCGCGTTCGTGGGCTGGAATGTATTTGCCGGACAGGCGGCGGAAAGCGGCCTCCATTCGGGTGTGATAGCCATGTTTGGCAAAGGCCGGGCCGTTGTAAACGCGGGCGAAGGCGGCAAAGTCTGTCGAGCGTAGGGCGCCTGTCAGGTCCCGGCGTTGGATGAAGCGGCACATGAGGCGCAGCTGGCCCTCAAACCCGGACCGCGCCTCAGCCACCAGAGCGCCCACGGAACCATAGCCAAGCATCTGCCAGTTCGCCCCCATAACCTGGCCGATCCCCCAGGACACGGATTGATCGGCAGCCTCACGGTCGATGGATCTGGCCCGCTCGAGGAGGTCCCACCTGGCAGTTTGCTTGCGCGGATTGCGGATCGCGCCGGCCTTGGGCGAGGCCAGCCCTTCTGCCTGGGCTCGGGTGCGCAGAACAGCAGGCAGCAGTCGGTGGAAGTAATGCGCTTCAAAGCGGATCAGTGGTTCGGCTCGACCGTTGATCAAACTGTAGCTTTGACCTCCGCTTTCCACGTGCACGACGGCTGCCAGAGCCGCCCATGGCACGTCCATCTGGCGGGCCGCTTTCTTGATAGCGTATATCTGTGCGGCATCGCGGTAGATGTGGCCAAGCTTGGCAAACTGCAACAAGGGCGTCGCTCCTTTTCAGAGCGACAGACTGCCTCCGGCCCGGCGCCGGGGGGTAATTCTCTAGCTTATGCGCGTTGCCTTTAGGCGTTCCTCGTCGAGCTCGATTCCCAAGCCCGGTGCTTCGCCAAGTTTCAGAACGCCGCCTTCGCTCGCTGCCGGTTGGGCCAACATGTAGTCCCGGTGCGCTAAGGACCATTGCGGCGGATCAAAAGGGAACTCGAGGAACGGCGCATTCGTGCAGCCCGCAGTGAGATGAGCATTAGCCAGCACTCCAGCACCATTGGTCCAGGAGTGCGGGGTATAGATACGCCCCGCTTGAACGGCCTTACGTGCAATGCGCGCGCAGCCGGTGATCCCGCCCACCAAAGCCACGTCGGCTTGATAAACGTCGAGGCAGTCGTCAGCGATCAGGTCATCGAACTCCTGCACGTCCCGCGTCATTTCCCCACCGGCGATGCGTATGGAGGTCGCTTCGCGCAAGGCCCGCATGCCAGATCGGTCTGCACGGTGGAGGGGCTCTTCCATCCAGAACGGCCTCAACGGCTCGAGCGCGCGAGCCACCTCAATGGCCTGATCCACGCTCCAAGGATCTGACGTGTCCCAGGGCATGCGCCATCCCTGATTGCAGTCCACCATCAGATCGAGACGGTCGCCGACTCGGCTTCGCACGGCTTCAAGTGCGGTGATATCAGCCCGCCAGTCAGCGCGACAGCCCTTGGTGGAGGACAGGCGGATCTTCATCGCCGGAAAGCCTTCTTCTGCGAAGAACTCTGCCTGTTCCACCAGTTCGCCCGTGTCCCATGCCACGCCAGAGGATGCATAAAGCGGCATGTCGCCTGACCGTCCGCCCAGCAGGTTCCAAACCGGAGTGCCGGTCTGTTTGCCGTGCAGATCCCAAAGCGCCAGATCGAGGGGCCAGCAGCGACCATAGTGAAACTGAATGTGGTCCAGCACCGTGTAGTGGCGTTCGTGGTCATCGGCGCGCTGGCCTATGAAGAGGTCTTCGTGACCTTCGAATCCGAGCATCAGATCGCCCGAACCGATGCCGACAACACCATCCTTGTCGGTGACTCGAACGATGGTGGCGTCGAAGAATTCTCGCAGCCGCCCGTCCCAACTGGCCTTGAACGGCGGGTCGAGGGTCATGCGGTGCTGGGTGATCTCGATGCGATCAATGGTGCTCATCCGGTATTTCCCATCAGAATGCTTTGGGCGAGGGGCAACAGATCGTCATCGCCGATCTTACGGATCGTGCGATCCCGCATAGGGCTGTTTTCGGACCGTGCCATCTCAGTGGCCAGCGTCTCCGGCGAGATGGAAGCCACGGTCTCAAGCCATTGGCGACCGGTTGATGCGAGGTCAATCAGACGGGACACGCGGTCTGGCAACTCCTCCAGGCGGCTACCACAGGCCTGCGCCGCTGCGCGGAGTGCGGGCGACCCCTGGCTCAGCAGCCACGGCAAGGTTGCTTCGAAGGCCAATGCGGTTGCCTGCCCATGGTGAATGGGTGCGAGTCCGGCCAGCGCGTGGCTCGCCATATGGGCGATTGCCGTGCCGCATCGGTCGATGGCCACGCCCGCCCACGCCGAGGCAATCATCAAGGATTGCAGTGCGTCGCCAGCACCTTCCACCGCTGCTGGCAGGTTCTCGACTATGAGCGTCATGGCACGGTGTCCGTATGGTGCGGCACCCTCATGGCTTGTCGTGTTGGTGGTGGCCTCGAAGGCATGGACAAAAGCATCCATGGCACACCAGACCAGCAGGTCTCGGGGCATGGAGGCCAGAAGATCACCGTCCAGAATGGCCATGTCCGCGCGGCTCTGCGCCGCCCAGGCCCACAGTTTGCGGCCGTCTGCACCCGAAAAGATGTTGGTGGCGCTCATTTCCGAGCCGGTGCCGGCAGTGGTGGGAACCAGCAATTTCGGCAGCGACGTGCCCGGTAGAGGCTTGGCGCCCAGAGCGTATTGCTCAATGCGTTTGTCGGTCTCGGTTGACGATGCACAGCAGGCCACGAGCTTTGCAATGTCGAGGGCGGTGCCACCGCCAATGCCGATCACCCCATCACTTGCTTGGGCCAGGGCCGCGGTCGTTCCGGTATCTATGTGGGCGCATTTTGGTTCACCGTTGAATTCGGCAAACACCAGTGTGTCGAGACCGTTCGCTGCAAGCTGGTCGGTGAGGGTTTGTGCGAATCCATTGCCCACAAGAAAACTGTCGATGACGAGGAGTGGCCTGCGCATTCCCAGGCTTTGGGCGGCCTTTGGGATGTTATGGGCCGCTCCACGCCCGGCAATGATGGGGGGTGGCGGCGCTATTTCGAGAACCGTGTGTGCGTTTGCTCCCATCGCGGTCCCCCATTTGATCATTCTGAAGCCGCTCAGCAGCTTTCAGATTTGAGAGGAAGACGCCAGCGAATTCGTGTTCGCCCACCGCAAACCTTTGGGGGCGGCAAACATCCGCCGGTCACAGAATGCCCAATTCCTGGGCAAGACGCACGAGGTCAGCGGTGTTGCCGGTGCCCGTCTTGTCCCGAAGGTTCTGCCGATGGCTCTCTACAGTCCTGACAGAAATTCCAAGTTCCTGAGCGACGGCCTTGTTCGACTTGCCCCGTGCTACAAGACTAAGGACATCCCGCTCTCGGGGGGTAAGAGCGTTTTCTTCATCCTGACCAGCGCCGGCGGCTGTGACGGACCGCGCGACTTGGGTCGACAAGTGCAGCCCGCCGCTCGCGACTGTCTGGATGGCTCTGTTCATTTCGTCGGTGCCCACGTCCTTGAGGATGTAGCCGTTCGCGCCGGCCTCCAAAGCGCCGCGAACATATTCCTGCGTATCGAAAATCGAGAGAATGAGGATGCCGCACGTGTGACCACGTGCGCGAATATCGGCGGTCGCCTCCAGCCCATTCTGCTCGGGCATGGAAACGTCCATCATCACGACGTCGGGGCGCAGGGCTTCGGTGAGTTCGACGGCCCGCCGACCATCGCTGGCTTCGCCCACCACCTCGAACTCCGGCTGCGCCTCCAGCCGCGCGCGAATGCCGTCCCGGACCAGTTCGTGGTCATCGGCTATCAGAAGCCGGATGGTGTTCATTCCGCTGCCTCGACGGATGAGGAGGGGTCCCGGTTTTCGTTCTGCGGGACGCGCTGGCGCGGCATGCGAACGATCACCTGGGTGGTCCATGCTTCTTCTGACTTGCCGGGCCACACCTTGGACAGGGATCGATCTGTGTTGGATCGGATCAGGAACAATCCATTGTGGAGTTCAACGCGCTCGCGCATGTTCCGCAGGCCCAGGCCGCCAATGCCGGCCTGGCGTTCAGCCACGTCGAAACCGCATCCATTGTCAGAAATGTTCACCGACACGTTCCGCTCGGAGATGCGCATGGTGATGAGCGCTTTCGTGGCACCAGAGTGCTTTGCAATATTGCTCAGCGCTTCCTGCGCGACGCGATACAGCGCGGTCCTGGCTTCCTCGGGAAGCCGTGCCGTGCGCGGCGGCTGAGGGTCGGCATCCACGGTGATCTCGAGCCCACTCGCCTCGAAGTCTTCAGCCAGTGCCCTGATGGCGGAAACCAGACCAATATCGTCCAGCACAGATGGTCGAAGGTCTTTGGAGATGCGGCGTACTTCGGCAATAGCGGTATCGAGCGTCTTGCCGGACTTTTCCACCAAATTGCTGACGGTGGGCACGTCGCGCGAGCGCCCTAGAGCCGCATCGAGATTGTAGCGCACGGCAATCAGCAACTGAGAAATGGAGTCGTGCAATTCCTGGCTCACGCGCTTTCTTTCGTCTTCCTGCACATCGACGATGCGCCGCGTCAGGGCGTGAAGTCTGGCGTCTGCCATGCGTTGTTCGGTCAGGGAGAAGGCCACAAGGAGCCCCACCACCAGCAAAACACCGGCTGCGGTGAGGCCGAGAAGGATGGTCAGGGTACCCTTGATGCTGTTGTCGAGCTGTTCGCCCATGATGGCGATCTGCGCGTCTATATCGTCGAGGTACAGGCCCGTCCCGAACATCCAGCCCCAATTGGGAAGGAAGATGGAGTAGCCCAGTTTTTCGGTGATCTCGCCGGTGGACGGTTTCGGCCAGACATAGGTGTGGAAGTCACCATCGGGCTTGGCCTGCGCCTTCTGGATCAAATTGCGGATAACGTAGTCACCATTGGCATCCTGCATGTTCCAGACGTTCTGACCCACAAGGTTCTTCAAGCGCGGATGAACGAGATTGGTGCCATCGGCCGCATAGACGAAGAAGTAGCCGTCCGCGCCATATTCCATGTCGTTGAGGATGCGCTTGGCTTCCAGTTGCGCAGCTTCGCGCCCACCGGGCTCGTTTTCGTAGAGTTGGCGGATCGAATTGAGCGCCATGAAGGCGTAGTTGCGCAACTCGGTGCGCTTGGCCGTCTTGAACTCCGATTGAACGATCGTCGTTTCGGACTTAAGCAGGGTTCGGCTCTGTTGCGAGAACACCACTGCCATGATCATCGCGACGATGAGAATGGGCAGCACTGCGATCAGGGCCAGTTTTGCCCTCAGGGACAGCCTCCCGCTGCGCTGCAAACTCTCGGCTCCCTGGCTGTCGGCTTCCGGGGCCCTGCCGCTCATTGTCATTTCGCTCATGGGGCTTTTCTAAGCGCGGTTTCTATCAGTTCGCAACATTGTGGCACCCGCCACTGAGAGCGCCCAACTGTGTGCTCTGCGTAGTAATACGCATGAGGGCTGCGCAGTCACGGCGGTGACAAGGTTGGGTCGCTGCTCTATTTCCCTCCCTACGCACTCGCGTTCTGCGCCTGAAATCCGTTCAGCGCAGAGATCATTTGGGAGGACTATCAATGGACCGTCGTTCATTTATCAAAGGTGCAGGCATCGCCGGTGGCGCCGCCGCCGCATCCACGCTCGCCGCACCAGCCTACGCCATGGGCAAAGTCGAGCTAACCATGGTCACATCCGTGCCGGACGGCTTCGCGATCTTCGATGACGCTGCTCAGCTCTGGATCGACTATGTGCAGGCCATGTCTGATGGTGAGATCACCATCAACAAAATGTCGGCAGGCAGCCTCGTTGGCGCGTTCGAAGTGTTCGACGCCGCTTCTTCCTGTGAGGCAGACGTATACCACGCCGCTGAGTACTTCTTCCTGACCCAGCATCCTGGCTTCGCTTTCTTCACCTCTGTGCCGTTTGGAATGACCGCTCAGGAACTGGCCAACTGGTATTACCGTCGCGGCGGTCAGGACCTGCACGACAATCTGTCGGCTCTGTTCAACCTCAAGCCTCTGATGTGCGGCATGACCGCCATGCAGCCCGGTGGCTGGTACAACAAGCAGATCAACTCTGCCGACGACCTGCAGGGCCTGCGTTTCCGCATGCCAGGTCAGGGTGGTCAGGTGCTCGGTCGCCTCGGCGCTTCCGTGCAGAACATCCCAGGCGGCGAAATCTATCAGGCTCTCGCTTCCGGTCAGATCGATGGTGCCGAGTGGATCGGCCCATATGCGGATGAGCGCATGGGCTTCCAGGAAGTCACCAAGAACTACTACGCCGCTGGCTTCCATGAGCCAGGCTCTGCACTGACCCTCGGCTTCAACCTCGAAGTCTGGGAAGGCATGACGGCCAAGCAGCAGTCCATGTGCCGCGTGGCAGCTGAAGCTGCCCACGCTCAGAACACGGCTCTGTCGCTGGCTGAAAACGGAGCTGCCCTAGCCCGTCTGCAGGCCGCTGGCGTCCAGGTCTTCCAGTTCCCGGACGATGTGTGGGATGCCTTCGGTAAGGCTGCTGCGGAAGTGCGCGAAGAGAACATGAGCGACGAGATCTACAAGGAGATCGCCGACAGCTACTTCGCTTCTCTTGAAGAGTCCTCTGCCTGGTACGGTCAGGCTGATGGCGAGTACATGCGTCAGCGTAACCGCGCCAACGCTGCCTAAGGGCAAACAGACATCTTCATGTCATTCGCGCCTGCCCCCGAGGGGGCAGGCGGTTTCTTCGGACGATGCTCGACCTTCCCGCATTCTGTGATGGGTTGAAGCGGGCCCGGTGGGGTAACCTTTATGCTAGACGCAATTATCTGGTTCCTGAGTTCGGTTGCTCTCGCGCCGTACCATCTGTTCCTGGCGCTCACCAATCCGTCCATGTGGCTCAACTGGAGCGACAAGGAAGCGCTTGTTCGCTTCATCTATTTTGGCGGCTCGAAGGAACTGTTCTTCGTCGTCTTCGTGACCTTTCTGGTCATCACTGCTCTCGGAGTTTTCTGGCGCCGCTCGATCCTGTGGTCCTGCGTTCGCGGCCTTGAGGCTTTCGCAAATACAGTCGGGCGCATCGTGGCCTGGGCCGGCCTCATCATGGTGCTGCAGCAGGTGATGATTGTCTTTTTGCAGCGCATTTTCCGCGTTGCGGCCATTGAATTGGGGCCGCTTGGCACCGCCTTCACCCGCGACCTCTCCTGGTGGTCTGAGGAGCTGAAGCTCTACAACGCCATGATCGTTTGCCTGTGCGTCACCTACACATTTGTGCAGGGAAGCCACGTCCGGGTGGACCTATTTTATGCCAGTGCGTCCCACCGCGCGAAGCGCGTCATCGACATGCTGGGCGCGCTTTTCTTCATGATGCCCGTTGTCATCATCACCTATCTCTACGCGTGGTTCTTCATGTGGCGGCACCTCGTGGTGCCCAACCCGTCGGCCACCAGCGCCCTCGACCGCATGCTCATGCAGTCCCGCGTTTTGCGCTGGAATGTCGAGACCATTGGCTTCAGCCCCAACGGGTTCGATGCCTACTTCCTTTTCAAAGTTCTCATCGTGGCATTCTGCGTGATGGTGCTGCTGCAGGCGGCATCCACATTCTGGCGCGCTTTCCTTGAATTCGTGGAAGGCGAAGACAGCACCGACAAATATCTGGATCGAGATTCAACCGGGGACGTTGCGGAAGACGCCGTCCACGAAGCGCATTCGGGCTCTGCCTGACGCACATCATTTAACCAGCGTCCGAATGCCGGACGCTTCGAGGCGCGTGCAGGAGCGCCTGTAGCTGGGGGGCTGTGAAGCCATGCTATTTGGGCTCGATGGTATCGAGATCGGACTGATCATCGTCTTTGTGACTTTGTTCTGCGCGATCATGACAGGCTTCCCTGTGGCGTTTGCCATCGGTGGTGCAGGCGTCATTTCCTTCGCCATTCTCGCCGCGCTGGACTCGGCTGGCATCCTCATCCACCAGGCAATCGATGTGAATTCGGAGGCCTACCGCGCCCTGCTGGCGGAGGGTGTTCCGAGGGAAGCGATATCTCTGTTCCGATATCCTGAGCTTCCCAGGATAGACGAAGCTCTCTTTGCCGGCGGCTGGCAGGTCGCCATGGAGCGCAACATCTCCTTCATCGTGAACCGGATGAATGAGCGCGTCATTGCCGGCCAGTCCATTGAGACGCTTCTCGCGGTTCTGATGTTTGTGATGATGGGCATCACGCTCGAGCGCTCGCGCATCGCTGAAGACCTTCTCACCACCATGGCCCGCGTCTTCGGCCCACTGCCCGGTGGTCTCGCTGTGTCCATTGTGGTCGTGGGTGCATTCCTTGCGGCGTCGACCGGCATTGTCGGTGCTACGGTGGTCACTATGGGCCTGCTGGCTCTACCGACCATGCTCCGAAACAATTATTCGCCGGAACTCGCCACCGGCGTCATCGCGGCGTCCGGTACGCTCGGGCAGATCATACCGCCTTCCATCGTGATCGTGCTGTTGGGCACGCTCGTGGGTGACCTTTACGCGACGGGTCAGGAGACCCGCGCCCAGCTGGTTGGCTGTTCCGATGCGTTGACCTATTTGGGCGAGCCCGCCGTTCTATCGGTCGGTACGCTCTTCCAGGCGGCCCTGCTTCCGGGCATCTTCTTGGCGCTTCTCTACGCGCTCTACGCGTTTGGTTTTGCGCTCCTTTATCCGCACAAGGCACCCGCCGTTGAATTCGAGGGTGGTACAAGTTCGGCTGGAGTGGGCCGCAATCACGGTGTCGTCTGGTTCCTGCTCGCTCCGACCCTGATCGTTGTCGCTGTTGGCCTTGGCATGAATGCAGGCCTCATTGGTTCGCAAAGTGCCGACTTCTCGGTCGGTGCCCAGGCCGATTCAGGCCCGAGTTTGCGGACCAACGTCTCTCCTCAGTGTCAAGCAGCCATGATCGAGCTGCACGGACAGGACGCGTGGGATCAGGCGGTTGCTGAGCGCGCCGCAATTGCCGACGCCAGCACGACTGAAGCCGGCGAGCCTACGGAAGAAGAAGCCGCCGCCGCACAGGCAGCAGCTCTTGAGAACGCCGCTCCCATCGGTCTTGGCGTCGCCACCATGGTCGTGCTGCTTGGTCTAACCATTGTTCTGGCCCGCGGCGTTGCGCCGGGCGCAAGCCAGTTGCCTCTCATCATCGGTGCGGTCGGGCTGGGCTTGATATTGCTGTTCGATCTTCTTTTCATCAACCCGCTCACCGGTCCCGGTATGTTGGTGATCGTGCTGGCCGTTCCTGCGCTGATCGCGCTGTATGGCGTTCGGACCGCTGTCGGGCGCCTTTCGCAAAACGAGCTTATCAGGGTGGTGTTCCCACCCTTGATTCTCATCATCGCTGTGCTGGGTTCAATCCTGGGCGGGATCACCAATCCTACACCCGCGGCCGCGCTTGGCGCAGCCGGTGCCATCATGCTTGCCGCCTATCGGAAGCTCAAGGAGGAGAACGGTGCGGCCAAGCTGGTGATCTGGGCCTCCTTCGCGCTGGTGATCATGATCCTCGTGGGCGTCAATTTCGATCTGCGCATCACGCGCGAAACCGTCCCTACTGAAGACTGGATCGCCTACATCGTGGCGCAGTTGGCCTACCATTTCGCGTTCTTTGGCCTGCTGTTCAGCTGCTGGGTGCTCTACCGCACAGCCGTGCTGACGCCGGTCGTGCGTGAGACAGCCAAAGTCACATCAATGGTCTTCACCATCCTGATCGGTTCGCAGATCCTGAACCTGGTTCTGATCTCCTTTGGCGGTGAGCACTACATCCAGGATTTCCTCCGTTCGTTCGACAACGAACTGCAGGTGTTCCTGCTGGTGATGGTGATCCTGTTCATCCTTGGCTTCGTGCTCGACTTCCTCGAGATCATCTACATCGTGGTGCCGATTGTCGGGCCGGTGATCTATGGTGGTGAGCTCAACCCGGCCTGGGTGACGATCATGATCGCCATCAATCTGCAGACGTCGTTCCTGACGCCGCCCTTTGGTTTCGCGCTCTTCTATCTACGCGGAGTGGCGCCGAAGGGCATCACAACGGGCCACATCTATCGAGGCGCCATTCCGTTTGTGATCATCCAGGTGGTGGGTCTCACCATTCTCTATTTCTTCCCGGACATCGTGACGATTGTTCCGAACCTGCTGAAATAGGGAAGCTCGGCGCTGCCCGTCATGTGGGCAGGTGCAGATAAATGTGACAGCGGCTTGCTCGCTGTCACATTTGCGTATTTCCTAGCTGTCAACAGGTGCCCACCGCCAAACAACGCGGCACCGGAACAGTAGGAGGCGTCCACATGAAAGCTCTCAAATCCATTCTAGCGGCTGGCGCAGCAACCCTGGTGGTTGCCGCAACCCCGGCAGCTGCCGAGTACAAGCTGACCATTCTGCATATCAACGACATGCACAGCCGTATTGAGCCCATCAACCGGTTCGACTCGACCTGCCGTCCATCTGACAATGCGGAAGGCAAGTGCTTCGGCGGTGCCGCTCGTGTGAAGACCGCCATCGACACCCGTCGCGGCGCGCTGGAAGGTGCCGGCAACAATGTTCTCGTGCTGGACGGGGGTGACCAGTTCCAGGGCTCGCTTTTTTACTCAACCTATAAAGGCGAAGTGGCCGCCGAAGTTGTGAACCGCATCGGTTTCGACGCCATGGCCGTCGGCAACCACGAGTTTGATGACGGGCCGGAGGCGCTGGCCAAGTTTGCCGATGCCGTCGAGACGCCACTGCTGTTTGCCAACACCAATCTGGCTGATGAGCCGCTGCTTGATGGCAAGATTGAAAGCCACATCGTGGTGGAGAAGGGTGGCGAGAAGATCGGTATCATCGGCGTCCTCGCTGAAGATACTGCCGAGACCTCCTCGCCCGGTGACAACGTACCCTTCATCCAGTCTGAAGACATCATCAAGAAACTGGTTGGCCAACTTGAAGCCGATGGTGTCAACAAGATCGTGGTGCTGAGCCATGTTGGCTTGAACCGCGACAAAGAGATCGCCGCTGCTGTGGATGGCATCGACGTGATTGTCGGCGGTCACTCCCACACCCTGCTTGAAGGTGATGACTATCCGACCGTTGTGGAAGCTCCCAACGGCAAGCCGGTCCAGATCGTACAGGCCTACGCCTACTCGAAATATCTCGGCGAACTGACCATCGAGTTCGACGAAAATGGCGATGTAGTGGAAGCCGAAGGCAAGCCCTGGCTGCTTGATGCGCTGGTACCTGAAGATGCGGAGATGGTCTCTTACATCACCGAAAAAGCTGCGCCGATTGAAGAGCTGAAGAAGCAGGTCGTTGGTTCTGCTTCCGGCCCCATCGAAGGTGACCGTACTGTCTGTCGCGCCATGGAGTGCGCCATGGGCAATCTGGTCGCCGATGCCATGCTCGATCGCACCATGGATCAGGGTGTTCAGATAGCCATCCAGAATGGTGGCGGTCTGCGCGCCTCCATCGATGCGGGTGAGATCACCATGGGCGAAGTTCTGACGGTGCTGCCGTTCCAGAACACCCTCGCCACCTTTGAACTCAAGGGCTCCGATGTGATCGCGGCCCTTGAGAACGGTGTGTCGCGCATCGCCGATGGCGCTGGCCGCTTCCCGCAGGTTGCTGGCCTCAAATACACGTTTGACGCGACAGCTGAGCCTGGCAGCCGCATCTCCGACGTGATGGTTGGCGATGCCGCCATTGATCCCGAAGCAACCTATGGCGTGGTGTCCAACAACTACATGCGCGGCGGTGGCGACGGTTACGACGTCTTCGAAACCAATGGCATGAACGCCTATGATTTCGGCCCGGGTCTGGAGCAGGTGGTCGCTGACTACATCGCTGCCCAGGGCGGTGCTTACGAGCCATACACGGACGGACGCATCACCGCGAAATAGGCTTCAGCCGAAGCCTAAAGCAGTTCAGCCCTTCGCGAGATGTCTTGCGGGGGGCTTTCTTTATCCCGCGCTCGCTTCCTAAAGCGACGCTTTGGCAGTTTGAAACAGGTCTAAACTGGCTTATGTCGCGTATCACAGCCAGTAATTTGACTTTCAAGCCGCCTGGGGCCGGAGCGAAACATGAACGTTCACAGCAACGCTGATGCCTTCACCAGCCAGATCGGTCATTCGCCCGCCAGCCTGAAGGAAAGCGCGGCACGGCCTACCGGTCCACTGCCGGAGGGGCACCCTCAGGTCAAAGCACCCAAGATTGGCGTGTTGCTCGTCAACCTCGGTACGCCGGATGGGACATCCTACTGGCCCATGCGCCGCTATCTGAAGGAGTTCCTCTCAGATCGTCGCGTCATCGAAGCGCCGCGGGCTGTCTGGTGGGCCATCCTGAACGGGATCATCCTGCAAACCCGGCCCCAAAAGTCTGGCAAGGCTTATGATGAGATCTGGAACAAGGATCAGGATGAGGGCCCGCTCCTGACATTCACGCGCACCCAGTCGGACAAGCTGAGCGAGATGATCGGTGGTATTGAAGGGTTTGACGGACGCACTGTGGCTGTCGACTTTGCCATGCGCTACGGCAACCCGTCGATCCGCTCCAAGATGGATGCGCTGGCGGATCGCGGTTGCGACAAGATCCTGATCGTGCCGCTTTATCCGCAATATGCGGCAGCGACGACGGCTACGGTGAACGATAAGGCCTTTGAAGCGCTGGCGCAGATGCGCTGGCAGCCAGCCGTTCGCACGGTGCCACCGTGGCACGACGATCCTGCCTATATCGATGCGCTCGCCATCTCGATTGAGAAGCATTTGGCCAGCCTCGACTGGGAGCCGGAGCTGATCATGGCGAGCTATCACGGCATCCCGAAAAGCTATCACATGAAGGGCGATCCCTATCACTGCCAGTGCCACAAGACGACGCGACTTTTGCTCGAGCGTCTGGGCTGGGAGAAAGATCGGATCATGACAACATTCCAGAGCCGCTTCGGCCCCCAGGAATGGTTGCAGCCATACACCGACAAGACAGTCGAGAGCCTGGCCGAAGGCGGCATGAAGCGGCTGGCTATCATCAATCCAGGTTTCTCCGCCGATTGTCTTGAGACGCTGGAGGAAATTGCCGGTGAAGCCCATGAGATCTTTGAAGAGCATGGCGGTGAGCACTTCACCCATATTCCGTGTCTCAATGACTCCGATGAAGGCATGGAAGTCATTCGCCAAGTGGTGATGCGCGAGCTGCAAGGCTGGCTCTAGAGCGAAACGGTCGCGCTCCATGGCACAGACTCGATCTTACGCTTCTGACCCCGCAGTGCCGGAGTTTCCAGACTTCCCTGCGTTCTCCGTTATGGACGCTCATTGTGCGCTCTGCTCTTGGGGTGCGAAATGGATCGCACGGAATGACGATCAGCAGGAGTTTCGGATCATACCGGTCCAGACCGAGCTGGGCCGCGCGCTTTTGGAGCACTACGATCTCGACCCTGAAGATCCCAACTCCTGGCTCTTTGTTTATGGTGGGACCGCCTACAAATCCTCGGACGCCGTCATTCGCGCAGGGATGAGACTCGGTGGAATCTCTCGGTTGCTGGCTGTGGGCCTGCTGATCCCCAGACCGGTGAGAGACTGGGCGTACTTCTTCGTGGCGCGGAACCGCTACCGCTGGTTCGGGCAGGCCGACATGTGCAATCTCCCAGACGCCGAAGTCCAAAAACGCCTGTATCTGCACGATGCTCCGGGCGCGCAGAGGGCCACTTCTTAGGTCCGATTTAAAAGGCGACTCCGATCTCTCTACCTGCAGCATTCAGCGACCGTTTACCTTTACTGCGAAAGCCTGCCTCGCATTCATCGCTCCGAAATTGTGCGGCTTTAGCTGAGGTGCCAACTCAAAGGCGCGGGTATGGACGCATTTCTTGAATTTCTCGGACAGCTGACCATCAACTGGCGTCTGGTGGGTATCATGGCTGCCGGTTTCACCATGCTCGCCGTTACCGGCTGGGTCCGGGGCTGGCACCGCGTTTTGACAGAGCGCATGGGGAAGGGCGTTGCGGCCACCCTTGTGCTGCTTACAATCAACTCGGCATTGATCCCCTTTGCCATGGCTGGCGTCTGGGCTTTACAGAATCTCTACGAGGTCTGGAGACTGCCGGTCATTCCCCCCAGTTTCTGGGACGGCGTTCCTGCCCTGCTGGTGGTTGTAATTGCCGTGGTCGCGTTTGATTTCATGGACTATGTGAGCCACCGCCTTATGCACCTTCCTTGGCTTTGGCCCATTCATGCGGTCCATCACTCCGACCATGACGTGAATGCCTTCACGACGTTTCGGGTTCATGTGCTGGAAGTGGCCTTCATGAAGCTGAGCTATGTCGTGGGTCTGTCATGGCTGGGCGTCACACCGGAGGCAGCTGGCCTCGGTCTCGTGTTCCTGACGCTTCACAATATGTATGTGCACATGGACATTGACGTGGACCATGGACGCCTGAACTGGTTGATCGCATCGCCTCGTTTCCATCGATGGCACCATGCGGATGAGCCGGTGGCCTATGGTAAGAACCTGGCCAATCTGGTGCCGCTTTGGGACATGCTCTTTGGCACTTATTACGTGCCTGGCAAATGCGAGAAGCCCACCAGCGCCGAAGGTGTACCCCATGCCAATGTGCCGGCACTGATGCTGTTTCCAATGGTTGAGTGGTTTCGAATGGCTACGAAAAGTGCCGAACGGAGGCTCTCCGCTTCGAAACAAGGCGGTATGACGGGCACGTCGGTCTGATTGACCAGAAGTAAGGTTTTTGTGGCAAGCCGACACTTGGCCTCAAA
>JBCBXA010000072.1:0-14978 GCA_039816825.1 Pseudomonadota bacterium | reverse complement strand
CTTCGGAACTCTCGTTACCGCCAAAGGCTGCGGCCTCGGCAACACCGTCGTCCCCAGCTTCACTTTCGTGAACGGCATCCTGGCCCGATAGTTCGAGAGTGTCTGATGGTGCTTTTTCCATGCCCATGTCCAACATTATGATCGAATCGCCACCGAACCAATCCTTTCCGAATTAGCTCTCGCATATGACACTTATGTTGCGTTCCACCCGCATGGCAGGCCACACTGGGCGCAATCAAAAAGACGAGGCGCACCATGTCGGAAGACGATTTCACCCATCCGGTCACCATCAACGTGGATGGCAAGGAACGTCGGTTCGACATTGACGACCCCAAGCTTCCGGATTGGGTCGAAGATGCGGCTTTCAGTTCAGCCAGCTACCCCTATGAGGACAAGCTGAAGCGTTCTCACTATGAAGAGCAACTCGAGGCTTTGCAGCTTGAACTGGTGAAGATGCAGGCTTGGCAGGAGCGGACGGGGGAGCGGATCATCTGCCTGTTCGAAGGCCGGGATGCCGCTGGCAAAGGCGGAACCATCAAGGCCGTCCGAGAATACATGAACCCGCGCCGCGCCCGGGTCGTCGCCCTGCCCAAGCCTAGCGATCGCGAGCGCGGAGAGTGGTACTATCAGCGCTACTTCGCACACTTTCCGACGTCCGGTGAGATCGTCCTGTTCGACCGGTCCTGGTACAACAGGGCCGGCGTGGAGCCGGTCATGGGGTTTTGCACCCCCGAGCAGCATGCGCAGTTTTTGGAGGAAACTCCGAAAATTGAGGCGGCAATCGTCCGCGAAGGAATCCATCTCCACAAATTCTGGCTCAATGTCGGGCAGGAAATGCAGATCGAACGCTTCCATGACCGCAGGCATTCCGAACTCAAGAGTTGGAAGCTGTCTCCCATGGACATGAAGGCCCTCGAGCGATGGGACGAGTACACCAACGCCCGGAACACCATGCTGAAGGCGACCCACACGGAGGTCGCTCCCTGGACGGTGATTAAGTCCAACGACAAACGGCGCGCTCGTATCAACGCGATCCGCAGTCTCCTGGCTTCCACGCCCTATGATGGACGCGATGAGGCCCTGGTGAAACAGATCGACGACAAGGTTCTGGGCTACGGGCCAGATTTTCTGGGCGTTTAGCCGAACACCAGCCTATTGTTGCGTGTCCCCGGTCAGCCGAATGCCACTCAGGCCGATGACACCACCCTGCGCGCTGGGGCCGACGCCCGAAATCCGAAATCGCCCTGGACCGCCCGGATTGATGTTTGGCAAGGCAACTGAAAAGACCATGCTGGCTGGCTGCAAAGGAACGGTGTAGCGCTTGCGCCCACAGTCACCCATGGATGCAAAATCACACTCGACTGACAAAGACACGTCCTCGGCACCATTTCCGCTGACGCCCTGCATGGCGAAGTCCAGCAGAACGCTCTGGCCAGCAAACCGACTGAGCACGGCCTCATCAACCTCGATAAAGAAGTCACCGCCGTCCACTCTTTCAGTGGCGAAGGTCAGTTCGATGAGCGGGTCGCCGCCAAAATCGATCAGCCGCGCACTGTTGGCGCCATTGACGACAACACGGTCAGCCTGGGCGGCGTCTAGAATGCTGATCCAGTCGCGCTCATCCACCCGGCCAGTCGCTGCTGGACCGGACGCGGTGACGCCCGGTGGGTTGGCGGTCGCGCCGTCACGCTCTGCCACTGGCGACAAGAGGTCGTTCTCCTGAATCCACCACACCGCAATCACGCCTGCAGCGATCAATACGGCAGCACTCAGAATCCAGGAATAGATGCGCGTCGGCCCGCGCAACTCGCGCACTCTTTGTCGCCGCGACTTAGCCGCGCTGGGCACATTCAGTTGCGGGGCTGCTGATTGCTGATCGTTCGCGGTTGGACCTTGGGGCGCATGAGGCGCCCCGTCGGACGCCGATTGGGGCGACGGTGCCGGAGCGCCAAATTCTGGCTCTTGGCGGCTTGTGGCGGCCTTGGGCGCAGAAGCGGATGGAGATGCGTCTCCAAAGACGCTGCGGACAGGGGCCGAGGGACCAGGCGCCAGACTGGTGGCGGACTTTGTTTCGATTGGCGGTGCTGCAGTTGATCGCCCAGGCTCAGTTGCCGGTGCCCGAGACGCGGTCAGCCCGCTTAACGGGCTTCTTGCAGCGGGGGCCGGCTGAACTGCTGGCTCGCCGGTCGGCTGACTGGCCGGCTGACTGGGTGGAGCGACATTAGGCTGTTGGACTTGGGGCTGTTGGGGCGCGGGGCCTGCTGGCCGATTCTGAGCGGCAACGGGGCTCGGAGCCTGAGGTACTGTTGGTGAACTGCTTTGCGGTGGATTGAACTCTGCCTCAACCTGTCGAATCACCGATTCCAGACTGCGGCGTCCATCCGCGACCGCCTGGGCCGACAGATCAGGGCGGTCTCTGAGCGTTCGGTCCAGCGCCGCCCTTGCCGTGGCGTATACCTGAGTGCGCACCTGTGCCGATGTCGCATCCTGCTTGGCGAGGGCCGTGCGAATGAGTTTTTCGAAAGAGTTCACTCTGAAGGGTCTCGTCTTTTGCCTGCCCACACTGCGGCCATTACGGCTGCGCACAGACCCGAAGTCCAGCCGATATGGCCAACTCCATTTCTATTGGCAAGCAAACAGCGCTGGCAAGCGGTCTCAAGCGACCGCATTGTTGCCGGGATCGAACCTGAAGTCGGGCAGGCAGTCCTTAGTCGGCCAGTTCGGTCTGGCGGAGATGATCCAAAGTCTGAACGGCCAACTCGGCGTCGATGATCTCATAGTCAGCGACGGCCTTGTCCAGATCATAGCGCTTCATCAAAAGGTTGGACCGGAGCTGGAACAGGTGGCGGAACGTATCTGCTTCAAGACCTACGGCGCGACACAGCACGACGAAAGCCGTCGAGTCGGCGTTCTTGATGGCCGTTTCAATGCGCCTTTTGTGCAGGCCTGCCTCTTCGCCAAGAAGGCTGCAAACACGGTCGAGATGACGCCCTTCCGCCAACTCGCACAGAGCAGAATCGAGACTTCTTTCTCCGGCCTTGATTTCGGCGATCAGGGCTGCGGTTTCGAGGGCCGTCGCGCGTTTCTGCCGCGCTGCGTGCTCCACCTTCAAAGCGGCTTCACGGATCATTTCCGCGGCACCGGCCTCGTCATTGCACATAAGCGATAGGAAGCGCACTTTGGCTGCCGGCGGCAGGCTCTCAAGCAGGCGGTCAGCCACCTCTTCGGGAACGTCCTGTCGGAACGACAATGCCTCGGCAATGTCCGAAACACCGGCTTCGGCCTTGTCGACCATTTTGGAGTAACCGGCCTCGGAGAAAGACGCACCCAGATTGCGAGCCGCTGACGAGATGGGCGCATTCAGATCGCGTTCAATGATCGCGTCCGTGAGCCGCTCCGAGAGCTCGGGCCGCATCGCCATGGCCATCAGATGGCCTTCAGACTTGCTCTCTGCCACCTCGACAAGGTCATCATCCGTCAGGGCGTTGGAGCGCTCCAGAACAGGCGCCGCGACTTCAACCTCATCGTTGAAGGCCAGGCGTCGCGCCATGGGGCGCGGTGTTGCTTCAGCATCGGCAAACTTGTTTGAGACCCGAATCTGCGCGTCCTGATCAACCCCGTTGATAAGGTCAGTCATCACATCGGTGAACATTTCCTCTTCGGTCTCGCTGTGCGGTGCGTCGTCACCGAGAAACATGTCGGCAAGCTGGTCGATCAGCACAGCCCTGCTGTCGGGGTCATCCTTACCGGCGAGTTGAAGAAGATCTTGCAGCATTGGCTCTCATCCTGCGGCGCCCTACAGGCAGGCTGCGCCACGTTGAGTCAGTCGTTGAGAAGGAAGGTAGATCAACGGCGTATAGTTTCGGTTAAGCTCATGCAGCAGCTCGAGTGGGTAGCAGCTTGAGTGGGTTGCACTGCAAGCCCACCAGTTGCATCTGGCAATCGCGCCGGTGGCGACAAGAACGATTGACCCACTCGCCCGATTGTTGCACTCGGCCAACTGGGACTGCTTCCTCGCCGACCGTTCAGCATCACCTTTGGCCGGTTCCGGCGCATCTATTGTCAGAACCAGACCTTCAAAGTGAGACCGCTGAAGCCGGCTGCTTGAAGCCAAGACCAATGTCGTTTACCCTTACGTTTACGTAAGAATTCTGCGAGGCTCTGATGGCACTTCCCCAAAATCTGCCCCAAAATCTGCAAGTTGGCTCTGAGACGGGCATTCGGCTTCCGGCCATCGCGTCACCGCTCTTCATCATATCGCACCCGCCCCTGACCCTGGCTCAGTGCAAAGCCGGTGTGATTGGAGCTTTTCCTGCGCTTAATGCGCGCCCGGTGGAACAGCTCGATGACTGGCTTTCAGAACTGACCGAAGAGTTGGCCAACCACAATGCCGCCAATCCGGAGGCCAAGGCCGCACCCTTTGCCGTCAACCAGATTGTTCATCAGTCCAATAGCCGGCTGATGAAAGACCTGGAACTGACAGTGAAGCACAAGGTGCCCATCGTTATCACATCTCTGGGGGCAGTGCCGGAGGTGAACGATGCCGTTCACTCCTATGGCGGCATCGTGCTGCACGACATCACCAACAACAGGCATGCCAACAGCGCCATTCGCAAGGGCGCCGATGGGCTGATCGCCATTGCTAACGGTGCAGGCGGGCACGCCGGCAAGCTGTCGCCCTTCGCTCTGATCAATGAAATTCGCGAGTGGTTTGACGGTCCGCTTCTGCTGGGCGGTGCCATCGCCACCGGTGGTGGCGTTCTCGCTGCGCAGGCTATGGGCGCGGATATGGCCTATATCGGCTCACCCTTTATCGCGACCACTGAAGCGCGCGCCGAGGACCCGTACAAGCAGACCATCGTGGAGGCCGTGGCCGACGACATCGTCTACTCAAACCTCTTCACCGGCATTCACGGAAACTATCTGCGGCAGTCGATTGAAGCGGCGGGTATGGACCCGAAGAACCTGCCTGAAGCCGATCCAAGCAAGATGGATTTCGGCGGAGACAAAGCCGCCAAAGCCTGGAAGGACATTTGGGGTGCCGGACAAGGCGTTGGCGCTGTGAAGGCCGTCGACAGCACGCAAGTGCTCGTCGATCGGCTGGTTGCAGAATATGAGGCTGCAAAGTCGGCTTTGCTGTGATGGCTCTTTAGTCAAGTGCGGCCCGGACGGTTGAGAGTGAACAGTTCGGTCACTCCGGGATAGTCGCGATATCCCAATCGTGCCAGCGGCTGAAGCTTGGTCACGTCATCTGTCGCGCTTGACTTACGCTCTGAGCCGGAAGAACACCGTCCGGTCGGCGTTCAGGGTCGACCGAGAACGCTTCGTCCTTAGCGTGGAGTGATGGACGAGAAGCATGCACCGATTTTTGCTGCCCTGCGCGAACTGTATTGCACGCACGAAGCGGACTGCGTTGTGCTCAACGATGAGCCTGATCGCTACCACCTCGGAACGCATGAGGTGCGGCAGAAAGACGGCTATCGCACCGAATTGGGTGGCGTTCACGCAAGGAAGAGCTACGTCTCGGCCTACCTTATGCCAGTTTATATTCACCCAGACCTGCTGGACGATATCAGTCCAGATTTGAAGAACCGGATGCAGGGAAAGTCCTGCTTCAACTTCAAGAAAATGGATGAGACGCTGCTCGCGGAATTTGGTGCGCTTGTTCAACGTGGCGTCACGCGGTTTCGTGACGAAGGAAGATTTACGCCCAGGGACTAGGCCAAACGGTCCAGCATCCGCGCACCCAGCATGGCCGCAGCAAGCAGGGATTGGCGCCATCGAGGGCCACCGGGAAAAGGCGGCGCGGCTGCTGAGGCCATGATGTCGAAGTGCGGGCTGCTTCCCATCAGCTTCTCTACGGCCAGCTTGCCAGCCAAAGTGCCGATGGAGATGCCGTGGCCAGAGAAGCCGCCAATGGCGATGGCACCCGGCAGCTCCTCACGGAACTGGGGCAGACGGTTGCGCGTAATGGCCAATGTGCCAGGCCAAGCGTACTCAAGATCAGCAGCCGCCAACTGCGGAAAAACCTGGCTCATCGCCCGTCGTACAATAGGCCGAACATCATCCGGCAGGCGGTACGAGTAGCTCTCGCCGCCACCGAACAACAGACGGTTATCGGCGTCGATGCGGAAGTAGTTGATCACGAAACGACTGTCCGCCACCGCATATCGATTGGGGATGAGCTCGGCGATCTGCGCGTCGCTCAAGGGCCGCGTTGCGGCAATGAAATTGTGAATCGGCATGCAGCGCGCCGCCATGGATGGCACAAGATCGTTCAGATAACCGTTGCAGGCGAATATGACCTGCTTTGCCCTGAGATGTCCCTGCTCCGTCCTCAATCTGTAGCGACCGGCATCAGCGGACCATTCGAGCACTGGGCTGAACTCGTGGCATTTGGCGCCCGCGGCAATCGCTGCCCTTGCAAGGCCACGCAGATAGGCCAGCGGACTGAGGTGGGCCGCGCCCTCGTCAAGCACTGCTCCATAATAGCTTATGGAATTGAGTTCAGCGCGCAGTTCATCTGCGCTCAGATGGCGGAACCGGCTATAGCCAAAGTCGCGCCGCATGATCTCCGGATAGTCTAAAAGCGCTCGGGCAGCAGAACGCTTGTGAACAGGGTAGAGAATGCCCCTACGGAGCTCGCAGGAGATCTGGTGGTCGGCGATGAGGTCAAGGACAAGTCGCTTGGCGTCCTCGCCAATCCGCCACAGGTCCTGCGCCGTTGCCAGGCCATGGGCTTTTGCCAGATCAGGCGCGTCAACGCGCTGGCCCGAACCAACTTGACCTCCGTTGCGACCAGACGCACCGGCGCCCAGCGTGGCAGCCTCAAGAAGCCTGACATCAAGCCCGGCCTGGGCCGCGTGCAGCGCAGCGCTCAAACCGGCATATCCGCCGCCGACAACACAAAGATCGGCCGTGTGCTCGCCAATCAGCGCTTCGGTCGGCGCCAAGGCCCGCACCGTTGTTGGATAGTAGTCTGATGGCTGGCTTGCGGCCGAAAAGCGATGAGGTTGGAAGAGCTTCATGGATTCACCCCACACCATGGCCGATTAATGGGTCCTGACCCTAGACGCCGCTTTCACGAACCAGAACGCTCAGTGCTCTCGTTTTGAAACTTTCGAAGAGGCTTCGCGCTTCCCCGTGCGCCACCACAACCCCGCGTTGCACGCTGGCATGCGAGCGCACAAGAGTATCCGTGTTGGATGCAGCCTGTTCCAGGCGCACTTCATAAGCGGATTGAACCGGACGAAGCGCGCCGTCCTCCTCCTCGCGAACGGCCACTGGCCCGCCTAGGGTGGAGGCAAAATAGGGCTCCTCAACGGCCTCAATGCCGACATTGGATACAGCGGTGACAGACAGATCGATGGATGGTTGGGCTGCATCGTCCGGTACGAAACGCGCCGCAACCCCAGGATCAATCCGCCCTATATCGGCTTCGGCCACCAAACCGCGAACGACCCCCTCGCCCGGCGCGACAATCACTGCCAGCTGGTCTTCCGGGCTCACCCACTGGCCGGTGCTCAGATAAGGCGCAAGATCCCGGAGTGTGCCCGAGATGGGCGCACGAACCTCCAACCGGCTACCGGACTTGTCGAGCCCAGCAATGCGCGATCGGGCGGCCTGCAGCTGCTCTTCCAGAACACGCCGGTCCGCACGGTCACGACGGTCGGCAATCATCCGATTGATGCGCTCTGTGAGAATGCGCACCTGTTCTTCCGCGCGCCGCCGCTCAACGTCCTTGGTGGGGTCCCGCAGCACAAACAAGATTTGGTCCTTGATGACCCTCTTGTCTTCAGCGACGCGCATCGCCACCAGTTTGCCGGCGTAGGGCGGAAAGATGCGCGCCTCATCGGCTGCCGTCATGACCGCTGGAAACGACACCTGCCCCCGCCACGGAATGAAGGCGAGCGCCAGCAGCAACGCCAAAGCCGATATCGAAACCAAAGTCCTTGATGACGAAGCGATGGCGGCTCTCCGCCCCCACCATTCTTTCACCTCCATCGCCACCGGCAGGACCAGCAGGAAGAAGATGTCGGCGACGAACAAGACCACGCCAACGGCTTTGATGAAAAAGGCGTAGACGATGAGTGCGATGCCAAGGAACAGGCCCAACCGATATGCCCACGTCGCCCAGGCCAGAAAAACCAGTCCACGGCGCAACGGACGCGGCAGAGTTTCCGGCGCTTTCTCCCCGAGGTTGAAAAACAGCTCTCTCAGCCGCCATTTGGCCAACGCAAAGGAGCGCTGCTGCATGTTCTCCACCCCCAGCGCGTCTGAGAGGATGTAGTACCCATCAAAGCGCATGAGTGGATTGAGGTTGACCAGCAGGCTCATGATCCAGCTGGAAGTAGCCGTTACAAAAGCGACCGAGCGCCATGGCCCTTCCGGCAGAAATACCCAGGCAAGGGTGGCTATGCTGGCTACCGCCAGCTCTGCGAAAATGCCGCCCCAATCGATCATCAGACGCTTGCGGCGGTCCCCCAGTCTCCAGGCATCCGATGTGTCGGTGTAGAGGATCGGAAAAAACATCATGAAGGCGACGCCGATCACCGGCACCCGCACCCCATAACGCGTGCACATATAGGCGTGCCCGAGTTCGTGCAGTGCCTTCAGAACAATGAGGGTGGCCCCATAGATCAGCGCCCCCTCAAAACTGATGAAATGCAGGAATGTGGAGACGAACTCATCCCATTGCTGCGCAACCATGAAGAGCCCGAAGAGCGCCAGCGGCACAAGCAGGGCCACAAACGGCTTTGAGAACAGCAGTGACACCAGGGGCCATGTCGCCCGCAGAAAATCATCGGGACGAACCAGCGGGAACTTGACCATCATCAAATGACCAAAGGCCTTCTGGGTTCGTTTCATGCCCTTGGGCCGTTGGGCTTCCACCAGCTCCGGCGACAGATCACGCAGCAGCATGGACGAACCCAAAAAGCGCAGAAAGGTCGTGAGATCTTCGGAAGTCAGGCGGCGACCTGTCTCGCTCGCCACGCGCTGACCCAATTCTTCTCCGTTGGATGCATCCCAGTGCCGGAGCAGCTGGAAGCCATCATCTGCGAGCTGAAAATGCCGGTTCTGCAGCGGGTCAAAGATCATGCGCGACCCATCAGCGCCACGTCGGACCTGAAGGTCTTCCCGCAGAGCAGGCAAAACGATCTCACTGAGGGGGGGAGCCTCGCTCACGCTTTCAGCCTACCAGCCAGTCCATTGGCGGATGGCAGCGATGGGTTTGCGCAACAGGAAGAAATAGAGCGGCACATCATCGCCGATCAGTTTCGCAGAACCTCGTGCACCAACACGCAACCTTACGTCGGATCCGCTTGGCTTTGCAGTGATGCTGTAAGCCAGAACACCCTCGCTCGTGGCACGGGCATGATAGCTTGTCCGCGTCAGGATGGCGTCCAGCGGGTTGAGCGGATCGGAGTCCAGAAACACCCTGACCGGAGCTCCGGTTTCAAGCAGCATCACATCCGACACCGGCAGGTCGATACGGAACTCAGGACTCTCGGGACTCGCGACCTGCATGAGCTTCTGGCCAACGGCAACCGGTTTTCCCAACAATTCCCGTTTGTCCTTAAAGATGACGATGCCGCCCGCGGGTGCCTCGAGAATCGTTCGCTTCTGCTCGGCGAGCAGAGCATCGCGTTCTGCCTGGGCAACTCGAAGCTCTGAGCGGGAGATCGCCAGTTCGCGCTTGGCGTCGACACTGCCAAAAGCGGCCTGGGTGGACCGCCACAACTTGGCTTCGGCGACTTCGATATTGCGCTCTGCCACGTCAAGGCGGTTAAGAAGATCAACCTGATCCAGCTTGGCCAGGACTTGCCCGGCAACGACCGTTTCTCCCGGATCCACCAGCACGTCAGCGACGATGCCGTCCGCACCGGCGGAAACGATGCGTGCGCTGCTGGCCGACACCTCAACAGGGGCGAGCGCGGACAGTGGCACGGGCATGAATGCAGCCATTGCAAGCGCGACGACGGCGAGCGATCGAATGAGCCACCACGCACGCCGGGACGACCTGCCGGAGTGACCAAACCCGGCATTCCGGGCAGGTTGCAGCGCTCTGAGAGCGTGGGCATAGGTTCCGGCGAGGCGCTCTGCGACAGCCACGTCGCCGTCATTCCATGACTGCTCTCTCGCGCACAGCCAGATACCGATAGGGGCCTCTGTCAAAGCTGCACCAGGCAGCCGGATTGGCACGAAGAGGAACTGCTTGAATGGGTAGGAAAGGGTGTCTGGATCCGATGGATTGCAGAATGCGGGCAACTGAAAGGCCGTTGGGCCTGAGGCGGCCATCTCGGTCGCGGCCCGACTGGCAAGCGCTTCAAACCATCGGATGAGGGGCGCACTTCGGTCAACAGCGGGAAGACTGGTCACGGCTTCGGCCTTAAAGACGCCGCCACGCCCGGCCATCAGCACGATGGCCTGGCGGTACCCCAAAAGCTGGCGTGGAGCGTTGACAAGCGACCGCAGCAAAGCGGCACGGTCTGTGGCCAGACGTGCCTCGTCCTCGATCCCCAGCAGCGCCTGGAGGCCGGCATGGCCTGGATCCGAAACCATTTTTGGTTGAGCAAGCTGCTCGGCTGGGCCGCCAATCCCGCGCATGCCAAACGCTTCGACAGCCTCGTCAGCCGCGCCCGCGTTGATTTGCGATAATCGTGACAAGTTCGCCCCCAAATGGCCATTCTGGCCTGCGGGCGTGTGCTAGTTGGCGAAGTTCGCCGTCCCACTCATGCCCGGGAGCGTATTTTCAGGTATGGCGGTAAACAAACCGGTAACTTCGATGGTCTGGGAAACCGGGTCCACTTCCGCGCCGATGCGCGTGATGGAGGCCGCCGTTTCGGCCCCGGTTTCATCGATCACGAAGGTGAAGCGGGATCCCGGTTTCAGCCATTGCAGCCAGTTGGAAGGCACGATCAGATCGATCTCCAGCGACTTGTCATCCACGATGGCCATCAAAGGTTCGTTGGCACGGGTGAACTCATAAGACTGCCGGAAAATCTCGATCACTCGACCGTCGAAGGGTGCAGTAATTGCGCATTGGTCGATCTGTACCTGAATAGCCTCGCGTTTCGCCTGGGCTTCACGCAGTTGAGCGGCAGCGATATCCACCTCCAACTGACCGACCGCCTTGCGCTCTCGAAGAAACTGCTTGGACTTGTGTTCAACCCGGCGAGCCTCCAGCACGGCCTCCGCCGACCGGCCTTCGGCTTCGTACTTTCCACAGGCGAACGCCATCAGCGTCGCCCCTTTCGGAAAGCGTTCGCCTTCACGGAACGGTATGCTCTCAATGGCGGCGACAATCTCGGTGCCGATCTCGGCACGAAACATGGGCTTCACCACACCCCGCGCAGCGCCGTCTGTATTCAGCAGACCGAGTTCCTGAGCAGATATCGAGGTGCAGCTGGCGATCATGACGATCAGTGCAAGAAATGAGCGCATCATCGCGTAGCCTCAAGATTTGATGGCCTTGAGCGCGGAAAGGTCGACAGGCCTGGGGATAGCTGCTGCGGCTGGTAAACCGGCTGCGGACGGCCTGGAGTCCCTCGCACCGGAGCCACGCGAACTGAGCCGGTGCGTAGCGGAGCCGTATCCGGTCGGCTTCGCGGAAGCGGAGCAATGGCGACAGACCCAACGGTTTTCGGAACCGCTTGCGTTTGGCTGATGCGGGGAGCTGACGGCAGAGGCGCTTTCACCACTTTGGGCTCTGGACGGGTTTGCGGCGCAGCCCTTTTTGGAGCCGCCTTTGGCACAACAGCAGGAGGCGTGGACTTTGCGGGAGCGGGACGGGCTTTTGCGGAAGTCGTGCCGAAGTCACCCTGATCTCTCCAGAAAGTCTGGAGCGCGTCTGAAATCTCATCAACGGACTGGCTCCGGTCGATACCGGCGTCAAACGGATCAATGCCGATGGAGGCATAGATGTTGGCGAAAGTGTTCTGCATTTCCGAATAAGCGATGTCCCGTTTGGCCCTCGCGACCAGCGTGTTCATCTCTTCACGAATGAGGGTCTGGTCGCTCGCGGTGCCCGCTTCAACCGCCGAGCGTATCTGACTGCGGATTTTCACTTGCACACCGACACGCTGCTGGCTGGTCTGGAACCGCTGTTTGGCGTGGCCAAACCGGGCGCGAGACACATGGACCTGAGTGACGATGGCAACGGCCAGAGCCATGGCGCGGCGGTCGAGCAGGGCCTCCTGCGCCTCGATGCGCTGACGCCGCGCCGGCAGCTTGAACACATTCATCAGATTGGCCGAGACCGTCGCGCCCCAAGGCACCCAGGCGCTGTTCAAAAGCAGAGTGTTGGCATCCAGATTGGCACCGATGAAAGCGCGCGCACTGGGCAGGACCTCGAGAATGGCCTTGTCCAACTCTCGCCTGTTGGATCGAAGCTCATAGGCGATCTCGCGCAACTCGGACCGGTTGGCGAGGGCCAGATCGATCAGTTCATCAGCCGACTTCTTGACCTTCAGGCTCGAGGCCTTTTGTCGGCTGTGACGGAGTTTGAACCTGATATTGGGCGGCAAATTCATCAAAGCGGCCAACTGCGTTTTGGCGACGGATATGCTGTCCTCGAGGTTCTCGATCTCGGATTTGATGTCGATCAGTTCGCGCTGGAAAGTCAGGGCCGCCAGCGGTGACGCTTGCTCGCTCTGCTCGAGCTCACGGGCCTGGCGCAGCGCCACCTCGGCTTTCTGCGCGAGTGATCTGAGACCAGAGACCAGATGTTCAGCACTGACCGCTCGCCAGTAAGCTGTTCGCACATCCTCCAACAGACGGTTTGCCACTTTGCGCTTCCGCTCTTCCGCGATGAGCCGCGCATCCCCCGCCTGTTTGGCCTGTATGTAGCTGACCCCAAAGTCGAGAATGTCCCAGCTGAGCGCCAGATCGGCCGTCAACTGATTGCGAAAACTGCCGCTGGTGGCGCTGCCGCCGGTTGGCGTACCCGATGGCACAACGATGGACGTTCCACCGGCATAATTGTTGCGACCACGCCAAGCCGCATTGGCCACCAGACTTGGCAACATCTCAGCGCGCGCCACGTTGAAATCTTCGGCCCGCAGGCTTTCCTCCATAAGCTCAATCTGGAGGTCAAGATTATACTTCAACGCCCTTGCCATAGCGTCGTAGAGCGTCAGCGGCTTTTGGGGTGCCTCTTGTGTGGCATAGGCGCGCGTCTTCAGTGATGAACCGAATCGCTTCTGTTCATCTGGACCCACGGCTTTGGGCGTGATCGTGCAACCGGAAATCGGCAACAAAATCAACAATATGACCCATACTACACGCACAAACGGCGCTTCCCCCGCAATTTAAGCTGGGTGAATGTAGGTGAGCCGCGGTTAACTCGATATTAAGCATGCCCACAAATGAAGCAGTAACCATGTTTACAGCTAACAGATTCTGCTACGTCTGCTCGGGGCGGTCCAGTGCGGCGAGCAGCTTCTCCACATCTCGGCGTTTGGCTTCAACATCGTCAGCCGCCGCAATTTGAGAGGAAAACAGACCGCTCGAAACGTCCTGAGCCAGGGCAGACTCATCCGCCACTTTCACTTCCCCCGTGGTCACCTCAATCGACACGGTTCGCTCAATCGTATCACCATTGCTAAGCTGAGCGGTGATCCGCAGGTCCAGGTTTTCAAGGCCTGCAGGTTTCTCGACGATCATCATGCCGCTGGGCGTCATGCGCGCCCAGCCTGGCAAGGGTCGTCCATCAATCTGAGTCACGCTGTAACTCTCAACGGTTGCCGTTGTACTGACGTTGAGGTCTGCGCGCATTTCCACGATGACGGTCTTGTCCGTCAGCAGCGTTTCAACGCGCAGCTCGTCGCGCAGGCCGCCAGTGCGATCTTCGCGACCGAACGAGGCATTGGCGTCAGGCGCGGACGGGTCGCTGGAGGCACTCTCACTTCCGACATCCATGCGGAGCACAGATCCCGCGAAGGATTTAGTCTGCCATTCCGACTGGGTCTTGCCATCGCCCACATCCCGAGCCTTCATGGCGCTTTCTATGCGCCGGTTTTCAGCTGCAATTTCGTCCGCAATCGGTACACCGGCACCCAAGGTTCCGGCAGATCCGTCGAGATTCTGGATGGCGTCAATGGCATCAAGGACCACAAGATCACGCGTTTCCGGTGTGCCGTCGAGATCGGCAATGGCGTTCGTTGCATCGGCCACCACCAGATTGGCCTGCGCCAAAGGCTCGCCGGACGCGTTGGAACCCGCCGTCAAGTCGGATGACGCATTGGGCATAGGCGTCGCGACACCCGATCCCGTTGGCGCTTCGGCAATGTCAAAGATCATGCTGGCCTCAACGACGGCGCCCGACACGTCGGTCACACGAATGATGACCAGCCACCGGCCATCACCAGTCGGACCTCCGGCGCTGGCAGCAGGGTCGATGACCCCGCTGATGACACCGGCTGACGGATCAAGGCTGAGGCCGTCCGGCAACCCTGTAGCGGCGTAAGTGAGCACGTCGCTGTCATTGCCGCCGTCGGCGAAGGCCGGAGCCACGTTGAGAGCGAAGGCTGTATTGGCCATGGCAACCTCATCCTGAAGAGCAAAGGCCTGAACGGGAGCCGGATTGGTCACATCAATCTGGAAGCTGAACGAGGCAGAAGCACCCCATTCGTCGGTCGCAGCCACCGTCACAATATAGGGAGCGTTGTCCGACGCGCTGGAAAGCAGCTTGCCGGCAATGTCACCCGTGCGGGGATCAATTGTGAGACCGGCAGGAAGGCCGGTGGCGTTGTACGTCAAGATGTCGGGCCCGGCATCAATATCGGCAAAGCGACCACTCATTGCGATGGACGGGCTGTCGCCATCGGCAAAGACCAGATTGGGGACCGGCTGAACCACATTGGGTTGGTCATTTGTGCCGGTGAGCGTGACCGTGAGCGGGAACTCAGTCCCGTCCAGGCTTTGGACGGTGATGACATCGCTGACAGTCTGGCCCTGGGCGAGTTGCTGAACAGCCG
>JBCBXA010000071.1:0-15244 GCA_039816825.1 Pseudomonadota bacterium | reverse complement strand
TGGCTCAAACGTGTTCGATGGCGCCCGCTGTTTTGAAGGCGTCGCCCCGGATCTCGACAAGCATTGCGAGAGGTTGAACTGTCAGCGAAAACCCTCGGCATGACGCCCACCATGGACGCGACCGAGATGGCAGAATTGGCCCTTGAGGGACTGCGCGGCTTCGATGGCAAAACGCCGGTTTACATCCGCCCCATGTACTGGGCTGAGGGTGGTGGTTTTATGGGCGTGCCGCCGAACCCCGATACCACCAAGTTCAACATAGCCCTGTTCGAAAGCCCCATGCTGGGGTTCGACGGCATGACGCTTGGTGTATCCAAATTCCGCCGTCCAACGATGGATTGCATGCCCACCGACGCAAAGGCTGGTGGCCTCTACACCAACAATGCACGCTGCATAACCGACGCGCGCTCTCGAGGCTTTGACAATGCCTTGGTGCTCGACGCCATGGGCAATGTTGCTGAGACCGGATCGACCAATCTGTTTATGGTGCGGGATGGCGAGGTGTTCACCCCGATTGCCAACGGCACGTTCCTCTCTGGTATCACCCGCGCTCGTGTTATTGAGCTTTTGCGCGCCGATGGAGTGACGGTGCACGAAACGGTTCTCACCGTGGAAGACTTCACGGCGGCGGACGAAGCCTTTGCCACCGGCAATCACTCAAAGGTTGTGCCTGTGACCGGCGTCGAAAGCCGCACCTATCAGACCATGGCCATGACCAGACGCGCCCGTGAGCTTTACATGGATTGGGCGAAATCAGCTGCCGCCTGATCTTTAAGGCCCGCGCCCCATCCCTATATCGAAATAAAACACACAGACGGAGACTCCCATGGCTTTTGAACTTCCAGAACTGCCCTACGCCTATGATGCGCTGGCGCCCTACATGTCTGCCGAGACCCTCGAGTTTCACCATGACAAGCACCACATGGCCTATGTGACCAAGGGCAATGAAATGCTCGCCGGCAAAGGGATGGATGACACGCCTCTCGAAGACATTGTCCGTCACGCCGGGGTCAATGATCAGGCTCTGCTCAACCAGGTCGGTCAGCACTACAACCACATCCATTTCTGGCAGTGGATGAAGCCCGGTGGTGGCGGCACGTCTCTGCCCGGCAAGCTTCAGGCCGCTATCGACAGCGACTTGGGCGGCTATGACAAGTTCAAGGCCGATTTCATGGCCGCTGGCGCAGGCCAGTTCGGGTCCGGCTGGGCGTGGCTCGCTGTCAAAGACGGCAAGATCGAAGTCATGAAAACCGCCAATGGTGACAACCCCCTGACCCACGGCGCCAGCCCCATCCTTGGCTGCGATGTCTGGGAGCACAGCTACTACATCGACTATCGCAACGCCCGCCCAAAATATCTCGAAGCCTTTGTCGATAATCTCATCAATTGGGAGCACGTCGAAGCGCTCTATGAGGCTGCGACCAGCTAGGCTGAATCAATATCATTGTTGTGAAGGGCCAGCTCGTCGACGGGCTGGCTCTTCTCGTTGTGCCCTTCGGTTTGCCTATCCATTTTGTAATGTTTCAAAACTATTGACCGAAGACGGAAGGCCTCCAGCTTTGTAGCAGCAGGAGGTTCCTTTGGGCTACAGCCGCATACAGATCATATTGCATTGGGCCGTTGCCGTGCTTGTGTTGGCGATGGCGGCCGGAGGTCTCGCCTATTCGTTCGACCTGGCGGATAAGAGCATTCTCCGGGGCCATCAGAGTGCCGGCCAGATCCTCATTGTGCTTCTCGCGCTGCGCATCGCGATCCGACTGAAGAGAGGTGCCCCGCCAGCGCCGGCTGAACACGCGGTTTGGGAAAGGCGGTTGGCCAGCACTGTGCATGGGCTGCTTTATCTGTGTCTGATCGTCTTTGTGGCGAGCGGCTATGTTTCCGCCTCAGCTCTCTCTGACAATCTGCTCCTCTTTCCAGTCGATCTCGGCTTTGCCCGTTCTGATACCGGCGAAATAATCCTGGAAGTTCACTACCGCCTCAAATGGGTGCTGCTGGCACTGTTCGCCCTGCATTTTGCAGGTGCCATGAAACACGCCTTCGTGGATCGCGATGCCACTCTGTCGCGCATGTCATTTGCCCGGAAGTCAGACGAGCCGCAGGCCTAGATTTGACGCCCAATCCAACCCCCACCGAATCCATTGAACCCATTAAGAAGAAGAAGGGAACTTGACATGGTAAACCGCATCACCCTCACGCGCCGCCATGTGCTCGCCACGCTTTCCGGAGGCGGCGCCGTCATGCTGTGCCCCGCGCTTCTCAACGCGCAGGAGTTGGATCTTTCCAACTGGTCCGGCGCCAGCACATCAGTCCCCATTGGGCAGAGCTCCCTGGTGGAGGCCCCCGCCGGGCCTGCCGAACTCGACGTGTCGACACTGGCGCCTGGCGAAGTGGCTGTGATCGCAAGACCCAACTCCGCGGACACATTTTCCCGCACAGGCGGCATGCAATATGTCGGCATTCTGCGCCGCACTGACGACCAACTGGCCGCCGTGGCCGGAAACGAAAATCCCGGTGGCACTCAGGACCCGCGCTATCTGGTCGTCAATCTGGTCTGCCCTCACCGGGGCAAGGCCGTGGGGATCACGGGAGATGCCAGCCGACCCTTCGCCTGCACCGACCGGGGTGGCCGCCATTCCAGTGATTTCACCGCTGTAGGTCAGGGCGCCGGCGGGGCATCAGACGCAAGCGACTGGTTGAGCGTGCCAGACTATCAGATTGCGGTCACTGATAGTGGTGCCGTCGTTTCCCTTGCCTGATCGGTAGAGCGCCAATTGCGAAGCGCCGGGCGATCCGACCAGCCCGGCGGCCGGTCCTTCCGGTTCGATGCATTGCTTTTGAGCGTTTTCGTGAAACTCCGTTTAGTTTTGCTCTGCTAGGTTCCGCCCATTAGTGCGGGGAATGCCCATGCAGTGGATCAGTTTTGCAACGGCTTCAGTGAACATCACCATTGCGGCGATGTTCTTTGGCGGCTGGGCCATGACACGTCACCGTGTGCTTTTTGACTTCGCGATCGGCTATGCGCTGTACACTGTGGCTTTTGCTGCTTTTGCGTTTCAGAGCTATCATCCGCTCATCGTCAATGGCGGCAACATCGCCATGGTATTTGGCACCCTGTCGTTGGCCTTCGGCCTTGCCCGCCGGGCGCAATGGCAGCTTTCCTACACCTTGTGTCTGACGGTTGCTGCTGCTGGTATCATCGGCGAACTGGTGAGTATCGCCGCCAGCAGCATCACCATCCGACACTTTGCCATTTACGGCTCGCTTGGTCTCATCACCTATCTGGGCGCTCGAGCCGGACATCGTGCCCAGCCGAAAGATGTGCTCGAAAAGACAGTTGTTTACACGCTTTATGCGATTGCGGTGATCTTGCTCACCAATCCGCGTTTCCTGACCGGCATGTTTCCGGCTCTCGTCCCGTTTGAGTTCGCCCAGAGCACATGGGCCTTCTATGCTACGCTGTGGATCATATTGTCCCAACTTCTCGCAGGCTCTTTGATTGCGCTGGCCATGCGAGACGTCATCAAGTCCGCTCGGCACGAGGCGGTGGTGGACCCTCTTTCAGGGCTTCTCAATCGCCGAGGTTTTACCGCCTTTCTCAAAAGGCCACACCGCGATGATGACCGTGCTGCGCTGGTGATGATCGATATCGACCACTTCAAGGCCATCAACGATAAGCTGGGCCATGATGTTGGCGATGATGCCATCGCCATGGTGGGCGAGGTCCTATCGCAAGTTGCTCCCAAAGGGTCGTGCTGTGCCCGGCTGGGTGGTGAGGAGTTTGCCGTGCTGATCAATAATGGCGGTTTGGCGCTTGCCCAGCGTACCGCGCTGGCGATCCATTCTGCTATCGATGCCACCAGGCGGCCACTCGATTTTACCGTGTCGATTGGCATAGGCGACGGATCGCACGACGTCCTCTACAGCCGCGCTGACAAGGCGCTGTACGAAGCCAAAACGACCGGCCGAAACCGCACCTGTGTTTGGCAAGAAGATGATGGTGGTACAGAAGCTGCCCGGCTGGTGAACGCCGCTCTAGCGGGCGCCTAGTTTCGCGTAAGACGTCAATGTCGAACGACGCGCTGCTGAGCGGTGGTAGGCCTAGGCCTTTACCCGCGTGAAAGGATTTATGGTTACCAAAGCCCTAACATGGCCTGGTCACCACACGCCCTTATGACGCGCCTCCGTGCGCACCTTGAAGCGCCCATCTCCATCCAGTCGCTGGTGGTGGTGCGGGTGGCCTTTGGGCTGATCCTCGCCTGGGATTGCTGGCGCTACATCAAGTATGACCGCATCACGCGCTACTATGTCGAGCCTGACGTGCTGTTTCCGTTTCTGCCATTCGTGCAGCCGCTGCCGGAGCCGTGGATACACATCGTCTGGGGCGGGGTGGGCCTGTTCGGCATCACGGTAGCGCTGGGTCTGTTCTATCGGACATCGATCATCGCGCTGACCGCGATCTTCGCCTATTTCTTCCTCCTCGACCGGGCGCAGTACCTCAACCACAATTACATGGTCATCCTGTTCGGCTGCCTGTTGTGCTTTGCGCCCGCGGCGAAGGCCTATTCGCTGGACGCGTGGCTCAAACCTGCCACATGCTCCGAATTTATCCCCCGTTGGCCCGTTTCGGCGATCAAGCTGCAGCTTGAGATTATCCTCATTTACGCCGGATGGGTGAAGATCACGGAGGACTGGCTGCTGCGGGCGGAGCCGTTGCGCGGCTGGCTGCACGACAAGCAGGACGCAATCTTCTTCGGCTTTCTGTTCAATTATGACTGGGCCTTCTACGCCGCGACGTGGAGCACGGTGGCGCTGCATGTTATCGGCGCGCCACTCCTGCTGTGGCGGCGGACGCGGCTGCCGGTTTTCTGCGTTTACGCCCTGTTTCATTGGTCCAATGCAACGCTGTTCAACATCGGCATTTTCCCATGGATCACGCTGGCGCTGACAACGATTTTCTTCGCGCCGGACTGGCCTTCGCAGCTGCTGCGCCGGGTCACCAGAGCCGCACCAACCATACCTCCTGCACGTTCCCTCAGCTTCCGCATGCAGCCCGCTTTGCTGGCGCTGCTGCTGGCTTGGTTCGCCGTGCAAATCTATCTGCCGGAGCGCCAGCGCCTGTTTGCCAACAATGTTGGCTGGACGGGGGATGGCCACCGCTTCTCATGGCGCATGCGCATTTATGACCGGGACCGGGAAGGCGTGTTCCGCATCGTCTCGGCGGACGGAGCGCAGGTGTGGGAGGTGAACCCCCATGACTGGATGGCCAAGCGTCAGGCCCGCAATGTGATCGGCCGCCCGGACATTGTGTGGGACTATGCCCAGCATCTAAAGCAGCGCTGGGCGGAGCAGGGCCGGCCGGATGTGGCCGTCTATGCCGATGTGCAAATGTCGCTCAACGGGCGGCCTTGGCAGCAGTTTACGGACCCGAATGTGGACCTGACCCAGGTGCCCTGGACATGGCTCGCCGCCACGGACTGGGTGATGCCTATTTTGCCCACTGACCATGATGTTGCGGAAGCCGCAGGCGAAGAGCCCGCGTCTTACCTCTTTGACCAACTGCCCGTGCCGCAGGTTGAGCTATCGGCGTTCACAACGCACCAAGCGGCTGACTAGCCTCTTGCCTTACGAGGCGCGGGCGGGCTTGGCGAGGCACCGCACACGCACATCATAGAAGCCCGATTTGCGCTCGGAAGTGGTGTTGCTCAGCGTCAGCTTGGATGGCTTCCGGGCGACATTCTTGCGGGCGGCCACGGCATCGAACTGAAAGAACACCCGCGCCGTGGTGATGCGGTGCTGCGACAGGAAGGCGGCCTTGCTGGTGCCCTTGTTCATGGCTTTTGACAGAAGGGCATTGCATGCCTGCGCAGGGTTTGCGCCGTGCCATGTCACTTTGGAAAGCGGCACGGTGTAGCTGAAGGTGCGATCCATGGTGCGCAGGGTGCCGGCGCCGAGATCGCGGTGGCGCAGATTGTGCGTCCAATGCACGAGGCTCGAAGCCTCCCAGCGCCGCACGCCATTGTAGGATCCAACCGCCCCCATGGCGATGCGCTTGCCGGACTTGGCCTTGGCGTAGAGCCGCAGGTTGAAGGTGTGGGAACCCGTCTTGAGGCTCGAATAGCCATTGCCGCCGGCGCGCACGTCCACCGGCACCATGTCGATGCCCGAGCGCTCCACCTTCACCCGCTCAATCCAGTCCAGCGCGTGGGCCGTGGTGGCCGGCGTGATGGTTGCGATGGCGGCCAGCGCGATGGTGGCGGCGGTGATGCGTTGCGTTTTCATACTATCCTCCCTCATTGTGAAACTGGGGGAGGTTGTAGCGCCGGGCCGCTGAGCCCGGTTTGAACGGCCCGTTCAGCCGCGGTTCACGCGCAAGCGGCCGGCCTTCAGGCGCGCCAAAGCGCCCGCGCAGCCCGTCAGCGGCGCGCGGTGGAAGGTGAGGGATGCAGACGGTGAGGCCGAAAGGGCATCCAGTCCGATGTGGTGTAAGCGATGACCTTTCGGCCTCACCTGGTGTTTTTGCGCGTCCATCCTGCACAGAGTTCGCCTCTCGGATGAGAGGCCGTCGGGCGCCACCGTGAGCGGGTTTTTACCGCCACTAAGCAGGGCAATACCTACACGGTCCTAGTCCCGCGTTGCACCCATATCGGGACACGCCCGGCAGGCAGGGCACACAAACCCAACCCAGCAGGCACCGCTCCCAAGCAGGCCGAGAGTGTGCACGCACCCGTCCGCGCCTTGGGAGGCGGCTAGGGTAAGGGAGGTTTTGGGGTGGGGGGTAAATTGCTTGAGAATGCTTATGGGGTTCACACGAATGCAATGACCAAATGGGGCTTGCTTCGGATACATGCCTTGAAAGTTCATTCTCAAATATCCACGTGTTGATAGAGGATGGTTTGAAATGTGGAATTCAGATAGGTTCAAGTTCGCAGCAATAGGCGCCGCCGTTTGAGCAGGTGTAACTGCCGCTGCTTCAGGTTTTCTTTTCAACACCGCTGCTGGTTGGTTTGTTTCAGCAGTTAATCATATTCCAAAGAGCCTATGCGAAAACGTTTCGTGGTACAGTTACTGTGATGATGTATCCGGCGCTACTCGCAACTGGCAGCTTGAAGAATCTCGAGAATTGTCAAGTCGGTGCATTCACGCTGGCCGGCCATTCGGTACTGGAAGGCAATCTGCCGTACACGCATACGAAGTTGAGAATAGTGCCCTCGCCCGTGAAGTCTGTGGCATACTTGTCAGGCGGGGTGACGCAACTTCCGAAGAACGGTTGGCGCTTGCCTACTCATACCTGACTCAGGACCTCTACGAGACAGCGCTTGGACAGCTGAAGCAGCTCGCTTCAAATGGTCAGGCTGGCGCGCATGTTTCGCTCTATCGAGTTTATCGTGATGGTATTTTTGCCGAGCCGGACATTGGTTTGGCCTTGAAGCATTTGAGCCACGCGTACTCATTGGGGTCTGCAGAAGCTAGTTTATACGCAGCTGACGAATTGTATAAAGAGAAGTGCTTCCGCTCAGGTTCTGTGAATCAGCATTTCGCAAATGTAGAACACGCCGAGCAACGTTTTTTCAAATATCTAGGTATGGATTTCTTACTGCCGGGTTTCGATGACTGGATAGTTTTTTCAAATGGTGCAGAATGTTTGGGCGGCTGGGCCGACTACACAGTATATCTCCAGCTAGTCGAGGAAGCAGCGAGCAGAGGATTGTTTGAAGCACGAGTTAGACTGATCTACGATCGTGCAAATCAGTACGATGTTCCCGATTTTATAACAATCGCAGCTCTCGATGAGGCTCCGACATTCCTCCGTAAATACCTAAATGAGAATGATCCCCACGATCTATATGTGTACGCGCACTCAAAGGTCAGTTCGCATGCGCTCTCGGCGGATGCGAGAGTGCAACTGCTAAGTGACGCAGCTGAAGGTGGATCAGTGCCAGCCCAAGTTGAGCTTGCGTATTACTACCACCCTCTTTGCAATGTTACATGTGAGTTTCTCCCACATACCGACAAAGCCCTTGCCGACGTTTTCTTGGATAAAGCGCTACACCGAGAAGCTCCAATCGCTTACGCAAAGATGGGCTACGATATGATAAAGAGTGGGTCGCCAAACAAATTCGTTGAAGCTGAGTTTTACCTCCGACAGGCTGCTCTTGGTGGCGTGAGCGATACCAATTTGGAGATGGCGCAGCTACACTCTGGCACGCTCGATTGGCACCCACTATTGGCACTCAATTGGAGTGGTGATCTTGATCAAGCTATCGCTTGGTATTCGCGGTCCGCAAAACAAGGAAATTGCAGCGCGGCAAGTCAGCTTGCTGAAATAACTCAGGATCGTCATGAATGGTCTTGGGAAAATTTTGAACTGATATCTAAGGAGGCGCACGACCTGATCTCTGTCGCTGTGTGTGGAGATGCTTTTGATGCGTACACAAAGTTTCAGATTAACGTCGTAGAACCACGAGAAGAGAGCGGGTCGTTGGTCTACCACTTGCAGGCTAATCAAGAACCGGAGGGGAGCGAATGATCCACTCGCCAACATCAAACCCCGTCACCACCCCGCGCTCGGTCTCCAATACTGGCCGTTTCAGCATCCTTGGGTCCTCGGCCAGCTTCTGCACTGCGTAGTCCGCGTCGTTCTCCATCTGCTCGCGCTCGGCTTCCGGCAGGGCTTTGAAGTTGGTGCTTCTGGTGTTCATCACCTTGTCCTGGCCCGCCTTGTCGAACCAGCGCGAAATTGCGGCGGGGAGGTCTTCGCCTAGGTCGGCGAAGTCCGCATAGGTATGGTCGAGGCCTTCGGCCTCCGCCCATTTGCGGGCCTTTCTCACAGTGGTGCAGCTTTTGATGCCATATATGACTGTAGAGGGGATCGTTGCGGTCATGCTGTTTCTCCGACTGAGCGCATGGCGAAATCATAGGTCAGGGCCGTGTCGTCCAGGCCGGCGAAGCGGCCTGTCTTGCCGAAATGGCCGCTGGTCATATTGGTTTTGAGGTAGAGTGGGTTGTCGTCCGTTTTGGTGGCGCGGAGTTTGGACACCCATTTGGCGGGCTCCCAGTAGGTGACGCGCGGGTCTGACACGCCGGCGGTGACCAGCATGGGCGGGTAGGCCTGGGCCGTCACATTGTCGTAGGGGCTGTAGCTGGCGATGATGGCATACTCTTCGGCGCTCTCGATGGGGTTGCCCCACTGGCTCCACTCCCCCGGCGTGAGGGGCAGGCTGGCGTCGAGAATGGTGTTCAGCACGTCGACAAAGGGCACATCGGCCACGATGCCGGCGAAGAGGTCCGGCGCCATATTGGCCACCGCGCCCATCAGCAAGCCGCCCGCCGAGCCGCCATTGGCGACGATTTTGCCCCGGGCGGTGAAGCCTTCCCCTTTTTCATTTTGGCTTGCGAGATACTCGCCCACGGCGATGAAGTCTTTGAAAGTGTGGTGCTTGCCGCCCTTTTTGGATTGCTCGTACCAGCCGCGGCCCTTCTCCGCGCCACCGCGAATGTGGGCCGTTACATGCACCCAGCCACGGTCGACGAGGGAGAATTTCACCGTCGAAAAGCTCGCCGGCATGGAGGCGCCGTAGGAGCCGTAGGCGTAGAGGAAGCAGGGGGCGGACCCGTCCAGTTCGAGGTCTGCGCGGTGCAGCACGGTGGCGGGCACCAGCTCGCCATCATGGCTCGGCACCATGAGGCGGCGGGTGACATATTGGCTGGCGTCATGGCCCGATGGCACTTCCTGCTCCTTGCGCAGGGTGCGCTCGCGGGTGGCCATATTGTAGTCCCAGGTCTGGCTGGGCGTGGTGGGGCTGGCATAGGTTAAGCGAAGCGTGTCGCTGTCCCACTCCTCGCCAGTATCTGCGCCCAGGGCATAGGTCTCCTCGTCAAAGGCGATTGCGTGTTCCTCGCCGGTGGGCAGGTGGCGCACCACGATGCGGGGCAGGGCGTTCTCGCGCTCCATGCGCACGAGCCAGTTCTTCAGCGGATCAGCGGAGAGGATGGTGCAGCCGGCCTTGTGGGGCACAAGATCCGTCCAGTTGGCGCGGCCCGGCGCGGCGATGGGGGCCGTGACGAGTTTGAAGTCTTCGGCGCCGTCGGCATTGGTGCGGATGATGAAGAGGTCTTCCCCGTCCTGCACCATGTGGTCGGCGCCATACTCCACGCCGTCCTGCCGAGGCTGCATGCAGGTGAGTGTGGCTTCGGGGTCCGCCAGATCGAGGAAGTGCAATTCGTCCTGATCGTTCACCGAGGCCGAGATGAACAGAAACCGTTCCGACTGGCTGATGCCCACCCCGCAGAAGAAGCGGGGGTCGGTTTCTTCATAGACCAGCACATCATCCGCCTGCGCCGTGCCCAGCGTGTGGCGGAAGATTTTGGAAGGGCGGTGGCTCTCATCCACGAGGGCGTAATAGAGCGTCTCGTCATCGGTGAAGACGAAGCTGCCTACATCTTCGAGCGTCTCGCCTGTGTCTTGGGCCGTCTCAAGATCGCGGACGCGTAGGCGGTAATATTCCGAGCCGTTCTCATCGACGATCCATGCCCCCAGCTTGTGCGACGGGCTGCGGTCCATGCCGCCGAGCGAGAAGTAGGCCTTGTCCTTGCCCTCCAGATCGCCGTCGAGGAGGATCTGCTCCGCGGTTCCAGCGTCCGCATCGCGGGGCCTGCGCTTGTAGACGGGGTATTCTCCGCCCTCGCGGTACTCGACCCAATATTGGTAAGGCCCATCGAGCTGAGGCACGGAGCTGTCATCCTCCTTGATGCGGCCCTTCATCTCTTCAACCAGTGCCGCGCGCCGGTCCGCCGTGTCGGCGAGACACGCCTCCTGATAGGCGTTTTCGGCGCGCAGGTAGGCGGCGATGGGCTCCGGCAGCTTCTCCGGCTCTCGCATGGCTTCCTGCCAATTGTCGGCGCGCAGCCAGGCGTAATCATCCACCAAGGTTTGGCCGTGGTGGGTTGAGGTAACGGGGCGCTTCTCAGCGATGGGGGGCTTGGCGGTCATTATTCAGCGTCCGGCGTGAAGTTCATCGCGACGCCGTTCATGCAGTAGCGCTGGCCGGTGGGCCGTGGGCCGTCATTGAACACATGGCCCAGATGCCCACCACAATTGGCGCAGCGGATTTCCGTGCGCGTCATGAAGAAGGAGCGATCCTTGTGCTCGGTCACAGCGTGCTCGTTGATCGGCGCAAAGAAGCTCGGCCAGCCGGTTCCGCTCTCAAACTTCTCGGCGGTGCGGAACAGCGGATGCTCGCAGCCCGCACAACGGAAGACGCCGTCATCCTCCACGTAGTTGAGTTGAGAAGTGCCCGCGCGCTCCGTGCCGTGTTCTCGCAGCACGTAGTACTGTTCGGGAGTCAATTCTTCGCGCCATTCGGCGTCGGTTTTGTTAACCGGCAGGTCGGCAATATCAGCAGCGGACATGTGGGGGCCTTTCAAGTCTCATTTGGTCTCTATGTGTGCCGAAAGGTTCGAATTATCCAGTCTTGGGTTCGGTATTGGTCACGATACCCTTGAGACTGGTAGGTCGGGTCTCTAGTTACCGCTTGCAGATACGCGATTCACTGCGCCTTTCCGCGCGCCGTCATGGGTTCCTTTGAATGTTTTCAACCGATCCGGTGATCATGCTCATCATTCTGGGCCTGCCGTTTCTTGCTGCCGTTCTGGCGCCCAGTGCGGTGCGCGTGTTTGGCGGCGCCGCTGGCTGGCTGCTGGCCATTTTTCCGGCCATCATCTTCCTGCAGATCCTGGGGCTTTCCGACACTATTTCGGCAGGTGGCACCGTCCAGGGCGGTATCCAATGGGTGCCAAGCCTCAATGTTGAGCTGAGCTATCTGTTTGACGGATTGAGTTTCGTTTTCGGGCTTTTGGTCACGGGCATCGGCACCCTGGTCGTCATATATGCCGGCGGCTACCTGAAGGGTCATCCGCAGCAGGGGCGTTTCTTCTCGTTCCTGTTTCTGTTCATGGGCGCCATGCTCGGCCTCGTCGCTGCAGACAATCTCTATGCCCTGTTCGTCCTTTGGGAGCTGACGTCCATCACGTCCTTCCTGCTGATCGGCTTTGGCAATCAACGCGCCGCCTCACGCCGTGCAGCGCTTCAGGCGCTGATCATCACGGGCGGTGGTGGCCTTATTCTCATGGCGGGTATCGTCACGCTGCACATGATCACCGGTGAGGCATCGCTATCCGGGGTGCTGGCGTCCGGTGACACGCTGCGCAATTCGCCGCTTTATCTCATGGCTTTTGTGCTGGTGCTTGGCGGCTGCTTCACAAAGTCGGCCCAGTTCCCGCTGCACTTCTGGTTGCCCAATGCGATGGAAGCGCCGACGCCGGTATCGGCCTATCTGCACTCCGCCACTATGGTGAAGGCGGGTGTGTACCTGTTGATGCGCCTCAACCCGGTCATGGGTGAGACCGCGCTCTGGGAAACCGTTCTCCCCATTTTCGGCGGCACGACTTTGCTGGTCGGCACGTTCCTCGCCGTTCGCCAGACAGACCTCAAGCTGATGCTGGCCTACACGACCGTGGCGTCCCTTGGCCTTTTGGTCATGCTCACCGGTTGGGGTACGGAAAAGGCGATTGAAGGCGCGGTGCTGTACCTGGTCGCGCACTCGCTCTTTAAGGGCTGTCTCTTCATGGTGGCGGGCACCATCGATCATGAGGCCGGAACGCGGGACGTCACTAAGCTCGCCGGTCTGCGCAAGGTCATGCCCATCACATTTGCGGCTGCATGTCTGGCTGCGCTGTCCATGGGCGGCCTTCCGTTCTTTTACGGCTTCATGGCCAAGGAAGAGATGTATTACGGGCTGCTGGGTTCCGACTGGTCGCTGCTTATTCTGGCCGTTGCCATTCTGGGCAACGCATTGATGCTGGTGATCGGTGCCGCCGTCGCGCTTAAGCCCATGCTGGGCGACAAGCCGGACCATTTGTCCAAGGCCCATGAGGGCCCTGCGTCGCTGTGGCTGGGGCCAGTCGTTCTCTCGGGCCTTGGTCTGATTGGCGCTCTGTTCTCAGGCGCAACCCACAAGCTCATTTCGTCGCCCATGGCCAGTGCGGTTTACGGCGATGCGGTTACGGTCAAGATTCTCGGCTTTCCAACCTATTGGTCTACGCCTTTGGCGCTTTCGATCGTTACCATCGCGCTGGGCGTCCTGTTCTACACACAGATCGACAAGCTGCGCGCTGCCATGGCGTCTGTGCTCAATGCCATCGGCTGGGGGCCGGACAGAGGGTTTGATCAGGCTGTGTCCGGTCTCGTGCGCTTCTCTTACGGCTTCACGTCTAGTCTCCAGTCAGGTCGGCTTGAGGTCTATATGGTGGTGACGTTTATTTTCGTTGCCCTGTCCCTTTGGGTGCCGCTGCTTCTGGGTGGTGAGATGCCGGATTGGCCGGTCTTTGCCGCGTTCCAGTTCCATGTCTGGGCCATCATTGCGCTTGCCGTTGTCGGCCTCATCGCCGTCGTCAATGCGAAGAGCCGCCTCAACGCCATCATCTCCCTGGGTATCCAGGGCTTCGCAGTGGCGCTGATCTTTATGCTCTTTGGTGCCCCCGATCTCAGCTTCACACAGTTTATGGTGGAGACCCTGTCGGTGGTCATTTTGGCGCTGGCGATGACAAAGCTCAGCCTCACGCCGTCTGATCATCGCGGGTGGGGCCAGTTTGTGCTCGATGGAGGTGTGGCGCTGGCCTGCGGTGCTGGCCTGACGATTGCGCTGATCGCAGCGACGGCTGGACCGTTCAACACCAACCTGTCGGACTTTTTCACTGAATACAGCCGCATCATTGCCCATGGCCGCAACATCGTGAACGTCATCATCGTCGACTACCGCGGAACCGATACGCTGGGCGAGATTGGCGTTGTTGTGATTACGGGCCTGGCCATTCACGCCCTCATCCGCATCCGCGCCTCGAAAGTCCGTGCCGTAGAGGGTGAGGACGCGGCCAAGGAAGTCGCCGCACCCAAAGCCGCTGCAACTGAGGGAGCCCGCTGATGCAAACGCTTCTGCTGCGCACCGTGGCACCGTACTTCACAGCGCTCATGGTGCTCTTCTCCATTTTCATTTTGCTGCGAGGCCATAATGAGCCGGGTGGCGGCTTTATCGGCGGGCTGTTGGCAGCGTCGGCTTTCGCGATCTTTGGCATTGCCTCCGGCGTGTCTGCCGTGCGCCGCGCATTGCGGTTCCACCCATTGTCGATTGCTGCGTTCGGCCTCTTCATCGCCACGCTCGCGGGTGTCATTTCGATCTTCGCAAGCGTGCCTTTCATGACTGGCCTTTGGGTGTACCCCGTCATTGGCGGGATCGAAATTCCACTGTCCACAGTGCTGGTCTTTGATATAGGCGTTTATCTGGTTGTGGTGGGTTCTGTGACTTCCATCGCGCTGTCTCTTGAGGAAGGGGAGCGCCGGTAATGGAAGCTGTCCTCGCTGTGCTCGTCGGTGTCTTCTTCACCGTCGCAATCTATCTGCTGCTGTCTCGCCACGTGATCCGCATCCTGCTCGGCGTCGTTGTGCTCGGCAATGCGGTGAACATGCTGTTCTTCACCGCCGGTCGCCTCACGCGGTCTGTCCCGCCCGCCATTGATCTCGACCAATGGGTGCCGCAATTCGCGACAGCCAATCCTCTGCCTCAGGCACTCGTTCTGACGGCTATCGTGATCTCGTTCTCGCTCTTCGCGTTCCTTCTGGTGCTCGGCTACCGGTCCTATGAGGACCTTGAGACCGACGACACGGACGAGATGCGCCTGGCTGAGCCTCTGGATGAGACGGGGCCGCCCCATGGGTACTGAGATGGGTATGGATATGAGTCTTGGTGCGGTGCTTCCGCTGTTGGCCGGGGTGGTTGAGGGCATGGCCCCCAAGCCCGATTACAATTATCTCGACGCTTATGTGAAAGCGGATGTCGCGCCACAGGCCTGGCTGATCATTGCGCCCATCGCCATCACCATGATCGCCGGCACCATTCTGCTGATGCTGCGCAAGCGCACGGCGACGCAATTCCCGATCGCTCTCGTTTCGCTGGTGCTGCTGGCCATCAACAATATCGCGCTTCTCGCGTGGATTTTGGAGGACGGCCCGCAAACCATGACCATGGGGCGGTGGCTGCCGCCGTTTGGTATTTCCTTCACCGTCGATCTGTTCGGTGCAGGGTTGAATGTGGCGGCGTCGCTGGTGGCGATTGCCGGTGTCATTTTCGCCTCCCGCGAGATCGAATGGGTGAAGACCCGTTACGGCTTCTACCCGTTCCTGATGCTGCTG
>JBCBXA010000070.1:0-15462 GCA_039816825.1 Pseudomonadota bacterium | reverse complement strand
GGTAGGGCCGCGTCCTCTTGGCGGGCGGCGCCGAGGTCTTTAGGGGCGTCTGTGACGGTCAGATAGCGCCAGCCTTGAAAGGGGCGTTTGGGCGTGGGGGTGACGCGAGTGACGGGCTGACCCAGCACGATACCGCAGCGCGCGATGCCGTCGCCGCGATCCACCTGATCGAGGCGAAGGATCGGCTGGCGGCAGAGGATGAGGCCTTTGAAGACCCAATAGATCGAGCCGCCATCCAAAAGCTCCTCGGCGCGCTTGGGCCACATGCGGGTCACGTGGCGCGGATGGCCGTCGGGGCCGCGGGCGCGGGCCTGGCTTTGCCATCTTTCAAGGTCTTCAATACCTTGCGCGCCGACGCAAATCTTTATGAGGTTTAGGTTATCCATGCCTTATCCACAGGTTATCCACTGTTTTGTCGGCTATCCTGTGGATACACAGGATTTAGTATGGTTTCGCTATTGAAACGCAACAGTTAGGCGATAACGTTACGTTATCGCGGACGCAGCGATTCGAAGCGGCGAAGCTCAAAGGATGAGCGCCCCGCCTTCTTGGCTTCTCGAACTCAACAATTGAGAGGTACAGCGGGGAGGTTGCAGGTTCAAGTCCTGCCGCCGCTCCCATTACCAATGAGGTGTGAAAATGAGCCGCTTTGCCGCCCCAATCGCCGAGCAGATCTGGGACATGAAATATCGCCTCAAGGAGGCCGATGGCAGCCCGATCGACGGCTCGGTGGAGGAAACCTGGCGCCGGATCGCCCGCGCATTGGCCGAGGTGGAGGCGGACGCGCCCGCCTGGGAAGAGCGGTTCTATGCGGCGCTTGAGGATTTCAAATACCTGCCCGCCGGTCGGATCACCGCAGGCGCGGGGACCGGCCGCTCGGTGACGTTGTTCAACTGCTTTGTTATGGGCACTGTCCCCGACAGCATGGGCGGCATTTTCGACATGCTCAAAGAGGCCGCGCTGACCATGCAGCAGGGCGGCGGCATCGGCTATGATTTCTCGACCATCCGGCCCAAGGGCGCGGATGTGAAGGGCGTGGCGGCGGATGCGTCGGGCCCGCTGAGCTTCATGGATGTCTGGGACGCGATGTGCCGGACGATCATGTCGGCGGGCTCACGCCGCGGGGCGATGATGGCCACGATGCGCTGCGATCACCCGGATATCGAGGATTTTGTCACCGCCAAATCCGACCCCGCGCGGCTCAGGATGTTCAATGTCTCGGTGCTGGTCACCGACCCGTTCATGGAGGCCGTGGAGGCGGACGGCCCCTGGGATCTGATCTTTGACGGTAAGGTCTATCGCACGATCCAGGCGCGCGATCTGTGGAACAAGATCATGCAGGCGACCTATGATTACGCCGAGCCCGGTGTGATTTTCATCGACCGGATCAATGCCGAGAACAACCTGAACTATCTCGAGACCATCGCGGCGACCAATCCCTGCGGCGAGCAGCCCCTGCCGCCCTATGGCGCCTGTTTGCTGGGCTCGGTCAATCTGGCGCGCCTCGTGAGCCAGCCTTTCTCGGATGCCGCCGCGCTCGATCCGGCGGCCTTGTCGGAGCTTGTGAAAACCGCCGTGCGGATGATGGACAATGTGGTGGATGCCTCCCGCTTCCCGCTAGAGGCGCAGCGGCAGGAGGCCCAGGCCAAGCGACGGATCGGCCTCGGTGTGACGGGTCTGGCCGATGCCCTGGCCATGGTCGGGCTGCGCTATGGCTCGGATGCGGCGGTGGTGCAGACCGGCAAGTGGATGCGGGTGCTGGCCAATGAAGCTTATCGCGCCTCGGCGGAGCTTGCGGCCGAAAAGGGGGCCTTCCCGCTCTATGATGGGGCGGCCTATGCGAAGGCGCCGATGATCACCAAGCTTGATCCGGATGTGCGCGCGCTGATTGCCGAGCATGGGCTGCGGAACGCGCTGATCACCTCGATCGCTCCGACGGGGACGATTTCGCTTTATGCGGGCAATGTGTCCTCGGGGATCGAGCCGGTTTTCGCCACGGCCTATACGCGCAAAGTGCTGCAACCCGATGGCTCTCGCACCGAGGAAGAGGTGGTCGACTACGCCGTGCAGGTTTGGCGTGAGACCCATGGCGCGGCCGATCTACCCGAGCACATGGTGACGGCCCAAACGCTGGCGCCTGAGGATCACGTCAAGATGCAGGCCGTGGCGCAGGATTGGATCGACAGCTCGATCTCCAAGACGATCAACGTGCCCGCCGAGATCAGTTTCGAGGCCTTCAAGGATGTCTATATGCAGGCCTACCGGACGGGCTGTAAGGGCTGCACCACGTATCGGCCCAATGCCGTGACGGGCAGCGTGCTGAGCGTGTCGGAGGCCGAGGAGAAACCGGCGGCGCAGGAGTTGGCCGAGGTTGCGACGGGTGAAGTCGTCTACATGTCAGAACCGCTCGATCGGCCGCAGGCGCTGGAGGGACAGACCTATAAGCTCAAATGGCCCGACAGCGAGCATGCGCTTTATATCACTGTCAATGACATCGTGCAGGGGCGTCAGCGGCGGCCGTTCGAGATCTTCATCAACTCCAAGAACATGGAGCATTTCGCTTGGACCGTGGCGCTGACCCGAATGATCTCGGCAGTGTTCCGGCGGGGCGGCGATGTGTCTTTCGTCGTCGAAGAGCTCAAGGCCGTCTTCGATCCGCGGGGCGGGGCCTGGATGGGCGGCAAATACGTGCCCTCGATCCTGGCCGCGATCGGCGGCGTGATTGAGCGGCACATGATCGCCACGGGTTTTCTGGAGGGCGAGGGGATGGGCCTGAAAAGCGACCCTCAGGCCGAAGTTGTCAATCTGGGCCACAAGCCCGGGCCCGCATGCCCGAATTGCGGGCAATATGAGATGCGGATGAGCGAGGGCTGCATGACCTGCGGAAACTGCGCCTATTCAAAATGCAGTTGAGTAGACAAAGACGGTGTTAATCGTGTAGCGGTAGGAAAAAGATAATCGGCAGGCAAAACGAAGCAGGTTCCATGCCCCGACGCTCATTCCTCCGTCTCGCAGCGCCGCTTGCGGCTATGCTCAGCGCGGCGCTTCCGGCCAATGCGCAGCAAACACTGGGCTTCGGACGGCTTTTCACCAACGATGCTATTGGCGACAACCGTGATCGCTGGCGCAGTGCGGCGATCAATCTATCGCTGTTGCGCGGGCCCTCGTGGAGCGGCGCGCTGCCGACCCGTCCGGGTGAGATCATCGAATACCGCTTCCGCACGGAGTGGAACACGCCCGCCGATCTGCGCAATCCCGGACCGCCCAGCCGCCCTTATGCCGGTGTGATCAGCTTGGGCGCGCATACGCATTTTGACTGGCGCAGCTTGGAAGTTGCTGCCGGTGTCGATCTGTTCGTTCTGGGCGAGCAGACGGGCCTCAGCGATTTTCAAGCCAGCTTGCATGATGCATTGAGCTTTCCGCGGGTCGAGATCGACGGCTATGAGATCCACAATTCCGTGCAGCTTGGTGCGACGCTCGAAGTGGCGCGCAGTTTTCAGGTCAATGACGTATCCGTCCGGCCCTTCGCGGAGCTTGTCGCGGGGCCAGAAACGCTGGCCCGGGTGGGCGCGGATTTAAGCTTTGCGGGCTTCGGAAGCGGCGCGCTTTTGGTGCGCGACCCGGTCAGCGGTCAGCGCTATCGCGGGATCGCGGGCGACGGCCCGGCAGGCCTTAGCGTGAGCCTGGGCGCCGATGCGGCCTATGTCGCCAACAGCCAGTATTTGCCCAGCAGTTTCGGCATCGAGGCCGAGGATACACGCTACCGCGTGCGGGCAGGTCTGCTTTACGAGGGCGGCGTCGGTTCGGTCTTTTATGGCGCGACCTATCTATCTGAGGAATTCGTGGGTCAGCCCGAGGGGCAGATCGTCGGCGGTTTGACGATCCGGCTCAATTTCTGATCCGCGCTTTTGCCGATAATTCTTTGCTTCGCAGCGGTTTCGTGTTAACTCCCTGTTAACAATTAACGATCGCATCGACGGAAAACGTCGAGCGAGCAGTGAGACTGAGGCGGTTTGATGGGCAGTGGGCTGTTTGGCGCGGCAATGATCGCGTGGGCGCAAAGCCATATTGACGGAATTCCCGCTCTGCAATTCCAGGCCGTGGCCGAAGGTTTGTCCTGGCGATGGCATGGGGCGGCTGTGCCGCTGGTAGGGCCGCGCGCGCCCCTGATCCTGGGCGGGGCGCTCAATCAGGCTGAGCTGAGGGCTCGCACGCGCCGGGCTCCAGCCGATGATCTCCAGGCCGCGGAGATAGGTGCGACAGGTGGGACTACGGCGGGAACGCAGACAATTATTGCTGGGCCTGAATTTGGCTCGGCCTTCGTGGTCAGCGACGGAGAGCGGGCCTATTCCGGCCTGCCGGTCAGTCCTTGGGGCACCGAGGCGCCGCTTTTGGTTTTCCACGATCACCTGCCGCCCTCCGCGACTGATCTGACGATCCTTCAGGCCAATGCCGAGCTAACCAAGCCGCGGCCCGAGGCGGCGCGGCCTGCACTATTGTGTTTCACGCCCGGCACGCTGATTGACACCGAGGACGGCCCCACGGCGATTGAGGATCTGGGGCCTGGCGACCGGGTGCTGACCAAGGATAGCGGCGCTCAGGAAATTGCCTGGATGGGCCACAAGAAAATGACCGGCGCGCGGCTTTTCGCACTGCCGCACCAGCGCCCGATCCGGATTAGGGCGGGTGCTTTGGGGGACGACAAACCGGCGCGTGACCTATGTGTATCGCCCGATCACCGAGTTCTTATGAAGTCCGACGCGGCCCAGGCGCTCTGGGGTGAGCGTGAGACGCTCGTGCGCGCCGCAGATCTTGTCGGGCGGCCGGGCATCGCGCGGGATGCGCGCCTGACCGAGACCTATTACATCCACCTGATGCTCGACCGGCATGAGATCTTGCGAGCCGATGGCCTGGAGGTCGAAAGCTTCCATCCCGGTGTCGCGGGCCTCCGCAGTCTCAGCCCGGAGATGCGGGACACGCTTCTGGATGTGCGCCCCGATCTAGGCGTGGATGAACACCGCTATGGCGGGTCGACCCGGCGGATGCTTACCCCGGGTGAGGTCGATCTGATGGCCTATGGTGCCGAGCGGGGCAGTTCGGCGCGCCGGCCCGTTCTGCGCTAAATCTCCCCGCAACTCCCCTTGCTTGACAGCCTGCGCGGCCCGTGGCATCTGCGCGGTTCATTGGTGTTGGTGGTCCCCGCGAGGGGAAGCCTGTCGGGGTCTCGGCCCAAAGGACAACGCCCTTCATAGCTCCGCCGCGCGGAGCGTTCCAAGAAGGAGATCAGCCGTGACCAAACGCACGTCTGCCAAGTACAAAATCGACCGCCGGATGGGCGAAAACATCTGGGGTCGTCCGAAATCCCCGGTCAACCGCCGCGAATACGGCCCCGGTCAGCACGGCCAGCGCCGCAAGGGCAAGCTGTCGGACTTTGGCTTGCAGCTGCGCGCCAAGCAAAAGCTCAAGGGCTATTACGGCGATCTGACGGAAAAGCAGTTCCGCCGGATTTACGCTGAGGCCGAGCGGGTGAAGGGCGATACCGGTGAGAACCTGATCGGCCTGCTGGAGCGGCGCCTGGACGCTGTGGTCTACCGCGCGAAATTCGTGGCGACGGTGTTTGCCGCGCGCCAATTCGTCAATCACGGCCATGTCCTGGTGAACGGCAAGCGGGTCAACATCCCGTCCTACCGCGTCAAGGAAGGCGACGTGATCGAAGTGCGCGAAAAGTCCAAGCAACTCGCCGTGGTGCTGGAAGCCGTGCAGCTGCCCGAGCGCGACGTGCCGGATTATGTCGAGGCCGATCACTCCAAAATGACCGCGACCTTCGTGCGCGCCCCGGGCCTGAGCGATGTGCCCTATCCGGTGATGATGGAGCCGAACCTGGTCGTGGAATATTACGCGAAAAACTAAGGCTGCTTGGTCTGATGAAATCGAAAGCCGCCCTCTTTGAGGCGGCTTTTTTGTTGGTGGGCGGGACGATTTGCGGACACTTCTGCCGCTGGCGCGATTGATTTGAACGACGGCTTTGTGCGGTTCACAATCGTGGCGAACGCAAACGCGGGGTCAATTTGCTATTCGAACCTTGCCGGTGGCTAGAGCGTCCGACCTTAAACTCGAGACACGAAATACCCTGCCGCGCTACGCGCTCTCGGGACATTTTGGTCAAATGATAAGTCAGGGTAAAGGCCGGACGCTTTAGATAACAAATTTCTGATTCAAAAGCACTTAATTTCAATAGCTTAGAGAAATAATCACGAAATTTCTGGGCAAGTGCATAGCGTGACGATTAAGCTGAGGCGAATGTAAACTACGGTTGCCCATGCAAGCTGTCCCAACAAATAACGCAGAACTGCAACTTCCATCCCATCAGATTGAAGTTTTTCAATCGGATTTGCAGGGCATATGCGGCGCGTTCGATTTGCGCTCTGGCAAGGTGTCCCGCGATGTCGTGACGGGGGCACTGGCTGTTGATCTACATGCAGGCATTGACATTGCCCAAGTGAGTTTGGCCGCCGCGCAAGTCAGCCGGGATACCTCCAATATTCGACGTGATCCGGGCAACCATTATTTTTTAATTCTGCAGCACCGGGGTCAGGCGCGGCTGGTCCAAAACGAAGTTGCCACTCTGGCGCGGCCAGGCGACATGTTCGTGGTGGATTCCACGAAAGAAAGCCAATTCACCTACGGCACAGATGCATCGCATCAGATTTCCGTACACTTGCCCCGAGACGAAATGAGCCATCGATTTGGGCGCCGCATCTATGGCGGTTTATCCATAGACCGTGATGACCCGCTCGCCGTTGCGATGAAAGCTGTCTTAGTAAAGCTCATGTCCACGACTGACACAGCCATACAAGCCAATACCGTTGAAGCATTTTACAGCGTGTTGGGCGCATATTTGACAGGACGCGCCCTTGGCGACGGGGGGCACTTGAACCCAGATCGGCAAATCGTGAAGACCGCTTTGTCCGTGATGGCAGAGCACTACCGTGTTCAGGGATTCAACAGCCGGGCCCTCGCGAAATTGTCTGGGGTGTCGCTTCGTCGATTGCAACGTGCCTTCCAGATTACGGGTGAAACACCTCATGAACGCTTGCAACGATTTAGAGTAGAGGTTGCGCACCAGGCGCTGCAAAGAAGTTCACAGCTTCAAAACAAGTCCATGGTGTCCACGGCGGCCTACGATTCCGGATTTGGCGATTTGTCGACATTCTATCGCGTTTACCGCAAAATCTATGGTTGCACCCCAGGAGAGACCTTGGGCTGACGCCTGCTGCAAAGGGTTTTGACGCCTCCTGCGAAGACAGGCTTTTCCATCCTTCTTACCGTCAGAACATCGCAGACCCCTAGGGAGGGTTCCGATGTTCTTTTGGAGGAGGAAGAAGCGCATGGCGAACATGTTCCCAATGATAATCGACGGCAACAGAGTGTCGGCGAGCTCGACGTTTGAGGTTAAAAACCCGTCCACGGGAGACGTTGTGGGGCTCGCGCCCGAGGCAACTGAGAGTGACCTGAACAAGGCTGTTGCCGCAGCTGAAGCCGCATTCAAATCATGGTCGCAAAACAGCGACGAGGCGTTACAGGCGGCCTGTGAAGCGGTGACTGCGAAAATTGGCGAAAACGCCGAGGAGCTCGCAGCACTGGTCACCAAGGAACAGGGAAAGCCGCTGAACGGTCTTGGCTCTCGTTGGGAAATTGGCGGTGCTGGCGCATGGGCAGGCTATACCAGCAGTCTGTCGCTGCCGATGAAAGTGCTCCAGGACAACAATGAGGGCACGGTAGAATTGCACCGGAAGCCCCTAGGCGTTGTCGGGTCAATCACGCCCTGGAACTTCCCCGTCCTGATCGCGATCTGGCATATCATGCCCGCGCTGCGCACTGGCAATACAGTTGTGATCAAACCCTCGCCCTACACACCGCTTTCAACGATCCGTCTTGTGGAGATTATGAATGAGGTGCTGCCCGCGGGCGTCGTGAATTGTGTTGCGGGCAGTGACGGCGCCGCAGGGTCCGGGATCGGTGCCGCTATGTCGGCACATCCGGACATTCGCAAAATCGTTTTCACCGGCTCTTGTGCAACCGGTGAAAAGGTCATGCGCTCCGCCGCTGAGACGATGAAACGCCTAACCCTGGAGATGGGTGGCAACGATGCAGGTATCGTTCTACCCGATGTCGACCCTGCGGCCATCGCCGAAGGTCTGTTTTGGGGCGGATTTATCAACAACGGACAGACCTGCGCTGCGATGAAGCGGCTATATGTGCACGAAGATGTCTATGATGCCGTCTGCGAGAACCTTGTCGCATTCGCCAAGAACATCCCAATGGGCGACGGCATGTCTGAAGACAGTATCCTGGGCCCGATCCAGAACCAGATGCAGTTCGACAAGGTCAAAAGGCTGGTGGACGCTGGCAAACAGAAGGGCCGCGTCCTTCTGGGCGGTGACCCTGGAGAGGGGCTGTTTTTCCCGGCCACGATTATCGCGGATCTCGACAATGATGACCCGCTGGTGGCCGAAGAGCAGTTCGGCCCGGCTTTGCCGATCATCAAGTACTCGGATTTGGACGAGGTGATCGAACGCGCCAATGACTCCGAAAACGGGCTTGGCGGCTCTGTCTGGTCCAAAAATATCGAAAAGGCCAAAGAGGTCGCGCTGCGCATGGAGTGCGGCTCTGTCTGGATCAACAAGCACGGCGCCATTCAGCCGAACGCGCCGTTTGGTGGCGTGAAGAAGTCCGGCATCGGTGTCGAGTTCGGTGAGGAGGGCTTGCAAGAATACACCGACGTACAGGTCGTATTCAGCTGAGCAAATGGCCCGGGTTTTGCCCCGGGCCAAGCCAAATTTGGGAGGAAAAAATGTCCAAGAAAATGACCCGCAGGGATTTCCTGCGAAAGACGTCGCTTGCCTCAGGTGTTCTCATTGTTGCACCCGGCATCTATGGCGCATCCGTCAATACAGCCGCCGCGCAGACCGGAAGCTTTGACTACATCATCTGTGGCGCTGGCTCGGCCGGATGCGTGCTCGCTGCGCGCTTGACCGAAGACCCGGACGTTTCAGTGCTGCTGATAGAGGCCGGCGGGCCGGAAGAGGGCGTGGAGACGATTGAAACGCCGCTTCTGCTGCTGGAAAATTGGAATACGGAATATGACTACGCCTATTTCACCGTCCCGCAGGAACACTGCAACGGGCGCCAAATCCACTGGCCGCGTGGGCGTGTCGTAGGCGGGTCAGGGTCGATCAATGGTATGCTCTATGTGCGCGGTCACGCCAGCGACTATGACAACTGGGCCTATATGGGGAACCCTGGATGGGACTATGAAAGCGTGCTCCCCTACTTCAAAAAGTCCGAGGATTTCGACCAAGGCGAAAGCGAATATCACGGCGTGGGCGGTCCGCTACATGTCACCACCGACTATGGAATTCACCCCACAACACAGCGCATCGTAGATGCGGCCCTAGAGGCGGGCTATCCGTTCAATGAAGATTACAACGGTGCCGACAGTGAGGGTGTGAACTTTGCCCAAATGAATACTAAGGATGGCAAGCGGCACTCTAGCGCTGTGGCCTTTTTGCGTCCGGCGCTTGAACGGTCCAACCTCAGTCTGCTGACCAATGCCCGTGTCAAGAACGTGGAACTTGATGGTAAGCGGGCCACCGGCGTGACCTATATCCAGGAGGGTGAAGAACGCACGGTAACTGTTACCCGCGAAGTCATCCTATCGGGCGGCACGATCGAAAGCCCGAAGATACTGATGCTGTCAGGCATCGGCGAACGCGCGCAACTGGAAGAGTTCGGCATTGAAGTCAAACACGAGCTGCCAGGCGTTGGCAAAAACCTGCACGATCACTCGCTTGCGCCTGTGATCTACGAAGGTGACGTCCCGCCACCCACAAACTTGGCGGTGATCCCGTTGCATGCCCAGGCCTTTATGCGGTCTGACCCGCGTCTGCCTGCACCGGACATGCAGCCGCTGTTTTTCCATGTGCCGCTTTATACAGCCGACACGCAGGAGCCAGTGACGCCCTCGGCCTATACGCTCTGCGCCGGTGGGGTCAGCCCCACCAGCCGGGGTGAATTGCGACTAACCGGCCCGGGCATCGACGACCGGCCAGCACTCGATCCACATCTTCTAGAAACCGATTACGACGTTCAGACGCTGGTCACGAACATCAAAATGATGCGCGAAATCGCCGAGCAGCCTTCGCTGGCCGAGATCACCACACGTGAAATCTACCCAGGACCAGACGTGCAGACGGACGAAGAGCTGGCAGATTACGCCCGTAATTCGCTGCAAAGCTATCACCATCAGGTCGGCACCTGCAAAATGGGTCGCGATGAGATGTCAGTCGTGGATCATGAATTAAGGGTCCATGGCATTGAAGGCCTGCGGGTGATCGACGCATCAATCATGCCTGTTGTGCCGACCGGCAATACCAACGCGCCGACGTACATGGTGGCCGAAAAAGGGGCCGACATGGTAAAAGCGTCCCGGACTTAGATAATCCGAGGCCACAGATATAGAGATTGATACCGCCATTGAGTGTAATTTCCGCAATGGCGGTTTCGTTTCAGAAGAAGGGTATTACTTAGGCCTCAGTTTAAAGTGATCCGAATGAACCTCGACCTGGCTTCTGCAAAATTACTCCAATCGTAAACGCGAAGACGGCTGAAAATCTGAACGGTCGCTAAAGTGTGCTTTCGACAATTGGTGTACGTTAATTTTTTCAGCAAAACGGATTAATCTAGGCTCGAAACGCATTTTCGGAGCTGGCCATGTGATCGTTCGGCGAGACCCATCGTGAATTCGCAAAACACTATAAATTACCGCTTTTTGATATCCATCGAACTGCGAGCGCTGCTCCGCAGCAGCAAAGTTGGCACAGAGCTATCCGCATTCTGCATCAGTCTGCATGGCGGATCCTAAGAAAATCAGAGCCCTAAGCTCCTAGCTTCAACGTCTCGTGCCAGAGTGTCCATGGCGAGCCAACCAGCGCCTTGCATGACAGGTGTCATTATCCATGTTGGCGCCAGGCGTCTTTCGTATTCCAACGACACTCTCAAATGGCTTCCATCATCTGTCGGGAATACTTCGTAGACGATGGTGTGGAAGGCCATCCAGTTGGCAAGCGGCGTTTGATCACTGGTTACGGTTAGCACGGCCCTTTCCTTGGTGCGCTCGGTTACTTCAAGGCTCAAAATTCCGGAGCCTTCTCGGCCGGTGAAGAGGACTCTACGTTCAGCGCCCAGTCCAACGCCTTCATCTACGACAACGTCGACTGGTTGAGGAAAGGATTGCAAAATCGTGGGCCGAGGAAATGCGCCAGACGTTGCTGTGCACAAGGCCTGCCAAACATCCTGGGTAGAAGCATTTATTTGCCGCGTGGAAATGACTCTATTTTCGCCATTAAAGGATAAGCTGGAAGTTATCCCCTCCAGGCTTGCAACGCCGATAAATGTAAATGAGATAACGAGCGTTGCCACATCTTTTAGACTGTCATCGTCACCACGGAAATGGCGGAACACTGCCTTTAAACCGAGAGCCACCAAATAGAGTAAAGCGGCTGCGATGACCACGACTACCGCGATCATCAAACCGCACACAATATAAATGGAAGCGTCGTCCAAATAATCTCCGTTCGCAGCATGGCTCGGCATAGGCATCAATGCGTCGCTCACCAATAATGCTCCGAACATAAGCGCGCCGGTTCCCACAGAGCGGCCAAGTACAACCATAGACCAGTCAGCGGTTCGGGTGCGTGTCACTGAAAGCCAAATCAAATGCAGGGCCAGGATAAGTCCGAGGGGCGCAACGAACCCCAAACCGCTTCAAAAATGTGACGTTTACGACACTCCGCCAGTCAGCCAGAGCGTGGTTGCGGCGACTAAGAGATGCCGTAAAATCAAACGCATATCAATTTATCACTCTTCAAGCGCGATCCCTTTTGGGGAGAGTGTCAGGTGTCTGAACGTCCCGTCTCAGCCCTAGGCGCTGCAAGGCTCTTAAAATCGTCCAGCTAGGATCGATCTGACTGGATCCTAAGCCCATGCGCGCAGATCTGGGAAAAGCATGGTGATTGCTATGCCAGCCTTCGCCAAACGTAACGAGGCCTAGACCGCGCAAGTTATGCCCCTGTGTGCCTGCTCCTAAAACATACCAGTCGCGCGTTCCTCGATTGTGCGCCAACCATACGGTGCCCCAGTGGCCAATACTCGAAATGCATATCCGCGCGCCAATACCCCATGCGACCCAACCGATGCCGCCAATACTATATAGTAAAATCGCCAAAGGAAGTTGCTGCCAGCGAGCTGTCATTTCCAAAAAGCGCAAAGCTGGATCACGCTCGATGTCCTTGGGGAGGATCATCGTTGGTGGCTGGTCAAGTTCGAGGCGGCAGTGAACTTGCCAGAACAAGTCTTTCAAAAAGTGAGCTCCATTAGATAAATAGGGGTGGCATGTCCCTTGGTTCTGAGCCCAGTCGCGCAGCTCATGTGTTCGGGTCATTGCAATTGGACCGCCCAGGCCAACCAAAGTGCCGAGATAGACCAATAGCAGACGCAGCGAACGATAGCCGTCAAAGGCTTGATGTATCAGCATACGATGCAACCCTAGGGACTGACCGACCCAAAGGGTCAAAGCGGTGAGCAAACCGCAAACAACAACAGCGGATATGGAAAAGTGTGTGAAGCCAAAGCCGATCCAAAGGGTGGCCATGGCAATCCACCAGAGCGACTTCAGCGGATCCCATCGAACTCTACCCTTCAGAGCATCGCCGTCGCCTTCGAAGGTAACCCGTCCTTCGTGGACGGTGTCATGTCCAGAGCCGAGAGCTGCGGTCGATTGTGATTTGTCTAAGGGCATTGGGGGTGACTCCGCGAGCGTTTGAGGGTATCATTATATCACTATATAACAATATAGCTATAAGATGTCTGCGAATGTCAACTCCCGAACGCGTCTTTGAGGCACTCTCCTCAACCCCTCGCCGAAGAATACTCGCCTACATCGCCGAAGGTCCGTTGAGCGCCGGTGAGATAGGCAAGCGTTTTGATATGTCACAGCCCGCCGTATCAAAGCACCTTTCGGTACTCAAAAATGCGGGGTTGGTATGGACTGAGCGCAGGGGGCAAGCAGTCATCTATGGGATGCAGCGCGACACTTTATCGGGCACGCTAGCCAGCTTTTTGCAAGAGGTGTGCCCTCCCTCGCGCAGTATAAAGAAAGAGCGTCGCGCGAAAGGCTGAGACATTGCCAGAAATACGCCTGCCCAATTGACCAGTTCATCTCCAATCTCGCGAAGAACTGGATTGCATGTATTGTGCAGCATCGGTCGCAATGGGCTCAAAGCGGACTTGCGGTGGTGCAGCGGTGCCGGGTCGCTCGCCGTCGCAGGCAGCGTCGGCGTTGTTTAAGACTTCGGTACCTAGAACGTAAACGGGCTTCGCCTGATCGGCCCCTCCGAATTGCTCTTTTGCCTTGTTCAAATTAGTCTACATATCCAGTTTTATTGAGAGTTTTTGCAATGTCCGGTGAGGTAGTACCCACAAATGATACCATCGTGGAGCCCAGTCAGGGTTGGAAAGTTAGCTCTGTCCACAGAGGCAGTCCGGCCGAGGCAGCTGGAGTAGAACGTGGTTGGCAGTTGATCTCAATTTCCGGGGCAATACCGACAGCAAATCAGCTGAATTTAGCGCGCGCAGGATCGCATCCTCACTTGAGTTTTGCTGATGAGGACGGCCGAATTTGGAAGTGGCGCGGGAAACTCTTCCCATTTGGTGTCATTGTCAGTCCTCCGATAGACTCGGCGTTTCGCAGGGACGTTCACTCGGGCGTCCCTGATAGACAACTCCTCGTAAATCGCTTTGCAAATGGCGATTTGGCCGTCTTTGCTGACCTAGTCAATGAATTCCGACAAGGTCTGAGTGGTCGGCCTGGTTTCCTGTCGAGGCTCGGTTTCAGCCGCGCCTCGCGTGCAGAGATCGTTCCAACTTCTGATGACTATGAATTGCTTGGCTTTCTCGGGCTAGGCTATGCAGCGGCTGGTCGTTTCAACGAGGCTCTTGAGGCCTGCAATGCGGCAACGGAAGCACGCGACCGGGTGGGCCAACCAAGTTACTCGGGCAACACATACGCCGTCTATCACGTGACGGCGCTAATGGTCGCTGAAGCACAAGGCCGATCCGAAGACGCCGCAGCTCACATTGTTGAAGCCATGGATTTGAAACCTGAGCACCCATTTTTGCGAGATACGTATAGGCGTATTATTGGCAAGGAACCTCCGCCCGTCGAACAATTCCCTTCCGGTACGCGTTTTCGAATTGATTACAAACTGCCAAACTACGATCCGGTTAGGGAGCTCCCTTCCCACGGTTACGACGTGGGGCTGAAATCTACGCTAGCTGCAATGGACGCTGATCAGCTGCTGATCATCTTCGCTATGGGAGGCTATCGTTCGAACTACTACGCAAATTTGGATATTGAGAGGTTGGCACTGGCGCATAGGTCTTGCCTAGGACGTATAGCCGATGTGCATGTAATCACGTCTTCAACTTATGCTTTGGACGCTGAGCACCGGCGCCGAGCAGAAGGACTAGCACAGACACTTGGTTTACGGTTGACAGTCCTCTGGGATGAAGATGACTCCGTTATGTCCAAGTTAAATTACCACATGTCACCAGCGCGTTTTTGTCTTGATAACGACGGAACCATCTTGTCGACCGCGACCTTCGAAGAAGAGCGTGGCCTTTGGGAGGCGATTCACCTGCTTGATAGGAGGCTCCAGAGTTCAGGTGAACGCTGAGACTGGCTAAACACCAGCATTCCGCGGAAAGCGAACTCTGCCAAATCAATCGTTCGATCTGGAGCTTCTTTCTCTGAGGAACAGAAGTGGGAATATGGAGGACAGTTGATGCTCGATATCCACTCGAAATTAGGCATTGGTTGCATTGGGCTCGGAGCCGCCTTGCAGCGTTTCAGAGTTTGATGGCGCATCCTCAAACGCTGAGTATGAATTTAGATTGATCTATTTGGTTGGCTCGACTGCGACCCCGCCCTCGTCTCAAGGCCCCTACCTCACGCTAAAATCGCCACCAGTTGTGCAACCGCAATCGCGCCGATCAAAACCATCGTCAGGATTTTGAGCAGGCCGAGATTGCGCGCTTTGACCAGGCGGCCGTAGTTCGATGTACCCGTCGCCTCGTCCATATCGTCGCGCAGGACCGATATATCGTCGAGCGCTGTGCCGCCGCCTAGGGCTCCGAAAAGGGCGACCATGACAACTGCGATTGCTAGGGGAAGCGCGATGCTGGGACCGCCGAATGCGATCAAGGCGGTTAGGCCGAGCTGCGCGAAGATCGTGGTGCGCATGATGTCGCCGTATTGACCCGTCCGCGCGATCTGAAGCTGCATCCTGAGATCTTCGCGCAGCTCGGCCTAACCGCCTTGATCGCATTCGGCGGTCCCAGCAT
>JBCBXA010000006.1:0-61182 GCA_039816825.1 Pseudomonadota bacterium | reverse complement strand
CCTGCGGATCACGGGCTGCACTTTCTTCGAACTTTCGGGCTTCGACTGGGCCGCAAGTTGGGAGCGTGAGTGACACGTGCCATAGCTGCGTTGCGCGATGCGTCCAGTCCGGCTAGGCAAGCGGCGCATGAAGAGGGAGCAGGCCATGGCCGCCGAGCAAGACACAGTCGCCGTCCGCAAAGTCATGACCGCAGCGCCGGTCATACCGGTGCTGACCATTGAGCGCGTGGAAGACGCGGTCCCCCTTGCACAGGCCCTGGTCGATGGCGGTCTACCCTCCATCGAGATAACGCTCCGCACCGATGCGGCCCTCGAAGCGATCCGCCTCGTTGCAGCCGAGGTGGAGGGCGCCATTCCCGGCGCCGGAACGGTTCTGACGCCGACACAGGTTGCAGAATGCGAAGCCGCCGGTTGTCAGTTTCTGGTAAGCCCCGGCGCGTCCAACCAACTGCTCGACGCGGTGGCTCATCACTCAGTCCCACTCCTGCCCGGTGCCGCCACGGCCTCAGAAGCCATGGCGCTGGGGGAACGCGGCTATGAGTGCCTCAAGTTCTTTCCTGCCGGCCCAGCTGGTGGGCCCAGCTATCTAAAGGGCCTCGCCGGCCCACTGCCGCAGTTTACGTTCTGTCCCACAGGCGGTGTAAGCCAGAGCAACGCCGCCGATTATCTGGCCCTGCCCAATGTTGCGTGTGTTGGCGGCTCTTGGGTGGCCCCCAAGAAGCTCATCGACGCAAAAGCATGGAACGAGATCACGGCTCTGGCCGCAGACGCCGCAAAGATTGCCGCTGGTTGACGGTCGAACCACCGCCAACAAGGTCAATTCAACAACCGCGCTTGAATTTATCGGCCTCAGCAAAGCTGGAACCGATAGCCTCTCTTGCATCAGTCACCGCCGCCAAACACCGGATCGGTGCACACCAACCAAGGTCAACTCAGCTGGACTCAGAGCTCAATTTACTTAGACGTAAACGTAAGATATTCTGGCGGTTGCTGGAGGAGGAGCAGATCGGCGCAGGCTGTGAATTTGTCTTGGCGAAGTCGCGCTGCTCTGGCACAGAATAGCTTATCAAACTGGCGCTTAGTCACCGGCGTCACCCATGCCATTGAGCGGGCAGAAAATGGTCGCGCGCAGACAGGCGCTGGCGAAGGATAGGAGAAAATCCATGAAAATTCTGGTGCCCGTGAAACGGGTCGTCGACTACAACGTGAAAGTGCGCGTCAAGGCCGACGGCTCGGGCGTCGAACTGGCCAACGTCAAGATGTCCATGAACCCCTTTGACGAGATTTCAGTTGAGGAGGCACTGCGCCTTAAAGAAGCCGGCCAGGCAGAAGAGATCGTTGTCGTCTCGATTGGTCCGCAACAGAGCCAGGAAACCATCCGCACCGCCCTCGCCATGGGTGCTGACCGCGGCATCCTCGTCAAAACCGATGAGATGGCTGAGCCGCTGGACGTCGCCAAAATCCTGAAGGGTGTTGTCGAGGAAGAGCAGCCCGGTCTGGTGATCGTCGGCAAGCAGGCTATTGATGACGATTCCAACCAGACCGGCCAAATGCTGTCCGCCCTCCTCGGATGGAGCCAGGGCACATTTGCGTCCGAACTGAAGATTGAGGGCGACAAGGCCCACGTCGTGCGTGAAGTCGATGGCGGCCTTCAGACCGTCGAGATCACCATGCCGGCGGTCGTCACCACCGACCTGCGCCTGAACGAGCCGCGCTACGCCTCTCTGCCGAACATCATGAAGGCCAAGAAGAAGCCTCTCGATGAGAAAGCACCGGGCGACTATGGCGTTGAAATCAAGAGCCGCCTGGCCATTCAGAACACAGAAGAACCCGAGGCCCGTGCCGCCGGCGTGATCGTCGGTTCAGTTGAAGAGCTTGTCGACAAGCTCCGCAACGAAGCCTCCGTACTTTAACGTCGAACGAAAGGAACACGATCATGACTATTCTTCTCGTCGCCGAACATTCCAACAGCGATCTGTCTGACCAGACCGCCAAGGCCCTGACCGCAGCCACAGAAATGGGTGGCGATGTCCATGTGCTGGTGGCCGGCAATGGATGTGGCCCTGCCGCTGACGCCGCTGCCAAACTCTCCGGCGTTGCCAAGGTGATCTCGGTGGAAGCACCGGAACTCGAGCATCGCTTGGCAGAGCCCATGGCCGCGCTCATCGTTTCCATGGCTGACGACTACGACGCCATCGTCGCTGCCGCGACAACGTCTGGCAAGAACATCATGCCGCGCGTCGCAGCTCTTCTGGATGTCATGCAGGTGTCGGACATCATCGAAGTCATCTCGGCCGACACGTTCAAGCGTCCGATCTATGCAGGCAACGCCATCCAGACGGTTCAGGCCACCGACGCCAAGAAGGTGGTCACCGTTCGGACCGCAAGCTTCGCATCCGCTACTGAAGGCGGTTCTGCTGAAGTCACCACCGTCTCAGCCGTCGACAATCCCGGACTGTCCTCCTTCGTGAAAGAAGAGCTGTCCAAGTCGGACCGTCCAGAACTGACATCCGCGAAGATCATCCTCTCCGGCGGTCGAGCCCTCGGCTCGGACGAAAAGTTCCAGGAAGTGATCATCCCAGTCGCCGACAAGCTTGGCGCTGCCGTGGGCGCATCGCGCGCCGCGGTCGATGCTGGTTACGCGCCCAACGACTGGCAGGTCGGCCAGACCGGCAAGGTGGTAGCTCCGGACCTCTACATTGCCGCTGGCATCTCCGGCGCCATCCAACACCTGGCTGGCATGAAGGACTCCAAGGTCATCGTTGCGATCAACAAGGATGAAGAAGCGCCGATCTTCCAGGTTGCGGATTACGGGCTCGTCGCAGACTTGTTTGAAGCTCTACCAAAGCTAGAAGCTGCTCTCTAAGGAGCTTCTGTTTTGCCGAGTTGAAGAAGGGGCCAAGTGGCCCCTTTTTTGTTGCCTAGAGGTCGCGGGCTCGGGTGAGGAGATTGATCGCCGCTTCCTCATCCCACTCCGCCGGCCCCAGGACGCTGCCCAGGAGGCAACCATCTGGTCCAATGATGTAACTGGCCGGGAGGCCGGTCAGCAGGTTGCGCTCCCTTAGGTCGAGAAACACGGCATTGGTGTTGTCGTGATAGAGTTCGAGGGCATCGGTTCCAATCTCGTCTAGAAACGCCTGAGGCACCGCAGACTCGCCCTGATCAAGGCTGAGTGCGACCACCTCAAAGGCCTCACCCTCCAGTTCTTCGCTCATGGCGTTGATGCCCGGCATCTCAGCCCGGCAGGGGCCGCACCATGTGGCCCAAAGGTTCACGAACACCGTCTTGCCTTGGAAGTCAGCGAGAGTTCTGTCTGTGCCGGTGCCATCCTTGAAGGCGATTGACGAAAAGTCCTCGGGAATGCCGGCAGCCTGAAACTCGGACACGGTCTCCACCGCCAGACCGGCGAGTTGGCGGCCACGATCCGGCGCCGCATCGCATTTGGGGCTATCGACGACGGCAACTTCCATCTCGGAGTTGCCAGCATCGCGACCCACCGCGTATAGCCCGATCACAATACAGGTCGCGATGATGAACAGGCTGATGCCAATGGTCTGTTTTCGCGAACGTGAAGATGTCGACTGGGCCATTACCTAAACATGTCCTATCCGGCGATCGAGGAAGACAGGCGAAATATGATGAGCGACGATCAGGACAACAAGGGCGCAGCGGTTCACGAAAGCGTACGCGGCCACAATTCGTTGTCGAACCAGATGTGGGGCGGCCGGTTTGCCGAGCAGCCCGACGTGCTCATGGAAAAGATCAACGCCTCCATCGGCTTTGATCACGTGCTCTACGCGCAGGACATTCGCGGCAGCCGGGCCCATGTGGCTATGCTGGCACAGCAGGGCATTGTGTCCGACGAAGATGCACTGGCCATCGACGGCGGTCTCGTTCAGATCAAGCAGGAGATCGAGGCGGGCGAATTCGATTTCTCGGCAACCCTAGAAGACATTCATATGAATGTGGAAGCGCGCCTGGCGGAGATCATTGGCCCGGTGGCCGGACGACTGCACACCGCCCGCTCCCGCAATGACCAGGTGGCCCTCGACCTCCGCATGTGGGTGCGCGACGCCATGAGCACCGTGGACGAGCTTCTGACGTCCTTGCAGCGCGCGCTCGTCGATCAGGCCGCCGTCCACGCTGACACAGTGATGCCCGGCTTCACGCATCTTCAAACGGCGCAGCCGGTGACCTTTGGCCACCATTGCCTTGCCTATGTGGAAATGTTCGCACGGGACCGGGACCGCTTTGCCAGCGCAATGTCACGACTGGATGAATGCCCACTGGGCGCAGCCGCTTTGGCAGGCACTGGATTCAACACAGATCGCTGGATGACAGCTCAGGCCCTCGACTTCAAGGAACCGACGCGAAACTCCCTCGATACCGTTTCGGACAGAGACTTCGCCCTCGACTTTCTGGCCAGCGCCTCCATCTGCGCGACCCATCTCAGTCGCTTTGCCGAGGAGATCGTCATCTGGTCCACGCCACAATTCGGTTTTGTAACCCTGTCCGACGCTTTCTCCACCGGCTCTTCCATCATGCCGCAGAAAAAGAACCCGGATGCGGCGGAGCTGGTCCGGGCGAAGGTCGGCCGGATCAATGGCTCACTCATGGCCTTGCTGACGGTAATGAAGGGTCTCCCCCTCGCCTATTCCAAGGACATGCAAGAAGACAAGGAAGCTGTGTTCGACGCGGCTGAAACCCTTGAGGTCGCGCTGGCGGCCATGGGTGGCATGGTGCGAGACATGGTGCCCAACAAGGCCAATATGGCAGCAGCGGCTGGCTCGGGCTTTGCCACGGCCACCGATCTGGCCGACTGGCTCGTCCGCGAATTGGACATCCCCTTCCGGGACGCCCACCACATTACGGGCAGCGCCGTCGCCATGGCGGAAATGAAGGCCTGCCAGTTGCACGATTTGAGCCTTGAGGACCTGCAAAGCCTTCACGCCGATATCGACGCCAAGATCTACTCGGTTCTGTCGGTCGAGGCCTCTGTGGCCAGCCGCACCAGTTTTGGCGGCACGGCACCAGAGAATGTTCGGGCTCAAGTGGCATACTGGCGCGACCGGCTGGCAAACTGACCCATAAGCGTGACGCGGGTTGCTGCACGCGCTACACTGCAGGCAATCAATCGAGGCCAAGACGATGAAACAGCTCCTCATACTCACCTGCCTGGCTTCAGCACTCGCACTCACCGCTTGCGGTAAGAAGGGCGAGATCGTTGCTGACGACCGCATCGTGAAGGTGAGCCTCGATGGCCCGAATGGACAGCAGGCTGGACCTGAACCCCAGCGCGACTTCGTGCTCGACCCGCTTCTGTAGGCGCCGACGATGAACCATTTTGAGTATCGTGACGGCGTGCTTCACGCCGAGAACGTTCCCCTGCCGGTGATTGCGGAGGCGGTCGGCACACCTTTCTACGTCTACTCCACGGCAACCCTCGAGCGTCATTTCCGCGTCTTCTCGGAGGCGTTCAGTCCGGTAAAGCCGCTCGTCTGTTATGCCATGAAGGCCAACTCCAACCAGGCAGTGCTGGCCACACTGGCGCGCTTGGGTTCTGGCGCGGACGTGGTCTCGGAAGGCGAGTTGCGGCGCGCACTGGCAGCGGGCATTCCAGCTTTAAAGATCGTGTTTTCCGGCGTCGGCAAAACGCCCGGTGAGATCGACTACGCCCTCAATGCCGACATCCTCTGCTTCAATGTGGAGAGCGAGCCCGAGCTTGAGAGCCTGTCGGCGCGCGCGACGGCGCTCAACAAGACGGCCCGCATTTCGCTTCGCATCAATCCGGATGTGGATGCCAAGACCCATGCAAAAATCTCGACCGGCAAGTCCGAGAACAAGTTCGGTATTCCCTGGAAGGACGCGGTGCGCGTCTATGCGAGAGCTGCACGGCTGCCTGGGCTGGAGGTTACAGGCGTCGACATGCACATCGGCAGCCAGATCACGGAACTCGAGCCTTTTGAATCGGCCTTTGCAAAGTTGCGAAGCCTGATCGGCAGCCTGCGTGCCGAGGGCCATTCCATCCACCACATCGATCTGGGTGGCGGACTCGGCATTCCCTACAAGAATGACAACAGCCCGCCTCCGCTGCCGGATGCATATGCTCAAACTGTCCGCCGTCACGTGGAGGATCTCGACGCCCAGATTCTGTTTGAGCCCGGCCGCCTCATCGCCGGCAATGCCGGCATGCTCGTGGTGTCGACCATTTTTCACAAGCGCGGCGACGGCAAGGACTTCGTGATCGTGGACGGCGCGATGAACGATCTTATTCGCCCGACACTCTATGACGCGTGGCACGACATTCTGCCCGTGCGGGAACCTTTGGCAGACGCGGATCACATCCGCGCTGATGTTGTGGGCCCCGTGTGTGAGACCGGCGACTATCTGGCGCAGGAGCGGTCTCTGCCGCGCCCTGAACAGGGTGACCTTCTGGCCATCGCCAGCGCCGGTGCCTATGGGGCGGTGCAATCCAGCACCTACAATTCGCGTCTTCTCGTGCCCGAAGTGCTTGTGAATGGTGGGGAATTCCACATCATCCGCCAGCGACCCAGCTATGAAGATCTGCTGGCACTGGACTCTCTGCCGCCATGGCTGGACGATACACGGGCGGCAGAAGCCGCAGAGTAAGGACCACTGAGACCTTTCTCGCAAAGCCGTGATGGCCCTTAGACCTCGCCAATGCCGCATTTGGTGCTAGCTTCTGTTTAACGGAGGCACGGCGTTTGGCGAATCCCGAAGACAGTTCTGGATACACTGGCAGCGCTCCCATCAGCGCCCGGATAGGCCGCACGGTTGCAGCCGCGCGGCTCGCGCTGTTCTGGGAAAGCCTTTGGCCACGCCTGCAGCCCGCCCTGGCCGTCCTGCTACTCTTTCTCTCAGCATCATGGTTCGGCCTCTGGAGCGCTGTTCCGGACTGGGCGCGCATTGCAGGACTGTTGGCCTTTGGCTTCGGTTTTCTCGCCTCCCTGATGCCGCTCCGCGGTCTGCGCTGGCCAACAGCAGAGATGGCCCGCAGCCGCGTTGAAGCGAACAGCGAAACGGCACACCGCCCGCTCACTGCACAAAGCGACCGGCTTGCCAATGCCGATGCAGCCAATCCGCTCGCTGAGGCCCTGTTCGAAACCCACCGCCACCGCATGGCCGAACAGCTGAACGATGTGAGGGCCGGTACGCCCCAGCCGCGCGTAGAGCGCTGGGATGGCTGGGGACTTCGCTCAATACCGGTGCTGCTTCTTTTCATCAGCTTCTTTTATGCCGCCGGTGACCATCTGGGCCGTGTGGTGGACGCCTTCATCAAACCGCCGACGCCGCAGGAAGTCGCGGAAATGCGCGTCGATGCTTGGATCACGCCACCCAATTACACACGCAGAGCCCCCCTTTTCCTGTCTGATCTCGAGGGCGCCGAGACCGGCAATATCAACGTCCCGGAAGGCAGCGTTTTGCTGGTTAGACTGACCGGGACCGATGACGTAGCCACGCTTACGCTGAGCGATGGCGACGGCCCGCGCGAAGTCAGCATCTCTCCAAGCCAGATCTCAACGTCGGCAGCGGCGGATCAGGCACAAGCCCCCTCTGATGCAAGTGGTGATGACGAGAGGCTTGTGCTCACAGGAAGAACCGACGCGACCATCTCGGTTGGAGACACGAAAATCGCCTCCTGGCGCATCAATGTAACACTCGATCGCGAACCCAGGATCAGCTGGCAAGACGTACCGTCAACAGAAGCCAACGGAGCCTTCAACTTCTCCTATCAGGTCGAAGATGATTACGGTGTCACCGATGCCCGCGCATTGCTGACGCTGCCGCCCGATTCGAACCTGAATGAAGATGCAGGGCTTTACGAGCTGCCGGAATTTGATCTGCCATTACCCCGTCGCAACACGCGATCCGGCACATCGAAAGTGTCAAAGAACCTAACCGAACACCCCTATGCGGGTGTCGAAATCGACCTGACGCTGGTGGCCACGGACGCCGCAGGTCAGGAAGGCTTCTCCGACGTGCGTGCCTTCACGCTTCCTCAGCGATGGTTCAACGCTGAACTGGCACGCGCTTTGGTGTCGGAACGCCGGAAGCTGGCCCTCGACCGCGATCAGGCAAACCGCGTGGCGGACATGCTGGAAGCTCTGACAACCGGCCCCGAGATGTTCTTCGAAGACCAGATGGCGGCCTACCTCTCGATCACGATTGCCACGCGCCGTCTTCGCGATGCCAGAACCGACGACGATCTGCGGTCTGTTGTTGATCTGCTCTGGGACACGGCCCTAGGCATTGAGGACGGGAACGTTTCGCTGGCCGCGGAGCGTTTGAGAGAAGCGCAGGAGAACCTTTCGGAAGCTCTTGAGAATGGCGCCAGCGAAGAAGAAATCGCGGAACTGATGGAAGAGCTTCGCGAGGCGATGGATGAGTTCATGCAAGCCATGCGCGAACAGATGCAGGGCATGGAGCCGAACGAGAATTTCGCTCAGAATCCCAACAGCCAGACGCTCACCGAGAACGATATTTCCGAGATGATGGATCGCATTGAGGAGCTTGCCCAGAATGGCGCTGAGGAGGCGGCCCGCGAGCTGCTCAACCAGCTGCAGCAGATGATGGACAATTTGCAGACGGCGCAGCAGGGCCAGCCGCAGAATCAGGGCGATGGTCAGAACTCCGAGATGAATGAAGCCATGGACCAGCTGGCGGAAATTCTGCGCGAGCAGCAGCGGCTACGCGACGAGACCTTTGCGCGGGAACGGGAGCTTTCCGACGCTCAACAAAGGCTTCAGCAGGCGGATCGCGATGCAGCGCGCCAGCGGGCATTGGATCAGATGCGTCAGCAAGAACGCGAGCAGAACGGACAGCAACAGCCGGGCCAGCAACCCAACCCCCAGGAAGGACAATCTGGCCAGCAGCAAGAGCAGCAACAGGCCGAAACCCTGGACCAGCAAACAGCCCGCGAGCTCCTCGAACAGCTTCAGCAGCAATTGTCGGAGTTGCAGCAACAGCAGGGTGACGTTCAGCAGAGCCTTCAGGATCTGATGAGTAACCTGGAGGGCATGGGCATGCAGCCCGAACAGGGCTTTGACGAAGCCAATGAAGCCATGGGCGAAGCCGGAGAGCGCCTCGGTGAAGGTCAGGCCGGCAGCGCTGTGGGCGAACAGGGTCGCGCTATGGAGGCCCTGCGCCAGGGCGCACAGGGCATGATGCAGCAGATGATGGACGCCATGGCCGGCCAGCAGCCCGGACCGGGACAGCCCGGTCAGCAGCAGGGCCAGGGCATGCCCAACCAACCGGGCATGGGCAATCGCAACGGTCGGGACCCGCTGGGGCGCCAGCGCGGTCAGGAAGATTTCGGGCGTCAGGATGGTCGTTTCAGTTATGATGCCGAGAACGAAATCAACCGCAGCCGGCAGATCCAGCGCGAGATCATGCGCCGTTTGGAGCAGCGTTCCTTACCGGGCTCGGAGCGGCGATATCTGGAAAATCTGCTGGAGCGCGACTAGGGACCTGACCCTAAGCGTCGGTAGGATGTGACAATGCGTCATTCACGGCCTGCCGGATAACCGGCAGAGTGAAAGGCTTGGCCACCACATCGACGATAACCCTTGAGAGATTGTCGGCCCGCTCACGCTGTTCTGCGTAGCCTGTCATCAACAATATCGGCATGTCGGGGCATTTCTGTGCAGCGCTCAATGCCAAAGCGATGCCATCCATCACGGGCATCTGGATGTCGCTGAGAAGAAGATCGAAGTGATGATTGGCTTCCACGGCTTCTTCAAGCATTTCGAGCCCGAGGCCACCGTCGCTGGCCGTTTCGATATCGTGCCCATCCATCTGCAGAGCGCGCTCGACAAAGGAACGGACCAGCGAATCGTCTTCAACGATCAGGATGCGTGCCATGGCGAGGATCAGCCGCCGCTGGTGGAGGCTCGATTGATACCGATAAAGCGCAGTTGAATGTCCGACGCACCATCGGGGGGGGACGCCACACGGGTTGTGAAGTCCACCTGCTCTCCCACGCTGAGGCGCTTCACCGAAGGCTCATACGACCAAGCATAAACCTCCTGTCCTTGAGACGTGCGCAGAGCCAGACGAACGACGGGCAACTCCACGGGATCGGCCGAGACATTCACAATCGTGCCCGAGACCATGAGAACGGGAACACCGTTCTCAAAATCCGTGGACGTGGCAATGTTCGTGAATTCGAGGCCGCGAAGGTTCACCGGCATGCCCAGCATGCCGTACAGGCGCGCAGTCTCGGGCACAGCCCTGACGATGGGCTCCCGAAACAGCACGGCCGATATCAGAAGCACGGCGCTGATGGCCACCGCCAGAATGCCTGCACAGTTCTCTCGCGCGTGCGTGTGCTTTTTGACCTTGATCTGTGTCTTCACGATCGGGCTTTTCAGAGAGGCTTTCTCGACGGCGCTCTCATTGTCGATTTCGATTATCGCCTGACTGACATTGGCAATGATATCAGCGCTCTCATCGGAAAGCCCGTCGGTCATAGCGGTGCTGCGAGTACCGTCTGCGAGGGACGGATCGTCCTCGCCCAGTTCCGGCTCTGACGCAGCCTCAATATCCGACGCTTCCTCCGGCAGATCGCCCGATATGGTCGCAGTCTCGTCGACGGGACCTGCCTTCGGCATGGGCGTTTCCATGCTTGGCGTGTCGTCGACAGGTGTTGGCTCGTCGCTGCTTGGCGAACGGGAAACCTCTGGTCGAGCGGCTGCATCTTCCGGCCTGGATACCGACACCGATGGCTGATCTGCGGTTGCTGCCGCAAGAACCGGCTCTGGATCGAGCATGGCGTGCCAGACATGCTCGCATTTGATGCACTTCACCCGTCGCCCGGCTTCTCCAATTTGAGCATCAGGCACCTGATAGGATGTGCGGCATTTGGGGCAGGTGATGGGCATGGCGTGTTGGACTGACAGACCTTCGACCGTGTTGAGGTTCCCAGAGTTGAAATTCCAGGACGAGCAATCTCGACTTTTGGTTTTCGCAAACAATGGTTAATGGATTGCTCCCCGCAGCCAGCTGTGACTCAATGCGCCGTGGCGGGTGACGACCAGGTCGAAGGAACTTTGCAGCTTCATGATCAGCTTTGAAAATGTGGGGCTGCGCTACGGTGAAGGTGAAGAAGTTCTTCGCGATCTCTCCTTCGACATCGGGCCCGACACATTTCAGTTCCTGACCGGGCCTTCGGGTGCAGGTAAAACGAGCCTGCTGCGCATTCTGTTTCTGGCCATGCGCCCGACGCGTGGTGTGGCAAAAGTCTTCGATCACGACGTCTCGCAGATCGCAAAACCGGATCTGCCCATGCTGCGGCGTCGCATCGGCATCGTGTTTTCAGACTTCCGCCTGCTGGACCATCTGACGACTTACGAAAATGTGGCTCTTCCGCTGAGGGTGCGCGGTCGCGACGAACGAACCTACAAGCAGGACGTGCTAGACCTTCTGGACTGGGTGTCACTGGGCCATCGCACCGATTCCTACCCCCCCATATTGTCCGGCGGAGAAAAACAGCGCGCCGCCATCGCCCGGGCCCTGATTGAGAAACCGGATCTGCTTTTGGCAGATGAACCAACCGGCAATGTCGATCCTCCCCTCGCCCGGCGTCTTTTGCGCCTCTTCATCGAGCTTCAGCGATCGGGCACGTCGGTGGTGATCGCCACCCACGATCTTGCCCTGATGGATCAGTATGATGCACGCCGGCTTGTCTTGTCCGGAGGGCGTATGCAGATCTATGACTGAAACGACCCCAACCGGCCGGACATCGAACTCCGCGCGGACGACCGCACCCTCCAGCACTTTCAGGAAGCAGTTCTCCAGGCAGCTCACAGAAACAGCCGCCGGAATTGGATTGGGCGATCTCGTCGACAAAGCGATGGGTGGTGGGCGCCCGGCCATCGTTCCTCGGGAAAGCCTCGCGGGCACGACGCTTTGGAGCGTCATTGGCATTATGACGTTCCTGGCATGCCTGACGCTGGGCTCGGTGCTGATGGTCAGCGACACAGCCCGAACGTGGCAATCCGACATTTCCCGCGAAGTGACCATTCAGATCGTACCGCTTGAGAATGTGGACATGGAGGAAGCTTTGGGTCGAGCGGTGGAGATAGCAGAAGCCGCCAGTGGGATCGTTGGCACACGCACCCTGAACTGGGACGCCACCACCCGTTTGCTTGAGCCATGGCTCGGCGACAATCTGCAACCCGGTGACCTGCCGGTGCCGCGCCTGATTACAGTCGAGATTGATCCGGACAGCCGACCGGACTTCGCTTCGCTGCAACAGGAGCTCGAACGCAACGTGCCGGGCGCAATGCTTGACGACCACCGCACATGGGTGGACCGATTGACGGCCATGGCGAACACCACTGTCTGGGCTGGCTTTGCCATTCTAGGCCTCGTGCTCGCGGCGACCTGCCTGACCGTCATCTTTGCGACGCGCGGAGCGCTCGCGGGAAACCGGCAGATCGTGGAGGTGCTGCACTTTGTGGGCGCGGAAGACAGCTTCATCGCGCAGCAGTTCCAGCGGCACTTTTTTGCGCTTGCCCTGCGTGGCGTGGCTTTGGGTGGGATAGCCGCCCTTATCCTGTTTTACATGCTCAGCATCTGGGTTTCGGCATCCATCGCAACGCCCCAGGGCGACCAGACAGCAGCCTTCTTTGGGCAGTTCGTCCTGCCAGGACATGGCTATTTCTGGCTGGCGGTCACGTCATTTTCTATTGCAGTTCTCACCGCCATCACGGCCCGATATGCAGTCCATTCGTACCTCAATCAGGTCCATGAAGTGGGGGCTGACACAGCCTGAGACCTTAACCTTTGGTCAACCATTCCTTGTGAACAGTTAACTCAAAATGCTTGCCATCTTACAGCCAAGCTCACGTAATACTGACAGGCATGCAACAGATGACGACTGACACCATGGACGACCAGTTGGAAGGCGAAGAGCGGAAACGCGGCGTCTTCACTCGGCTCGTGCTTGGTCTTCTGTCTGTTCTGTGGATCGCGCTGGTACTGGCCCTGTTTGCCGCGGTTGCCCTCATTGTCGGCAGCTTTGCGAAATTCACCTACGACGCATCCCAGATGACGGCCCAGTCCGTGGATCAAGACGCGGTCCAGGCCGCCGATGGCATTGTGGTTCTGACCGGTGGTGCCGACCGTATCAAGGAAGCGGTGGGCCTGATGCAGCGCGACGGTGACAAGCGCCTTCTCATCACCGGCGTGAACCCGCAAACAGATCTTGATGCCATCGCCCGCACCAACGATCTGGACGAGGCTGTTCTGACCTGTTGCGTGGATATCGACCGAACAGCCCTCGATACCATTGGCAATGCACAGGCAGCCGCCCTGTGGGCCGAAGAGAAGGGCTACAGTTCCATCGTCGTCGTCACTTCCAACATTCACATGCGCCGCTCCATGCTGGAATTCTCGCGCGCCATGCCAGCGGTCCGCCTGGTCGCTGCTCCGGTGGAAGTTCACGACTTGTCCGGGCTCGATTGGATGCAGGACAGAACGGCATGGCGAGCCCTGATCACCGAGTACGGCAAATATGCCGCCGCACGTCTGCGCACCTACCTGGGCGAAGACCTGGTCCGCTGGGCCGCCACGCGCATGATCCAGCGCACAGCCTAAGGCCGATCCAAAAAACTCACGAACTGCAATTGCCAGCGCCGCTGCGCCACGGCAAAACGCGCCATGGCTTTCGTTCGCACTCTTATCTTCTACGCACTCTTCTACCTGAACAACTTTGTTCAGGTGATTGTCTTCATCATCCCCTTTCTTCTGACCGGACCAAAGACCGGATATCGGATTGCCAGGTTTTGGGGGCGCTCCAATATCAAGCTTCACGAGTTGATCATCGGCACGCGGCTGGAGCTGCGGGGAATCGAGAACATCCCTGACGGCGGCCTTCTGGTGGCTTGCAAGCACCAATCAAGCCACGAAACCCTATCCCTGTTCGTGAACTTCGAACGGCCATCCTACATCCTCAAGCGGAGCCTCACGAAGATCCCTCTTTTTGGCACCTACCTGTTGCGTCTCGGCCAAATACCGGTCGATCGTGGCCGCAAAGGAGAAGCCCTCGCTTCCATGACCAGAGGTGTCCAAAAAGCCATTGGCGAGGGACACCAGGTGCTGATTTTCCCTGAAGGCACGCGCCAGCGATTGGATGCAGAACCGGCCTACAAATATGGAATCCAGCACCTCTACAAAACGCTCGACCAGCCGGTATTGCCCGTCGCCACCAACACAGGGGCATTTTGGCCCAAAGACAGTTTCACCCACTATCCTGGTACGGTTGTGCTTGAGTTCTTGCCCGTCATCGAACCCGGCCTCGACCCCGATGAGTTTCAGGTCAAGCTCATCCATGCCATTGAAACCGCGTCCGACAAATTGCTGGAAGAAGCCGCAGGCGGATCGACGCCGTCACCGCTCGCTCAAAAGGCGCTGAAATCGCGTGCTGAAGCCAAAGTCGATCCCGGCCCTTCAGCTGGCGAGAGCGGATTGACGCAGAGCGTTGGCAACCCGCTCTAGAGGCAAGTCGCGTGCGCCCATCGCCCTGATCTTGTCGACCGTCGAGATAACGTAATCCTCGTTTCGGCCTGATTGCCCGACAGCTCCATTGACCAGCTTCAGCGTTGCCTCGGTCCCCATAACCGGCGCGTATTGTTCGTGCCCGCGCACGGCGCAGTAACAGAGCGCCTGCACGCTCGTGCCATCATCGCACCGGACGCGGCGCATCGCTTCGTAGTAGACGCCGTTGGCCATCTCCCGCTCGCGGAGATATGCGAGAACCTGCGCCTGAACCTCAGCATCCACGCGAAAAACCATGCCGCGGCAACTTCCGCCCCGATCAAGGCCGAGGACGAGACCTGGGCGCTCCGGCGTCCCTCGGTGAATGTGAGAATAGATGCAAAGTCGCCTGTGCAAGCCGTGCAGATGCGCACGCTTTGCCTCAACATACTCAAAGCCCGGCCGCCACATCAGGGACCCGTAGCCAAAGAACCACATTTCTTCCATATCTTCCCGTAACAGCGCCACGCTTTCCAGCCAAGCTTGAGGGCGTCAACAAAGTCTGTGACGCATCAACCGGAGATCAACCTTGGCCCCACGCTCCCGCTCAGCGATCAAGAACGTCCACCGCGCTGACCAGAGGCGCAAGGCGAAAACAGAGGCCGCCGACAGCTGGGATCAGACTCGCAGCCAACGCAAAGTCATCTGGTTCGGCAGCTCCCTGCTGCTGGTGTTGTCGGCGCTCGTGGCGGGTTGGTTTCTGGTGGCGTCAAAGGTCAATGGCCTTGTCACGCAAGAGCTGGAAGCGCTGAACAGCCCGGATCAAACCGTCGCCTGCGATGGGCAGGAAATCGTGGGCTTCCCTTTCCGCATGGGCTTGAAATGCGACCGGGTGCGATTTGAATCAGCGGCAGATCAATTGGCCCTGGAAACGGGTGCGTTGAGAACAGCAGCCCAAGTGTATGCTCCGCGTCATCAGATTATCGAGCTGAAAGCACCGGCACTTCTAAAGACTGCCAACGCGCTGCCGTTGAAATTTGACTGGGAAAGTGCGCGCTCGTCGGTCCGCATCGATGGAAACAATCTGCTGCAACGCGTGGAGATCGAAGCAAGCGATGTTACCGCGACCACCAACGTGCCCGACGCACCGGCCCGGACACTCTTGTCCCTCGAACGTTTGTTCTCGGTCCTAGAGCCGTACAACGCTCGAGGTGAAAGTGCTGCCACCGATCTGCGGTTTTACCTGCAGGGAGATGCCATCGCACCCGCTGGCCTGGGCATTGCGCCCCTCAACTTCGAGGGCACCCTCGCCCTTATCGGTGCTGCCAGCGCACTGGCCGACGCCGAGGCTTGGACCGCCTCACTGCCCACCCTGTCAGAGCCCATACGTTTGGAGAATGTTCGCCTGACCAGCGGTGAGACGCTGATCGAACTGTCGGGTCGTCTTGATGTCTCCCCAACCGGGTATTTGAACGGCACTCTGAGACTGGCGGGCCAGGGCCTGGAAGAAGGTCTGCAGGCGCTTCGTGAGGGTGTCGACCCTCGGTCGGTTGCCCTGAAACAAAGCGTTGATACGCTCGTGCCAACGATCCTGGCGCTAGCTCAGCCTCATCCGGATAATCCCGAAATCCGCCGCGCGCCACCCATCGTCATCCGAGATGGGCGGGTGCTTCTCGGTCTCATACCGCTGGGTGACATCCCGCCCATTCAACTGGGCGGCTGATCGGATCAGTTGTCCTCTTCGAGATCCTCAACGATCTCGCGGCCAAAATTAGGGGCATCCACTTCCTGGCCAGCCTCAATCACGCCTTTGCGGATCGCCCGCGTCCGGGTGAACAGTTCAAACAGATAATCGCCATCGCCCACACGGATGGCACGCTGCAACGCTGACAGATCTTCGGAAAAGCGGCCCAATGCCTCCAGCACCGCCTCGCGATTGTGTAGAAACACATCGCGCCACATAGTTGGGTCGGACGCTGCGATACGGGTGAAGTCGCGAAAGCCCGAAGCCGAGAATTTCACAACCTCCGCCCGCAGGCTCTCTTCCAGTTCAGAAGCCGTGCCGACGATGTTATAGGCGATGAGGTGCGGAATGTGGCTCGTCATGGCGCAGACCAGATCGTGGTGCTCAACTGCCATGCATTCCACATTGGCACCCAGATCCTGCCAGAAGCCCTGGAGCATCTCGACCGCCCTGTCATCGGTCCCGGTAGGCGGCGTCAGAATAGTCCAGCGCCCTTCAAACAGGGTGGCAAACCCGGCGTCCGGACCGGAAAACTCTGTGCCTGCCATCGGGTGGCCTGGAATGAAGTGCACTGCGCTCGGCAGATGAGGCGCCATCTGGTCGACGACCGACTGCTTGACGGAGCCCACATCAGTGACGATGGCACCGGGCTTCAGCGCGGGCGCGATGGCTTTGGCCACGGCTTCGGACGCGCCCACCGGCACACACACAATGACGATATCAGCACCGGCGACGGCGTCAGTTGCGTCCGAATGGTAGCTCGTGCCGAGGCCCAGTTCTTCCGCACGGGCCAGCGTGGCGGGTGAACGCGTTGAAATCGCGATCTCTTCGGCCAAGCCCTTGGCACGCGCGCCCAGCGCAATGGATGATCCGATGAGACCAATGCCCACCAGCGCCAACTTGTGAAACCGTGCCATCTAGTCCGCCAAAAGGTCCGTAAGCAGGGCGGCCGTGCTTTGCATGGCCTCCGCGGGGCCAATGGTGATGCGCAGCGAGTTTGGCAAGCCGTAGCCACCCACAGCGCGCACAAGATAGCCCTTGGCCCGCAACGCCTCATAAGCCTCCTTGGCCGACACTTTTGCAGTATCCGGGAACGTGGCGAGGACAAAGTTTCCGACACTCGGCGCCACTTGTAGGCCAAGGGCCTCCAACCGTTCCGTCATCCAAGGCAACCATTTGTCATTGTGAGCCACGGCAGCATCGACGTGTGCGATGTCGGCAATAGCGGCCTGTCCAGCCGCCTGCGCGGCGGCATTGACGTTGAACGGCCCGCGGATGCGCTGAAGCACATCAATGATATCGCGCGGCGCGTACATCCAACCCACGCGCAGGGCGGCCAGGCCGTGAATTTTGGAGAAGGTCCTCGTCATGACCACATTGGCCGCGTCGGAAACCAGATCCATGCCAGCGCTATAATCGTTGCGACGGACATATTCCGCATAAGCCCCGTCCAGAACCAGCACGACGTTCTTCGGCAGGGCGGCGTGCAGCCTGCGCACCTCATCAAAGGACACATAGGTGCCCGTCGGGTTGTTGGGGTTGGCCAGAAACACCATCCGGGTGCGCTCGGTCACGCAGGCGAGGATCTTGTCGACATCGGCTGTCAGGTCGGTTTCCTGGGCCACAACAGGCGTTGCACCGGCGCCAACGATAGCCGTTCGGTACACCACAAAACCATGCTCGGTGTAGATCGCTTCATCACCGGCCCGCAGATAGGCGTTGGCGAGGAGTGGGAAGAACTCGTCAGAACCGTTGCCGCAGAGAATGTTCTCCGGGTTCAGCCCGTGGACATCGGCAATGGCTTGCCGCAGGCCCGTGGCGCCACCGTCCGGATAGTCCGCCAAACTGTGAGCTGCTGCCTGAAAGGCTTCAATCGCCTTCGGGCTTGGGCCCAGCGGCGTCTCGTTGGAGGACAGTTTGTAGACCTTCTCGACGCCATCCACCGAAGAAGATCCCGGCACATAGACGTGCAACGGCATCAACTCGGCGCGGGGTTGCGGAGCGGCGGCGTGTGCAGTCTCAGCCATGGCGGAAGCCCTTGCGTTTCAACATGTATGTCGGCTGCCACTGATAGTATGAACCTCGCACGATGCAAGGCGGCACAGTGCACATGGCCGGACTTTGCTTGACGCCACCCGGCAGACAGGCATAGCAAGCCGCTCGGAACGAAGACCGGATAGGCATCCAAAGTGAGCGATCTCAGCAAATCAGGCCGTAGCGAGGTGCACGAACCCTCGAGCCAGGTGGCTGTCTTTGGAGAAGACCAGCCACTGGAGGTGGACGCAGGAACCATTATTGCGCCATTCCAGATCGCCTACCACACCTACGGCACCCTCAATGCCGACGCATCCAACGCCATTCTTATCTGCCATGCCCTCACCGGCGACCACCATGTGGCCAATCAGCATCCAGTGACCGGAAAGCCTGGCTGGTGGGAGCAGATGGTCGGGCCCGGATGCCCCATCGACACTGACAGGTTCTTCGTCATCTCGTCCAATGTGATTGGCGGCTGCCTGGGGTCCACAGGGCCAGCCAGCACCAACCCGACAACCGGCGAGCCCTATGGCGTCAATCTGCCAATCCTGACAATCCGCGATATGGTGCGGGCTCAGGCCATGCTTGTTAGCAAGCTGGGCATCGACCGCCTCTTCTCCGTGATCGGCGGGTCGATGGGCGGCATGCAGGTTCTGGAGTGGACTCACACCTATCCCGACCGCGTGTTCTCAGCAATTCCCATCGCCACCGGCGCTCGGCATTCCAGCCAGAACATCGCTTTCCACGAAGTGGGCCGCCAGGCCATCATGGCGGACCCGCAATGGCACGGCGGGAATTATGCGAGCCACAACACCATCCCCAGAAAGGGATTGGCGGTTGCGCGCATGACGGCGCACATCACCTATCTGTCGGAGAGTGCCCTTCAGCGAAAGTTTGGCCGCAACCTGCAGGACAGGGATGCGCTGACCTTCGGGTTCGATGCCGACTTCCAGATCGAAAGCTATCTGCGCCACCAGGGCATGAGTTTTGTCGAACGCTTCGACGCGAACTCCTACCTCTATATGACCCGCGCCATGGACTATTTTGACATGGCAGCCGAGCATGATGGCACTCTGGCCAAGGCGTTCATGGGCGTCGACACACGCTTTTGCGTGATGGCATTTACCTCAGACTGGCTGTTCCCACCGGAAGAAAGCCGCGCGGTGGTCCATGCCCTCAACGCGGCGGGAGCCCGCGTCTCCTATGTTGAGATCGAGACCGACAAGGGCCACGATTCCTTCCTGCTCGACGTGCCGGAAATGTATGATGCGGTACGCGGCTTCATCGCATCCGCCGCCCGCGCTGTGGGCTTGGAGACAAGCCGATGACCGCAATCAACGGACCATCCCTGCGCGACATTTCTCGCATCGGCCATCAGATGATCGCGGACATTGTCGTGCCAAACAGCAAAGTCCTTGATGTGGGCTGCGACGATGGCGAACTGATGCGCCTGCTGGAAGAGACCAAACAGGTGGACGCCCGAGGCATGGAGCTGCTCCAGGGCCAGGTGAACAAATGTGTCGCCCGCGGCCTGGCGGTGGTGCAAGGCGATGCGGACGAGGATCTGCAGCACTACCCCGATGCAGCCTTTGATTATGCGATCATGAGCCAGGTGGTGCAGGCCACGCGCGACCCCGCACAGGTGCTCGAGCATCTTTTGCGCATCTCGGAGCGCGCCATCCTGTCGTTCCCTAACTTCGCCCATTGGCGAAACAGGCTTCAGATTGCCCTCAAAGGCCAGATGCCGGTGACCGAGAAACTGCCCTATAGCTGGTACGACACGCCCAACATCCACTTCTGCTCCATCATCGACTTTCTGGCCCTGTGCGAAAAGCTTGGCGCGACCACCGAACGCCTGATCGTGCTCGACAGCAACGGCCAAGAGGTGCGTGAGGCCGCATCACGCCGATGGAAGAACCTGGTGGGCGAGCAGGCATTGATCGTCCTGCGAAGAAACCATGCCTGACAAGGAACTCCATCGCGACGTGCGCATATTGATCACCGGCGGCACGCTGGACAAGGTCCATGACGCGCGTACGGAGGGCCTCGGTTTTCCGTCGGATGGCACATCCCATATTCCCGAGATGCTGGCAGTGGGGCGCTGCCACTTCCCCATAACGCAACGGGTGTTGCAGAAGGACAGCCTCGAGTTCACCGATCAGGACCGGAGTATGATCTTGGAGGCCGCAAGGTCTGCCGCCGAAGAAGCGCTCGTCATCACCCATGGAACAGGAACAATGGGCCAGACGGCTCGTTTTCTGGATGGGAAATTGCCGGACAAAACAGTGGTTCTCACCGGGGCCATGCGACCGTTTTCACTCTCCAGCTCAGACGGCGAGTTCAATCTGGGCGCGGCCATCACAGCGGCCCAGATTCTTCCTGCGGGTGTCTATGGAGCCATGAACGGGCGGATGTTTGCCGCAGCACAACTCAACAAGAATATCGAGACCGGCCGCTTCGACACCTAGTCGCGATGCACCCTTGCGCCAACGCCCTGAGGGTTGAGCGCAGGCACGAAGACCCGCCGGCTCGAACGGACCAGAGCGGGCGTGCCCCGGTGCAGCTTCTTGACCGCTTCCACCATGATGACGCCGGAGAAGGCAGGCCAGAACCGCCGCGCCGACCGCCCTATGGTTCCCGACAGGCGCAAGCGCAGAAACCGCTCGGAAGGCGGATAGAAGAGCGCCTCACTCCAGGTTTCGACGGTGTAGCCGGCATCGCTCAGAGTGCTGCTGATCTGGCCCTTTGTATAAGGTCGGCCAAACCCAAAGGGCGTGTGGTCAAAGCGAGCCCAGACACCCCGCCGATTGGGCAGAACCAGAATCAGTCGACCATTGGGCGCCAGAACGCGCCACATCTCTGACAGGTAATTCTGCGGGCTTTCGGCATGTTCAAACGCGTGGACGGCGAGAATGCGATCCACTGAGGAGTCGGGCAGCGGCAAATCCTCGTCAAACACCAAAGCCGTGGCGCAATGCTTCGCGTCGGGCCAGGCCACCGCTCCTTGAGTGGCCGGCATGAACGCGAAAGCACGCTCGGCATCGGAAGCAAAGCGGTCGAGCAAAGGGCGCGCATAGCCGATGCCCACCAACCGTTCGTCAGGCATGTGTTTCCAAATGGGAGTCAGGCCCATGGACAGCGATCGCGTGACCGTCTGACCGAGGGGCGAGCGGTAGAAAGCTCGCAAGTCCAGAATGTCCGAATGCACCAGCTGCCCCGCTTGCCACACCTGAACGCCTGCAGCGGCAAAGCTTGCAGGCCTGTTCACCGCCCTATCTTTGCGCATAGATAGAGCCCGCGCAAACCTGCGGGCACAAATGCTGCGCACCGCAACAGCCAAGAGGACGAGATGGCCGCCTTCGAATTTCACCAGTTTCCCTGCCGCGATGACAATTACGGGGTTCTGATCCACGACCCTGCCAGCGGGCAGACGGCCTCCATCGACGCCCCCACCGCCCACGAAGTCGATGCGGCGCTTGAGGCGAAAGGCTGGCAGCTCACCCACATTCTGACCACGCACAAGCATCCAGACCATGTCGACGGCAATCTGGAGCTCAAAGAGAAATACAATTGCGTGATAATAGGGCCTGAAGCGGAAGCTGCGGACATTCCTGGCATCGACGAAACCGTGAGCCACGAGCAAAGGATCGAGTTTGCCGATGCTCCGGTGGAGATCATCGCCACACCCGGCCACACACTGGGCCAGATCGCCTACCATTTCCCCCATTCGCGCACGGTGTTCGCAGCCGACGCTCTGTTTGCGCTGGGCTGCGGGCGCATCTTCGAAGGAACGCCGGCGCAGATGTGGACGGCCCTTTCGCGCCTCGCAGCGCTGCCGCCGGAGACAGTGGTCTATGCCGGTCACGAATACACGCTGGCCAACGCCAAGTTTGCTATGACCATCGAACCCGGCAACCAGGCGCTCGTCGACCGCGTGGCGGAGATCGAGAAACTGCGCGCCGACGATTTGCCAACGCTGCCGACGACCGTTGAGCTGGAACTCGCCACCAACCCGTTCCTGCGCCCGCATTCGCCCGAAATCCGCGAGCGACTCGACATGAAGGACGCGTCCGACGAGGCCGTCTTCACCGAAGTCCGGCTCCGCAAGGACAATGCCTGATGTATGGCGACACAGACGCCTATCACGGCCTGACGCCGGAACTACTGAAATCGCGCTTCAACATGCAGCCCCACCCCGAGGGCGGATGGTATGCCGAGACCTTTCGCGATGAGGAGAACGCGTCCACGGCGATCTATTTCCTGCTGGAAGCGGGAGATGTGAGCCATTGGCACCGTGTTCACCACGCAGCCGAGGTCTGGCATTTCTACGCCGGTGGGCCGCTGTCACTCACGGTCTCGCCCGACGGACATGACGCTATGGCGTATCGCTTGGGCCTGAACGTTGGTGCCAATGAGCAGCCACAATATACCGTGCCCAAAGGCTGGTGGCAGACGGCCACGAGCCTCGGAGCATGGACGTTCGTGGGCTGCACCGTCGCGCCTGGCTTCTCGTTCGAGCATTTTGAGCTCGCACCGCCGGATTGGCGGCCAACGCCCCGGCCGGCTTCAAGCTAGGATCTGGACCGCCCAAAAATGAGGTCCCGCGCGGCCAACATGGCGCCGCCAGTAATGAGCAAGGCAGACATGGCCACCGCCCAATTGAGCTCGCCCACGCCGGCTGCGATCAACACAATGGTTGAGAGCAAGGGCGTCAGATAGCTCGCCGCGCCCAGCAGCTGGATGTTGCCCTTCTTCATCCCGATGTCCCAGACGTAGAAGGCCAAGCCCACTGGGCCAAGACCAAGGCCAAGCACCGCCATCCATTGCAGAGCGCCAATCGACCAGACGGTTTCTTCTAGCGCCAAATGTGCAAGCGCCGCCAGAATTGCAGTGGCCGCGCAAAAGCCTGCGACCACATCGGTGGGTACGGCGCTGAACGACCGGCTGATGAGCGAATAGCTAGACCATGTAACGGCACAGCCAAGGGCCAGCAGATAGCCAAAGCCATACTGGCCTTCAAAAGTGAAACCGCCGCTGAAGATAGCGCCACGCGTCACAAGCACGGCACAGCCCAAGGCACCGGCCAACGCGCCGGCAAGGTGGAACCAGCGCAGGCGTTCACTCGGCAGCAGGGCTGAACCCACGACAATCAAGAGAGGCCAGAGATAGGCAATCAGGCCGGCCTCCAGCGGAGGGGCGTTCTGGAGCGCCGAGAAATAGAGAAAATGATAGCCGAACAGCCCGGCTATGCCGAATACCCAAACCTTCAGAGGTTGCCTGAACGGTGCCCAGCCTCTTCCGCCTTTTGCCACAAAGACCAGCCCCACGAGGCTTCCGATGGCAAAGCTCATGGCGGTCAGTTGAAAGGGCGGAATGTCCCCCGCCCAGGCCGTGAAGAGAGCCAGAAGCGCCCAAAGCGCTATTGCAACGGCACCGACCAGCGACGCCCGCAGGTCAGCTGCCATCCTAGCCCGTCACGGCCTCGTAGCCCGCAGCTTCAATGGCAGCTTTGGCAGCGGCTTCATCATTGTCAGACGTATCGCCCGTGATGCCAACGGCACCGATGATCTTGCCGTTCTTGTTCTTCACCAGAACACCGCCCGGAACTGGCACGATGCGGCCACCGGAAACGCCGGACAGGCCTTCCAGAAAATGGGGCCTCGTTTCAGCCTGCTCGTTCAGCCAGCGAGAGCCAACGCCGGTGGCAACGGCGCCAAACGCCTTGCCCTTCGCAATCTCAAAACGCATGGGAGACGCACCGTCCTGGCGTTGGCAAGCCACCACGTGCCCACCATCATCCAGCACAACAGTAGTCAGTGGCTTGAGTCCCATTTCCTTGGCACTGGCAAAGCTGCCGCGAATGATCTGATTGGCCTTGTTGAGCGAAATAGACGCCATAAGTGATCTCCATCTTGTTTGCCGCTTCTATGGACTTTCGGGGCTGGCGTTTCCAGCGCTCATCTGTTGAAAGAGCTGGGCTTGAGGGGAGTGAATACCATGCGCAATTTTTCGGCCGGGGGTCGGTCGGCCATCCATGCAGACAACGGAATGGTTGCGACCAGCCACCCCCTGTCGAGCGCAGCCGCGCTCAACGTGCTGATGAATGGCGGCAATGCCGTGGATGCGGCCATCGCGGCGGTGGCCGTGCAGGGCGTTGTAGAGCCACAGATGACCGGCATTGGCGGCGACTGCTTCGCCATGATTTCGGAACCCGATGGCAGCGTGCACTGCATCGACGGAGCCGGACGCTCACCCGCCGCCTCAGACATTCACCGCCTCATCGATGAAGGCCACACCAAGGTGGAGCCATTCAGCGCCCACGCTGTCACTGTTCCCGGTGCCGTCCGAGCTTGGGAGGCGATGCACCAGAAGTTTGGGAGCAAGGATTGGGCCGAGCTTCTCGCGCCCGCCATCCAGCACGCCCGCGACGGCTGGGCCGTGGCTCCCCGGGTGGCAGCAGACTGGGCAGACGCCGAAGCCGACCTCAAAGCCAATGGTGCGGACGCTCTTCTCAAGAATGGGAAGGCCTATGGGGTTAGTGAACGAGTCACGTCGCCAGAACTGGCCGACACTTTGCAAGCCATCGCCGATAAAGGCGCTGTCGCCTTTTACGAGGGCGCCATCGCTACAGACATCGCTGCGACCATTCAGAAGCGCGGCGGCGTGATGACTGAAGAGGATCTGGCAGGCAACCAGCCCAGCTGGGTTGAGCCGATCCGCACGGCCTATGGCGGGCACGAGATCCTTGAGCTTCCGCCGTCGGGCCAGGGGATGACGGCGCTCACACTGCTCAACCTGTTCGAGGAATTGGGCAACCGGGACTATGAGCCCGGAAGCGTTGACCGATGGCACCGCGATCTGGAAGCCGGGCGCATCGCCTATGCTGTTCGCGATGCCTATCTAGCTGACCCAGCGCACATGTCAGAGCCCGTTGAGCGCCTGATCTCAAAGGCCTACGCGGCTGAACTGGCCACAGAATTTGATCCGGAACGGCGGAACAGCTCGATCACGCTCCCGCAGTCCCGCGGAAGTGACACCGTCTACCTGACGGTGGTCGACCGTGACCGCCGTTGTGTGTCCTTGATCAATTCGATCTTTGGCGATTTCGGCTCACAGATCGTCACGGAAAATACCGGTATCGTTCTGCAAAACCGGGGGGCCGGCCTCCGCCTCGACCCCGACCATCCAAACGCCTTTGGACCCAACAAGAAGCCGCTTCACACCATTATTCCAGCCATGGCGCTCAAGGATGGAAAGCCGGCGATCAGCTTTGGCGTCATGGGCGGGCAGTATCAGCCCATGGGCCATGCGCACGTCCTGTCTTTGATGCTAGATCACGGCCTGGATCCTCAGGAGGCCATCGATCATCCACGCGCCTACTGGGACGATGATGGAAACACTGTTCTGGAGAAGTCGATCGCGCAGGAAGTGTTTGATGGGCTCACAGCCAAGGGCCACACTCCGATCTGGCGGCCACAGGCCATGGGCGGCTCGCAGATCATTCGGCTGTCAGACGATGGACATCTGATCGGCGGGTCGGACAGCCGAAAGGATGGATTGGCCATTGGCTACTGAGTATCGGCTACTGACCTTCTGTGAAGCGGTCAGTTGATCTCTGCATCCACCGTAAGGCCGACCAGTAGCTGTCTCTCGCGCCCGCGCCGGGCGGCTGTGTAACGGCGGGATGCCTCGACGCTGCTTGCACGCCGGTGCCCAGCGGCCGTGGCTGCCACGTCCGCCACATAACCTGGCATATGCCGTGGAGATGCTCGCTGGTCCCACACCTTTGGATCGGACATGGGCGGCTTGAGGCCTTGCGGCTCCGAAAGCTTGCGCCGGTCATAGTTCGCGCGGCGCCGGTCTTTGCCCTTATAGGCCGAAACGCCGCAACGCCGCTCGCCACGACGCGTAATGAGACGTTTCACTTTTGGCGATCCAGCATCAGGCTTCATCAGCACACCTTTTTCACATCCGAAAGCCTATTCCTGAGTGGTGAAAATCTGCTCAAGCATGGCTCACCTTGCCACAAACCGGCCCGTTTGGTTTCGGCTTTGTTAAGCCTTGTACGGCATTCTCCATCCAGATTTGGGGAAATTCATGAATGCCAATGCCTCCACGCTCGTACGACAGGCACTGACCGCAGGCCTCGGGACAAGTGAGCACGAGCACCTGAGCGAGACTGTCGCGTCAGAACAGGCACCTGCACAGCAGCAGGATGCGGGCCTTAGCACAACCGACATTCTGCGGGTGACAGGCGTTGCCACATACGATTGGAACGTGAACACGGACACGATCTCATGGAGTGCAAACAGCCATGAAGTCCTGGGCCTCGCCAGTGACCACGACATCACGTCTGGCCGTGACTTCACCTCCATCGTTTCCCCCGATGCGGACGTCAGCCGCATTGAGGTTGTTCTTGACCTCGCGTCCCAGGGCGCAAACCGAACTGCAAACTTTGACGTTGAGTATCCGCTGATCACATCCAGCCCTGGCTCCGATGGCGAGGAACATCCGATCTGGGTGGAAGATTGTGGACGCGTGTTCATCGACCGGAACGGCATGCCACAACGCGTCGTGGGCACGATGCGCGTCGTCAATGAAAGGCGAGACCGCCACGAAGCCCTGACACGCATGTCACACTTCGACACGCGCTCGGGTCTGATGAACCGTGATCGCCTGACAGAACTGCTGGAAGAAGATGTTGATCGTGTCCGGCGTGAGCATGGATCGGGCGCCTTTATCATCATCGGCATCGAGCACATGCACCTCATCAACGAGATGTATGGCTTCGGCATTGGCGACGAGATTGTTCGTGAAGCGGGCCGACGCATAGAAGCAGTCATGCGTCTGAACGATTCGCTCGGTCGCTATGCCGGAACCAAGGTGGCACTGGTGCTGCGCGATTGTACCGAGCGCGAAATGCTGATCGCATGCGAGCGCTTCCTCAGTGCTCTGCGTGACGAAGTGATCGAGACATCGGTCGGCCCGGTGTCTCTCTCCGTGAACATTGGTGGTGTAATCTATCCCCATGGCGCCCGCGAGGTGGCCGACGTGATGGGCGCTGCAGGCTCTGCCCTCGCCGAAGCCAGACGAGCGCCGGTTCCCACCGTCCAGGTTTTTGAGCCGTCTGTGGACCTGACCGCCACGCGTCAGCAGAACGCCTTCACCGCGCAGGAAGTGGTCGACGCGATGCGCGAACGCCGCATGCGCCTCGCTTACCAGCCCATTGTGGACGCCCACACCCATGAAGTGGCATTCCATGAAGCCTTGATCCGCATGGTCGATGCTGATGGGCAGTTGGTCGAAGCCGGTGCGTTCGTCGGTGTCGCGAGCCGCCTTGGTCTCATCCGGCGGGTGGATTTTGCGGCCATGCAGCTGGCCACCGAAACACTCATCGAGTGCCCGGACGCCGTTCTCTCGCTCAATGTCACAAACGAAACGGCGGTCGACCCCGAATGGCTGTCCAGTCTGGCAACCATTGTGGATGCCAACCCGCAGATCGCGCCACGTCTCATTGTAGAGATCACAGAGAGCCATGCGGCGCGCAATCTCGACGAATCCATTCGCTTCGTGCGCACGATCCAGGATTTAGGCTGCCGTGTCGCCATCGACGATTTCGGGGCCGGATACACTTCCTTCGCCAACCTCAAGCATCTGCCCGTAGACATGATCAAGATCGACGGAATGTATGTCGACGATCTGGCCAACTCGGCTGAGAACCAGGTGTTTATCAAGTCCCTGCTCGACCTCGCCAAAGTGTTCTCAACCAAGGTGGTGGTGGAATGGGTCTCCGATGACGAAACGGCTGCGCTCCTGCGCGACTGGGGCGTTGACTATCTGCAAGGCCAAAACTTCGGCCGAGCGATTGTGGAAGGCCCGTGGGCCAAAAACACACCAGAGCCTGAAGCCGGATAGGCCCTACCGCCCGAAAGACACGTCTCGCGTGGCGCCTTTGATCGACACGGCAAAGCCGGCGATCACATCGATCAGCGATATCAGGGTCAATGTGAAGAAGATCGTGTTGGCCGCAGACGGCACCAGCAGAAACTCCACCAGAAACGCGATGAAGACAAATGTGCTCAGCGCGTGGTCGAGAATCGCAGCGCTGCCCACGCCGGTGGATTTGACGATCTCGATAAACAGCAGAATGAGTCCGAATAGGATCATCGCATCACCGAGCACCATCCGCCACGTCACGCCCGAGAGCATGGGAATGGCCATGACCTCGGTTTGCCAGACATCAACACCCCCTTCATTGCCCAGGGCGATGATGTTGTAGGCGATAAGAGCCAGCAGCATGAGCGGAATGGAACGTAACATCTGCGATTCCCCTAGTGGTCCGACGCAGACCTTAGCCCGCAAAGCCACGCACAAAAAAGGGCCGGTTGCCCGACCCTCCACGTTTGAAAAAGTTTCTGAACGTCAGTCGCGAGCCTGAAGCACCTGGCGACCGCGATACATGCCTGTTTTCAGGTCGATGTGGTGCGGACGGCGCAGTTCGCCGGAATTCTTGTCTTCAACGTAAGTTGGGTTCTTCAACGCGTCGGTGGAACGGCGGTGGCCGCGCTTGGAACGCGTAATCTTACTCTTTGGCACTGCCATGGGATCGATCCGTCTTTTTGGTGTCCAATGGTGACACCGAAATAACGGAGCCACGCAGATATGCTCCGGATGCCCAGAGCCAAGGTCGCGCGGCTTATACCGCAAATGGCGCGGGATGCAACCACGCTTTCAGGATGCGACATCGGATTTGCATCTGTTCAGCCTGCCACGCATTGCACATAGGCGCCCGACTTCTGCGCCCTGTTCTGGACCGAACGGGCGAGAGCGGCGTGGCGCCGGGAAGGATTGCCTGCATTGCGCTGCAGAGGCGCAGGCAAGCTGGTCGCAAGTCTTGCCGACTGCGCCCAGTTGAGATTGACCGCGGACAGACGGAAAGCTTTCAGGCCTCCTTCTTCAATCCCGAACACCCCATCACCCAGTTCCACAATGTTCAGATACATCTCGAGCATGCGCCGCTTGGACCACACCAGATCAGCCCACATGGCAAGGGGCAGTTCGATGGCCTTACGCGCGTAGGAACGACCGTGCCACAGAAACAGGTTCTTCACGACCTGCATGGGGATGGTGCTCGCGCCGCGGGTCGGCTCACCGGCCATGGCATTCTCGACCTGACCCTTGAGTTCGCCAAAGTCCACGCCCCAATGGCTGCAAAATTTCGCATCCTCTGACGTCACAACCGAAAAGCGCATGGGCTCTGAAATTTCTTCCAGGGGCACCCAGGACCGCTGAATGTCTTTACCCTGAACGGCCTGCCAGACCATCAACGTGGACGGCGGGCTCACGAACGGCAGGGCGTACAAGAGCACCAAGGCAAATGGCACGAGCACAATTGCCGCGCCCACGACAACCAGCCGCAAGAGCCAGCGCCGAAAGACGCCCTTCTCTCTTCCGCGCGCTGTCTTCGCGCTCTTGGTTCTCTTTGAGGCGGCTTTGGCCATCAGATTCCGAAGATGTGATTTTTCGCTCTTCCTAGGCCGGGGTCTGCAAGCCGACAAGGGTGGGGGAAACTCATCAATATCGGGCATGGATTGACCAACCCAGAGTTGCCCGCCATCAACGGTCCGCTGAGGGGGAATCGCATGTCTGATATCATCGCAACAGAAGCCGAGTTTCTGACAACCCTTTCGGACAGCGCTGACGGGTTTGAAAACACGCTTGCCGTTGCGCTTTCAGCAGACCGTCACCCAGATGAAATTGCCCGACCGAAGCGTCTCATGGCGGCGATGCGCCACTCCGCTTTGGGAGGAGGAAAGCGCCTGAGGCCATTTCTGTTTCAGCAATCCGCCAGCCTCTTCGATTTACCCAGCGACCCATCGCAGGCAGCCTGCGCGCTCGAGCTGATCCATTGCTATTCGCTGGTGCACGACGATCTGCCGGCGATGGATGATGACGATCTGCGGCGTGGCAAACCCACCGTACACATCGCCTATGACGAAGCGACGGCCATTTTGGCGGGCGACAGCCTGCTGACTCTGGCCTTCGATCTGATGGCGCGAGAGACCACCCACCCCGATGCAGTCACCCGCGTCAGGCTGGTTCAGCTACTGGCGACAGCCAGTGGCGTGGGCGGCATGGCGGGCGGCCAGATGTTCGACCTGATGGCCGAAACCCGGACGCCTGATGAAGAAGAGGTAAGGCAGCTCCAGGCCATGAAAACAGGAGCGCTTCTACGGTTTGCCTGCGAAGGCGGCGCGCTGTTCGGCGGAGCAGAAGCCGCTGATCAAGCTGCCATGCGGCGGTTCGGTGAACTGCTTGGCGCAGCGTTTCAGCTTGCCGACGACCTTCTGGACCTCACCGCCGATAGCGCCACCATGGGCAAGGCAACCGGCAAGGATGCCGCCGCTGGCAAGGGCACCCTGGTGGACCTGTTGGGCGAGGCTGCAGCCCGCGTCGAGCTGAGCCGACTTGTGGAGCAGGCCATGGACTGTCTGGGGGCATTTGGGCCGAAAGCCGCCCTGCTGCGCAGAACTGCCCTTTATGTAGCCTCACGAAATCATTAGCTTTCGTGAGGCTACAAACCGAGTTTGGCGCATTATATTGGTGACAAAGCAAACACGAAACGAGTTGCCGACATGAAAACCCTCATAACCCTCTCCGTCTCCCTGACGACCCTTCTAGCAGCCGCCACATCGGCACAGGCCACAAGCTGGAAGCCCATCTCGCTGACATCACCCCTTGAAGAGTTCCCTCGCGCTGTAGACGTTGTTCCAGCGGCTTTCACGACGGAGGCGCGGAACCTGCCGGGAACGCGGGTCATCGACCGCGACGGACGTGACCTGGGCTTTGTCCAATATGTGGTCGATCCCTTCACGCTTCGGATCAAGTTCCGCGGTCAGGCGGCGCGCGACGTTCCAGCTCAGTTCATCGATCTGCGCCGGGACTTCCGCTTTGGTGAAGAAGATCAGGGCTACCAGGTTCTTTACACCGGCCCCCGGTAGAAAGTGATGCGGCCTGTCAGGCCGCGGCGCTTGTCACGCCGTAATCGGACAGCGATGGGCTAGGCGACTGTCCGCGCCCCAAAGCGCTTCTCAATGTAGCCCTGTAGCAAATCTTCGAACTCCTCGGCGATACGGGGGCCCCGAAGCGTTAGGGCCTTCTCACCATCAATGAAGACGGGGGCCGCGGGAGTTTCTCCCGTGCCGGGTAGCGAGATGCCGATGTCGGCATGTTTGCTCTCACCCGGTCCGTTCACAATGCAGCCCATGACGGCCACGTTGAGGCTTTCGACACCAGGATACTTTTCCCGCCAGACAGGCATGTTGGCCTTCAGTTGACCCTCGATCTTCTGAGCCAGTTCCTGAAAAACGGTCGAAGTCGTGCGGCCGCATCCCGGACAGGCTGCCACCACCGGCAGGAACTGCCGGAAGCCCATCACCTGCAGCAATTCCTGCGCGACTTCCACTTCCTTGGTCCGGTCTCCGCCGGGCTCCGGAGTGAGCGAGATGCGGATCGTGTCGCCAATCCCTTCCTGCAGCAAAATACCCAGCGCGGCAGAAGATGACACAATGCCCTTGGAGCCCATGCCGGCCTCGGTAAGACCGAGATGAAGCGCGTGATCCGTCCGGCGGGCCAGATCACGATAGACCGCAATCAGGCTCTGCACGTCCGACACCTTGGCCGACAGAATGATCTTTTCCCGGCTCATCCCAAGACGCTCGGCCTCGGCGGCCGAGAGCAGAGCCGACTGAACGATGGCCTCGCGCATCACAGCGCCGGCATCCTTTGGTTCGGCGAGCTCATTGTTCTCGTCCATCAGCCGGGTCAGGAGTTCCTGATCAAGCGAGCCCCAATTCACGCCGATTCGGACTGCCTTGTTGTGCTCCTGAGCAATGTCGATGATCTGCGCGAACTGTGTGTCCCGCTTCTTCTTATAGCCTACATTGCCCGGATTGATCCGGTACTTGTGCAGAGCCTCGGCCATGGCCGGGTGGTCTGCCAACAGCTTGTGGCCAATGTAGTGAAAGTCGCCGATCAAGGGGACAAATACGCCCCGTGCCTCAAGCTTCTCACGAATGTGGGGAACGGCGGCGGCGCTTTCATCCCGGTCCACGGTGATGCGAACCAGCTCTGAACCCGCCTTGGCCAGCGCCTCCACCTGATCCACCGTCTTGGCGATATCGGCGGTGTCGGTGTTCGTCATGGACTGGACGACAATGGGCTTGCCGCCACCAACATCCACGGCACCCACACGAACTTTAACGCCATGTCGACGCCCTTCTGGCCCAGCCCGGACGTCGGTGGATTGGGCAATGGAAGGGCTGTCCGGCTTGTCGAGCATATTCGCGTCCTCTGCTACGGGCCACATATAGGCTTTATGGCTCAACTCCGCGACACCTTTATTGGCGCTTTGCAAGCCAACCGCTTCATGGCAAATCCAGAAGATGGCGACAGATATTCAATTCAACTTCTCGGGCAAGCGGGTGCTGGTCACCGGTTCAAACTCCGGCATCGGCCTTGAAACCGCACGCGCCTTTGCGAGGGCTGGCGCATCGGTGGCGCTCAACTCCTTTTCGAACGAGGAAGCTGACCATGTTCTCGCCCACGATCTGGCCGAAGAAACCGGCCAGACCTGCCGCTACATTCCAGCCGATCTGAGCAAGCGGGAGGAGGCCAATTCTCTGGTCACCCGCTGCCAGCAGGAGCTTGGTGGTCTCGATGTGCTCGTCAACAATGCGGGCATTCAGCACATATCGCCCGTAGACACTTTCAGCGATGACGCCTGGGACCGGGTGACAGAGATCAATCTGTCTTCTCAGTTTGCAACGGCGCGGGCAGCGCTCCCAGCCATGCGGCAGGCCGGTTGGGGCCGCATCATCAATGTGGCTTCGGCCCATGGCCTCCACGCCTCGGCCAACAAGTCAGCCTACATCGCCGCCAAGCACGGCGTTATCGGCCTGTCCAAAACCATCGCGCTGGAAGTGGCGGAGACTGGCATTACATGCAACGCCGTGTGCCCCGGCTACGTATTCACACCCATTATTGAAGGTCAGATCCCTGATCAGATGGCCCAGACCGGCCTGGAGCGCGAACAGGTGATCCGCGACGTGTTGCTGGTCAAACAACCCACCAAGAGGTTCATCGAGATGGAAGAGATCGCCGCTGCAATCCTCTACATTTCGACCGACATAGCCAAGAGTATCACCGGCCACGCCTTCGCCGTTGATGGCGGATGGGGCGCGATCTAGGAACCGTCATGTTCATCCCGCTCCACGACGCCAACAAACTCAAGAACATTCGCCTGCAATGGGTGACGCTCACACTCATCGTTGCAAACGTCGTGATCTGGATGCTCACAGCTGGCGCCGAGCTGGTGGAGAATTCGAGCCTGACGCCTTACGCGTCGCTGGGCTTCACTCCGGTGGTGTTGTTCGACGGCGTACCAAACTCGGTTCCCTGGCTCTGGGTGCCGGAATGGGCAAGCCTCGTGACTTACGCTTTTCTGCATGGCAGTTTCTGGCATCTTGCGGGCAACATGGCGTTCCTCTGGGTGTTCGGAGACAATGTCGAAGATGCCATGGGCCATGTCAGATTTCTGATCTTCTACGTGCTCTGCGCGGTCGCAGGCGCGTTGGCCCACGGCTTGCTCGATACGACGTCGCCTGTGCCACTGATCGGCGCATCTGCCGCCGTGTCGGGCCTGGTGTCCGCCTACCTGATTTTGCACCCGAAGGTTTGGGTCTGGGTGCTGGTGCTCATGCGCTTCCCGGTCATGCTGCCCGCGTGGCTCCTGCTGGGTTTCTGGATCGGATTTCAGGTCTTCCAGCTTGTCACGATGCCAGACGGCAATGTCAGCTTTGCAAGTCATATCGGCGGATTGCTGGCCGGGGCGGCTCTGATCTTCATTTTCAAGCGCCGCGACCAGACCGTTCTGGATCGACGCATTGAGAAACCGGATGCCGTTGTGCTGTCCAAGCAGCCGACCGGAAAGCGACGGGTCGTGGTGCCGCCGATCCCACGCAAATGGGGCCGCAGCTAGCTTGCAGTTTCGCGCGCTTCGCAGAAGAAGCACGCAATGCGTTCCGCCCCCAAACCGCCATCACCAGGGCGCTGCACCTGCTGCACAAACAGCCGGGTGGTCCGGATAGCGTGGTCTTCGCCGGACCGGTCCTGCTCCTTGAGCAGCGTGTCATCAATGCGCTGCGGGGCGCCGTGGCCAAACGCGCGGATAGCCAGACGCATGGCCATGTCGCGATCCAGCTCGGCCATGGGGAAGGGACTGGCCCCACGGCGCATGGCAAAACGGCCAGCCTCTGTCACACAAAATGTAAAGCTCGAGGAGCCCGGCTTGGAGCGCCCCAATGCGCCACCCGCTCCGGCCTGCCCACCTTCATGAGCGATGCGCCGCAACCCGGCTGAGAAGGGCGCCACACCATAGCGACCGGCAAGCGTGAATATGTCCGCCATTCCCTTGGCGCGCGCATCAGACACCGCGCTCATGGGCAAAAGAATCGCCAGTGCGAGATAGAATTGCAGCTCGGATGCAGCCAGACGGCGCGCCTCTTCTCCCTCGAGGCCCAGAACGTCAACTGCCTCACTCAGCCGCGTAATCTGCGACAGTTGCAGCCACGCAGCCACGATCTCGATGTGTCGCGCCTGACTGGGCATGGCAGCAGACACGAAGATGCGGCCGGAGTGACGGTCCAGACGGCGCCGCTGGCCCACCATGGCCTCGGCCGGCAGTGCCTGCACACGCAGCCCGAAATCATCCTTGAGCCTCTCCTCGACGAATGCTGTGATCCGCTCGCCACCGGCCATGCCATCAAGACCATGATCAGCCCGCAGCCGGTCCGCAAGAGCCTCCAGTTCTGGAAAATACCATGGCCTAGACGTAAAGGCGTGGCGCACTGCGTCTTTTGGCAACATGCGCGCCGCGCCGATCTCACCCCGGTCATCCGCCGCAAGAAAGTCGGTGAGCTTGGACAGTTGGGCCCTGCTGTCCTTCCACGCCGCATGCATGCGCAGAATACCGCTTGCCACGTTTGGCGTCGCCTCGCGCAACTCCATCAACTCATCGTCCGCAGGCATCTCGTCGGCGAGAAGTGGCTCGGTAAAGACCTCCCGCAACTGGGCGATGGACAGGCCCTCGCCCTCGCCTTTCACCTCGCGTGGATCGACCTCGTGAACTTCGGCCAGCTTGATCAGAAGCTGCGCTGTCACCGGCCGCTGGTTGCGCTCCAGCAGATTGAGATAGCTTGGCGAAATATCGAGGGTTCCGGCCATGGCCGTTTGCGTGTGTCCCAGCCGCATACGGATGCGGCGCAGGCGTGGACCGGCAAAGAGTTTGGGCTCAGACATTTACAATCCTGACAAATACACAAAATGAATTTGTCACAAAAACCACGATTTGTCGCTGATTTTTTACAAGATTGCTCGGCTTTTCAAGTTCTGCGTGTCATCTTGCGGTCAAGGCGAACGGCATTCGACGTCACAGGGCGCGTTGAAAGGGTGCTTTTCACTGGACTTTACAAAGCCAACAAGTCCGCACAGATCACAACGGAGACCATTATGAGCGTTCATCCCATTCCCGCCCCAGCTTCTCAGGACGACCCCGCCATCCAGGGCTCCCGCTCGGTGAAGGACCGGGCAGCGGCACAGTCTGCGGCCATGACCGACGATCAGCAGACCGCCGTTCGCAGCCTGGCCAATGATCTGCACCGCCTGAACGCCTCCGTCATGAAGGCCGTTGAGGCCGGAATTTCAGTGGAACTCATGCGATCCGCGCGCCATCACGGCGGTGATGGCGCATGGGGCGACCTGCTGACGCCGGTGATCATTCGATAGCGATTTCACTGTCACGACCTCCAATGCTAGCCTCCCTTTCTCACCGAGGAGGGGAGGCTTTTTGATGGCTGCAAAGAGAGATGAACCGCGCACGGTATGCAGGACGCCAGCGGAAGGTCGCACCGGCGTCTCCAACGTTCCGACCTGGAAGTACGATCTGGTCTCAGGTCACATCAGCAACATCCTGGGCGAGGCCGGAGCAGATGGGATGAAGTGGAGTGAACTGACACTCATGGTCGGCGAGCGCCTCAGCACCGACGAAGCGTAGAGGCTAGGCAAGCTCGGCTGGCACGTCGTGACCGTGAAGCTGGAGATGGAGGTGCGAGGGGAGATCATCCGTCTCCCGGCCAAAGGGCCTCAGCGCATCGCACTAGCGGCAACCGGCTAGGGTCAGGAACCTAAAGCGCGCCGAGGGTTCCTGCAAAATCCACAAAAGCGCTGGTGAAACGGTTGGCGTCGATGGGCCGTTCGCTGTTGACGGTCACAGCAAGGCAGTGGGTCCGGCCGTCCTCTCCCGAGAACTGTGCAGTCATGTTCAGCACGCCTCCCTCACTTCCCCCCTTGAATGCGATGCGCTGCCATTCGGATCGGGAAAGAGGTCCAGCTTCAGCTGTCATGACCGGCAGGTCCGCCACATCTTTCAGGATCCCGCACAATTCCGACGCGGAGAAATACCATTCCGCCGGATGATCGAGGGAAAACGGCTCAATGTCCGTGACGCCGGGATTCCGCTTTTCAGTGAGCGTCGCCAGTAGAGCGCGTTTCCGCTCCAAATCATCGGCCTGAAGATAGCGATTGGACAGATCGGCATCTGCCCTGATGTGAAACAGCTCACGGGTGGTGATGAGAGGAACATTGCCTGTTCTGCGTTCCAGCGCATCGCGACCCAGAACGTCGATCAGCAGATCTGTGGCGGTATTGTCTGAGATGGCGATCATCATCTGTGCCGCGGTTTGAAGCGTCACCGGAGTGCCGGCCGGCCAGTCCTGCATGATGCCACTGGGCAGGGACCGGTGCTTCTGCTCAAGCTCGACGACCTGCGCCCAGTCAAACTCCCCCGTCTCGATCCGATCGTGAAGCTCCACCAGCACGGCCAGCTTGAAGGCCGAACCGACAGCCAGCTTCTCATCCGGGTTGATCTCCGCAACCGTTTGACCATCAGTCGTCGCCAAAAGGGATATGCGAGACCCCATCTGCATGAAGGCCTGGAGGGTGGAAGCCTGGTCAACCTCCAGTTTGCGAGCGGGCCTGATGAGCAGGCCTTCAATCAGCCCATCGCCGTTCCGGCTTAGAAAAACCGGCACGCGATGGGTCGCCGTGCGCAGTTCAAACTCGCCATCCGATAGGCGGAGAACGGTCTGGGCCGCACCGAGATCCGCAAGCATCGGCGCCATGATCGCCTTGATTTGCTGCGGCGTGACGGCCTGCAAAAAGCTGGCAGCGAAGACGTCGCTCAACTCGCCGCCGGACTGCCAAAGCTCCACGATTAGCGCTTCATCTTCCATGGCCTTCAGACTGGACACGTCACGCCCCTCTGCCTGCGCCGCCAGGGCCAAGAGCAGGGATGAGATCAAGATCGCGAGCGCAGAAGCGGTGTGACGTATACGGCTCAGCATGAGCCATGGTGATCTCTCAATTCCGGCCCTTTCAAGGCCCTTGCTCCGACACCTTCTCAGTTGGCCTGCCCGGCATGGCGACAGCGATGAATGTTGTCAGCGCGGCAATCACCGCCAGGCCAAGGAAAACGGTGTCGAGCCCATAGAAGGTGGCCAGGAAACCTACGACCGGTGGAAACGTCAGGAAACCCACATATCCAAGACCTGCCACCAGAGCGATACCGGACCCGGCCGTCACGCCCGGCACGCGGGCGGCGGCCACGAACAGAATCGGCACAAGATTGGCAAGACCGACGCCAAGCAGCGCATAAGCCGGCAGCGCTGCCCAGACCGTCGGAACAGAGGCAACCCATGCATAGGCAATCGCCGACACAATGCAGCTGAACGCCAGAAGCCGTCGCGCCCCAAACCGGGCGCGCAGCGCATCCCCAGAAAACCGCATCACAGCCATGGCAACGGAGAATACGGCGAAGCCCAATCCATATTGGGCGGGCTCAGCACCCAGCACCTTCTCGATGTAAACGCCGGACCAATCCACCACGGTGCCTTCGAGCGCGTAGGCGGTGAGATTGGCCAGGGCGAGCACAAGGATGATCCACTTGATGTTGCGCCACCAGCCCGCGCCGCGGGAGGGGGCAGCTTCCACGGTTTTCACGGGCCGGTTGAGGAGGTGCGTCTGCAAAATCGTAAAAGCCAGCACCAAGCCCGCTGCGGACAGGGCACCCATTTGGGCAAGGCCAAAGAAGGCGGCCATCGGCCCGAACAAAACACCCAGAAAACCACCGAGCGAAAACCACGCATGGAAAGACGAAACGATGGGCCGCCCCGCCTCATCCTCAAGCTCCACAGCATTGGCATTCATCGCAATATCTGTGACGGCCAAAAGGCAGCCCTGGGCAAACACCAGCACAAACAGGGCGGGCACGTTCGACACGATGCCCACAAACCCGATGAGCGGCAGTGACATGTAACCGAACATGCGAGTCACCTGCCCATGACGGCGCCGCTTCAGGATATAGCTGGCCGTCGGCACGGCCAGAATAGCGCCAGCCCCGAAGGCCAGCAGAAGGCGTGAGAGCTCCGCTTCATCCCAGCCAAACTTCAGGCGTATCAGCGGCACCATGACGGCCCAAACAGCCATCTCCGCACCCAGCAGGAAGAAGACGGCGCTGACGGCAATACGCGCGCGGCGTATCTCTTGATGGTCGGCGGCCCTGGGGCCGGAAAGGCGCACATCGGTCATGATTTACCGGTGAGCCGAAGCGCTGGTTTCGTCAATCCGTTTCGACAATCACCAGCGTGCTGTCAGCATATTTGTGGCGGAGCGCTTTGACCGGTGCGTATTCCGGGTCGTCCATAAAGGCTTGGGCGGCTTCCACCGACGAGAACTCGATCACCACCATGCGTGTCGGTTCCCACAGATCGGTGCGGTCCACCACCATGCGGCCGCCCCGATGCAGGTAGCGAGCGCCGTGCTTTTCGGCCAACGGCTTGGCGAGCGCTTTATACTCTTCGTATGCCTCCGGGTCGTGGACCTTGGTGTCGACGATGATGAGTGCTGGCATGGAACGATTTTGAGCAGCCAGTACTATCTATTTCTTCGGAGGCTTTGGATCCGGAGCCGGCTTCGATTCAGACACGCCTCGCTGAATTTTGCGGTCATCTGAGCCGCCATATCTGTCGTCCTCGTAAAGCGGCTTGTTACTATCACGCTGCTTGTCATCACGATCTCGATCAACCATTCAAATTCCCCAGATTTTGAATAACAAATGTCCCTCTAAGCAATACACCAATAACAAATGAGAGCAGCGCACAGTAGTTTAGTGCATCGGTTTTGTTCACGCTTTTTTGGAACGGGGTGCTGTGCTCATCCTCATACCGATTGTCGAGTACTTCCACTGTCCGGTCGGCCTCGGTGGCGGCGGAAAGGTAGGAGATCAAATTCAGGAGTACGCAAGAAGCAAAAAACACCCAACCTATTCCTAGCAGGGATATGGAATTTAGAGATTTCCCCAGCGCACCAATTTGTAGTGCGAAGTAGCCACTGGCGGCAATTGAGCTGGACGAGACGGTTATCAGCGTACGATCAAATGCTGAAAGATTCGCTTTCTTATTTTCGATTGCTTCAGTGCGATTTTTGATGAAATTCTGATACTTGACATCCAAATTTCAACCTCCTTCCAACTCAACCAAAAGGTCTTTGGCGTCGATCTGGTCGCCTGCCTTGACGTGAACTGCGGCCAGCTTGCCGGCGCGGTCGGCATGGATCGCCGTCTCCATCTTCATGGCTTCAATAGACACAAGCACGTCACCGGCAGCGACGTCTTCGCCGGCCTTCACCAGCACCTGACTGATGACACCGGGCATGGGCGCGCCGACGTGATTGTCGTTCCCGGCTTCGGCCTTCGGACGAGCGACGGATCCCGATGCACCGTGGGCACGATCCGGCACCCGCGCACGGCGCGGTTGGCCGTTGAGCTCAAAGAACACCGTCTTCATGCCGGTTTCATCCGCTTCTCCCACAGCGAGGCAGCGGATGACCATGGTCTTGCCCTTCTCCAGATCGACGAGAATTTCGTCACCCGGCTCCATGCCGTAGAAGTAAGTCGGCGTCGGCAGAACCGAGGTTGGTCCGTACATCTCCTGGGTTGCGGCGAAATCGCTGAACACCTTCGGATACATCATATAGGCCGCAAGGTCGTACTCGGTCACATCGCGCCCAATGGCTTCAGCCAAGGCGCTTTTCTCAGCCGCCAGATCAGCAGGCGGAAGCAGTGAACCCGGCACTTCCGTGATCGGCTCTTCACCCTTCAGGGCTTTCTTCTGCAGCTCCTTTGGCCACCCGCCATGAGGCTGGCCAAGGTCGCCGCGCAGCATGGAGATCACGCTGTCGGGGAAGGCCATGTCCACGTTGGGATCGGCCACATCGGCAGGCGTCAAATCCTGGCTGACCATCATAAGCGCCAGGTCCCCCACCACTTTGGAGGACGGCGTCACCTTGACGATATCGCCGAGTAGGTCATTCGCGTCGGCATAGGCCTGAGCCACCTCGTGCCAGCGGCTCTCAAGGCCCAGGCTACGCGCCTGCTCTTTGAGGTTAGTGAACTGACCACCGGGCATCTCGTGGAGATAGACCTCTGATGCCGGGGCCTGAGAGATGTTCTCAAACGCCGCATATTGGGCGCGCACGGCCTCCCAATAGAAACTGATGCGCCGGATGGCATCGGTGTCGAGGCCGGTGTCACGATCAGAGTGCTTGAGCGCCTCCACGATAGAGCCAAGGCAAGGCTGGGCCGTGTTGCCGGAAAGCGCGTCCATGGCGGCGTCCACTGCGTCGGCACCGCTTTCGACGGCGGCCAGAACCGTGGCCGCCGAAATACCGGACGTATCATGCGTGTGGAAATGCAGTGGCAGGCTCGTTTCGTCGCGCAGCGTTTTGAAGAGTTGCCGCGCGGCGTCAGGCTTCAGAAGGCCCGCCATGTCCTTTACAGCGATGATGTGAGCTCCCGCCTTCTCAAGCTCGTGGGCCAGATCGACGTAATATTTGAGATCGTATTTCGACCGGTTGGGGTCGAGCAGGTCGCCCGTGTAGCAAATCGTGGCTTCGCAGAGTTTGCCCGCTTCTCGCACCGCATCCATGGAAACGCGCATGTTCGGCACCCAGTTCAGGCAGTCGAAAACGCGGAAGAGGTCAATACCGCCGCTGGCTGCCTGCTCCACAAAGTGGCGCACCACATTGTCGGGATAGTTGGTGTAGCCAACGCCATTGGAACCGCGCAGGAGCATCTGCAACAGGATGTTGGGCGCGCCTTCGCGAATGTCGGCCAACCGCTCCCAAGGGTCTTCCGTCAGGAAGCGCATGGCCACATCAAACGTCGCTCCACCCCAGCACTCGAGCGACAGAAGCGTTGGCAACGCGCGGGCGTAGGACCCAGCCACGCGCGTGATGTCGTGACTGCGCATCCGCGTGGCGAGCAGGCTCTGATGGCCATCGCGCATGCTGGTATCGGTCACCAGCGCGCGGGTCTCGTTCTTCATCCATTCGGCGAACTTTTCAGGCCCATCACGGTCGAGGCGCTGCTTGGTGCCATCGGGTATCTCGCCACCGAAGAACGGCAGCACGGGCTCCGGCGCATCGGCGGCAGGGCGTGGCCGATTCTTGGTCTCAGGATGACCGTTGACGGTGACGTCGGCGATGTAGTTCAGAAGCTTCGTCGCCCGATCCGAGCGCTTCACGCTCTCAAACAGCTCCGGCGTGTTGTCGATGAATTTCGTCGTATAAGTGTTGTCGGCAAACTTGCCGTGGTTGATGATCGCTTCAAGGAACGTCAAATTCGTGGCGACACCGCGAATACGGTATTCGCGCAGGGCGCGGTCCATACGCCGAATGGCCTCCTGAGGCGTAGGCGCCCAGGCCGTCACCTTCTCCAAAAGCGGATCGTAGAACCGGGTGATCACAGCACCCGAATAGGCCGTGCCGCCATCCAGCCGGATGCCGAAACCAGTCGCTCCACGATAGGCGGTGATGCGCCCATAATCGGGGATGAAGTTCTGCTCAGGGTCTTCCGTTGTGACGCGGCACTGCAAAGCGTGACCGTTGAGGTGGATGTCCTCCTGGGCGGGCACACCCGACTTCGCGTCACCAATGGCCTCCCCCTCGAGAATGTGGATCTGTGCCTTGACGATGTCGATCCCCGTCACTTCTTCGGTGACAGTGTGCTCCACCTGAATGCGCGGGTTCACCTCGATGAAGTAGAAATCGCCGGTGTCGACATTCTGCAGAAACTCAACGGTGCCGGCGCCCACATAATCAGTCGCCTTGGCCAGCTTGATGGCGTAGCCGCAAAGCTCTTCGCGTTGTTCATCGGTGAGGTATGGCGCGGGCGCTCGCTCGACGACCTTCTGGTTGCGGCGCTGCACAGAGCAATCGCGCTCAAACAGATGCACCACATTGCCATGCGTGTCCCCCAGCACTTGCGCTTCGACGTGCCGGGCGCGCTCGACCAGCTTTTCGAGATAGACCTCATCCTTGCCGAAGGCAGCCGCAGCCTCACGGCGGCCTTCCACAACTTCCGTCTCGATATCTTCGGGCGTGCGGATGACACGCATCCCGCGACCGCCGCCGCCCCAGCTCGCTTTGAGCATGAGCGGATAGCCAACTTTCTCAGCCAACTTTTTCACTTCCTCAAGATCGTCGGGCAGCGGATCCGTTGCGGGAACCACCGGCACGTCAATCTTAAGAGCCAGTTCCCTTGCCTGCACCTTGTTGCCCAGCCGCCGCATGGTTTTGGCTGTTGGCCCGATGAAGGTGGTTCCCGCCTCATCGCACGCATCCACGAATTCAGGGCTCTCCGACAGAAGACCGTAGCCGGGGTGGATGGCATCAGCACCGGACAGCTTGGCTACGCGGATGATCTCATCGATTGAGAGGTAGCTCTCAATCGGACCGAGGTCTTTCTCAAGATGCGGGCCCCGACCGATCTGATAGGCCTCGTCAGCCTTGAACCGGTGCAGCGCCAGCTTGTCCTCTTCCGCCCAGACGGCCACAGTTTTGAGACCCAGTTCGTTAGCAGCGCGGAAGATGCGGATGGCAATTTCGGAGCGGTTTGCGACGAGGAGCTTTTTGAAGGCCATGGACAGTCCGTTTCGGTCAGGCCGCTTGTGAGCAGGCCGGGGCGTCAGTTGAGAGCGTTTTAGGCAAGGCCTCCCACCGGCGCAATCAGTGCAACTGCGCAAACCCTTTGCACTTTAGAACTTGGGGCTTGGTCAGAAGAGCGCGCGTCGCAGGAGATTGACACCGATCAGCAGAAACAGGACCAGAACTATGGTTCGGAACCGGTCGCTGTCGATGTGCTGGCGCAGACGCGCGCCAACCGCAAAGCCCACAAGCGCAGGCACGACCATCGCCGTAGACACAAGTGCTGTACTCCCCTGCAGCAGACCATTCCAGACGAAGCCGAGAAACAAAGGCACGCTGCCAGCGGCAAAAACTACGCCGCAGCCGCGGACGAACTCATCCTTCTCCACACGCCGCGCGAGCATGTAGATCATGATTGGCGGTGCCCAGACAGACGTGAGCCCACCAAACACCCCTGCCCCAAACCCGCCCAGCACTTGCGCTGGCCTGTCGAAACGCATGGGCAGGGCGGGCGGTGAAAAGAACAGATTGGTCGCGGCAAACGCCACGACGACCAGCCCCAGCACAAGCGCAATCGTGCGCCCATCCACCTGGGCTGTGACGAAGGTCATCACAAACAAGGTGGGCAACATGGCCGCGATAAAGAGCCAATAGCGCCGCAGAGCACCAATGCGATCCCCCGCCGTCCAATACTGCCAGACGTTGACGATGACGATGGGCACCACCACCAGCGTGATGGCTACCTTCGGCGGAAGAAACAGCGCCATCATGCCAACCGAAGCCGCCGGCAGGCCAATGCCGACCGTGCCCTTGATGGTTCCGGCCAGAAGAAAGACGACACCAATGGCGGCGATGAGGAGAGGCGTGAACTCCACCGGTTAGGCCAGCTTTCCACCGCGCGGCATGTCACCGCTGATGAGTGCAGACGCAATCAGGTTGCCAAGGGCCACCAAGGCCAACAGCGATGCGGCAATGCCCAGGGAGCCTAGGCCATATCCGGCGATCACCAGACTGCCCGCAAAGGCTCCGGCAGCGGTGCCAACGTAAATCGCAGCGGCATTCAACGCCAGAACGACGCTCGGCGCCTCGGGTAGCAGTGTGATGAGGCGTGCCTGCTGGCCAGCCACAAACGACCAGCCCATGGTCGACCATGCGAAGATGAAGACAATCGTGCCGAAGGTGGATGTGGGCAGAAACGAGAACACCGCCAGCCAGCCGACCTGAGCGGCCGCCAGAACCAGAAGTGTGGGCACAGATCCAAAGCGGGAGGCCAGCCGACCACCGGCAATGTTTCCCACCACCGCGCCCAGCCCAAAGGCGAGCAGTGCAAAGGAAATCTCAGCAGGGCCAAAACCAATGCCCGATGTAAGGATCGGCGCGAAATAGGTATAGACGACGTAGATCGCGGCCAGATAGGTGGCCGTGAACCCTACCGCCAGCATCACGGACCCACGAGCGAGCGTCTTCTTCAGATCGCCAAGCCCCACCGCTTGAAAGGCAAGCCCGGCCGGCACGACGCGCCAGATGGCGATGGCCACCGGCACCGAGAGGGCGGTCACCAAGAGGAATGCGCTCTGCCAGCCTATCTCATAGGCGAGCAGACTGCCGAGCGGCAGGCCAAAAACCTGCGCGAGCGTCATCCCGATGAAAACTTTGGCAATGGCGTTGGCCCGATCCTCGGGCGGACTGAGCCCAGCAGCAACGGCGGCAGCCACCGGTGTAACCATGCCCGCAGCGGCAGCGGCCAGGACACGTCCGGCCAAAAGAACCGTGAAGGAGTTGGCCAAGGCGCAGATCAGGCAGGCCGCGCCAAAAAGCGTCACAGCGAAAGCCAGAACACGCCGCCGACCCATCGCCCCGGACGCCGATACCAGAATGGGTGACAGGATCGCATAGGCGATGGCGTAAGCCGTCAACACCCAGCCGGTTGTGCCCGGTTCAGTACCGAAGGCATCGCCCAACGGCACCAGCATACCAATGACGACAAACGCGCCGATACCGATGACGAAGTTCGCCATCGACAGGACCGCAATCGTCATCCCCTTGCCCGCGCCGACGCTTGTATTTTCGGCCACCCGCTCACCTCTTGGAAACCATGCTCACAGCCTTGCACCCTCTGTTCAGCCCTTGGCAAGAGTTGCCGTTCACGCTGGCGTGAACAGTCTTAAAACCATCGAGCCGAGCCATGCTTCAGAACTTCATGACCGTTTTCGCCCGCCGCCCCGTCACGCTGGCCATCTGCACCTACTGGATGGCGTTCTGGCTGCTCAATGGCCTGGACAAATTTCTGGCCCGCAAGAGCCTCGGCGTGATGACCTGGTACGGCAATGACCGGGTGGAGAAGTTCGGAATGTATTTTGACCGGCTGGCATTCCCGGAAGGCGCGATCGTGCCCACGCTCCTCTTTGCGGGGATCGTGGAAATCGCCCTGGCAGGCCTCTTCCTTTACGCCCTTCGGGAACTCGTACGACAAACGCCGGGCGCAGTGCGCTGGGCTGACCTGGCAGTGGCCATGTCGGTCATCTGCTTCCTCGGCTTCGCCATCTTCGATGTGGTGGTCGGTGATCGCGTGGAACTTTGGGAGCACACCACCTATGTGGGCGTGCTGCTGATCTCCTATCTCACCATGGCAGCTGAAGTGTTCTTCAATCACCTGCAGAAGGAAACCGGAGCTCCCGCGTTCCAAGCCGCAGCCGAAGAGCGCGGCAACCCGCTGCTCGAGCCAGCCGAGTAAGGGCTAAGCCTCCAGCGGCGCGTCCCAGTAGAGATAATCCATCCAGCTTTCGTGCAGATGGTTGGGTGGAAATTTTCGGCCATTATTGTGCAAATCGTAGACCGTCGGCACATAGGGCTTTTGCTGGGGGAACATGTCAGCATCCTTGCATGACTTGCCGCCCTTCCTGAGGTTGCAGGGGGAGCACGCGGCGCACACATTCTCCCAAGTGGTCTGACCACCGAGGCGCCTCGGGACCACATGGTCGAAGGTCAGATCTTCAGTTGACCCGCAATATTGGCACTCGAATTTGTCCCGCAGGAACACGTTAAACCGGGTGAAAGCCGGTTTGCGCGATGGCTGCACATAGCTCTTGAGCGACACCACCGATGGCAGCCGCATGGAGAAAGAAGGCGATGTGACCTCGCCTTCATATTCGGCAACAATGTTGACCCGATCCAGGAACACGGCTTTCACCGCGTCCTGCCAGTTCCAAAGCGACAGGGGGTAATAGCTGAGCGGCCGATAGTCCGCGTTCAGCACCAGCGCAGGGTGAGCCTCCGGCCTGAAAACATCAGATGGATCGCTTCCTTCGAGATCCTCTGGCTTCACATTGATCGTCACGGTCACTCCTCCGCGCGGGGAGCCGAGAGGCCGTTTCGCGCGTATCAATCCGGCGAATCAAACGGCCCATCGATGGGCCGCATGGTGACCCTGATCCTATGGACATATGTCACCCCTGTGAAATTTGGCCGATTTTTCCCTGTGCACAAGTGCGAAGGCCAAAAGTGCGGCGATGTGGGAGCAAAGGAACGCGGATGGAGAACGGCGGCGGCAAGAACTGAGAACATCAACCGGTGTTCGAGGTTGGAACTCAAGTATGTCTTTGATCAAATTTGAACCGCCACGAAGCCAATCGTCGTGCTGGAGAGTTGAGCAGATACCATCTGGTAACTTCTCGCACATTTATCTCAACACTCGATAAATCTATATTCATCCTTGCTTGGCAACATGTCGCGAAAGAACCGTTCATGGGCGAGAACGCGATGACTTATTCAAGCTTCGGCAAATTGAGATTTTCACTACCCTTAAAGCTGACTGCACTTGTGGTTGCGCTGGTGACCATTGGCATCGTGGTGATGGCTGCACTCGGGTACAAGCACCTCTCCGATGTGACCGTTGAAAACGCCAAAATCCGCATTGATCGCGCGGCACGGGCCGCTGCCAGCACCATGGAACACGCCACCGGTGGCCAGTTCTCGGTTGTCCGCGGAAACGACAATCTGCCTGCGGCACTGAAGCTCAGAACAGACGAAACGGCGGCCGCGCTGCAATATTCCGACTTTTACGACGCCCTGCTGGCGGAGATCGGGGGCAACAATCAGGGCGCGGCAAACCTTTTCGTGTTCAACGGCGAGACCCGGGGTTTTGATCGGTTTGCGACGACCTTCCGAAAGCCGGACGGTTCCATGCCCCCGCCCATGTCGATCAGCGAAGGTCACCCGGCCTACGCATCCTTGGCCGCTTCCAAACCCTTCACAGGGGAGGTGCCGGTCATGGGTCGCTTGAGGCTTGCCTACCTGACGCCTGTCCTTTCATCGGGGAGCACCATTGCAGGCGCACTGGCGGTGGACGTCGGTTGGGCGGACGATCTGACCGTTGCACGGGATCGCCTGCGTACGGTGTTGTTGAAATCGGCGATTGCCGTCCTGTTGCTCGTCGCCGGCTTTGGCATCTTCTGGATGACCCGCGCCATGCAGCCGCTGCGCAATCTGGCACAGTTCGCCAACAAGATGGCCGACAGCAAGAATCAGGATCAGGTGCCATTTATTGAACGTCATGATGAAGTTGGAGCGCTCGCCCAAGGCCTGGGCCGCGTGTCCCGGCTGCAGGACGAGCTGGCCTATCTTGCCTACACGGATCCTGCGACGGGTCAGGGCAATCGCGCTCGTTTCCTGCGCGACCTCGATGCTGCTCTGGCTAAGTCCACCGCGGGCACGCCATCCATGATGATGCACATCGACATGGTTCGCTTTGCTCGAGTAAGCGCGGTTTACGGAACCGCCACGGGAGATGAACTTCTGCGCCATGCCGGCATGACCATCGCCATGACGCTTGGCGGCGATGCCAACGTCGCCCGCACGGGCGATAAGAAGTTCGCAGTCATCATGGAAGGCGCCTATTCGGAAGCTGAGGTCATGGAATTGGGCAAGGCTCTCGCCACCGAACTTGGAAAGCCGGTCGCCGTACAGGACGACGAGGTTCATCTGGATGCGGCCATCGGAATCTGCCTCCTGCCAGACCATGCGCAGGACGCGGAAGCCGCCATGCGGAAAGCCGACCTCGCACTCCGTGTCGCCTGCGCGCAGGACACGCAGCGCTGTGTGATCTTCGCCGAAGACATGACCGACAACACAGCGCGAGAAATGCTGATAGAAAGCGGTCTGCGCTACGCGCTGGATGAAGACCATCTGATGCTGCACTATCAGCCGCAGATCGAACCCCAATCAGGTCAGGTGGTTGGTCTGGAAGCTTTGGCCCGCTGGAAGCACCCCACCGAAGGATGGGTCGCCCCGAGTGAGTTCATCACCATCGCCGAACGCTGTGGGCTGATCGTGGAGATTGGCGAGCGCGTTCTTGATCAGGCCTGTGCCCAGGCCCGGGCATGGCTCGATGATGGCCTCAGCTTCGGCCACATCGCGGTCAACGTCTCACCTATCCAGCTTTGGCAGCAGGACTTTGTCTCCAACCTGAAATCCTGCCTCGACAAGCACAGGCTTGATGGCCGCTATCTGTGCGTCGAAGTCACCGAGAGCGTGTTTGCAGATGCGCAGGGAAGCGATATCGCCGCCATCCTTCACGACATACGAGACCTTGGGATCATCCTGTCCCTCGACGATTTTGGGTCCGGCTATTCATCGCTTGGCTACCTGAACAAACTGCCTTTTGATCAGTTGAAGATCGACCAGTCCTTCGTGCGCAATGCGCCGGGCAACAAGCAGGACGAAAACCTGCTCAAGGGCATCGTGGCCCTGGCCAAAGGCCTTGGCATGACCATCGTCGCCGAAGGCGCTGAAGAGGCTGGCGAAGTCAGCTTTGTGGAGTCTCTGGGCGTCGGCTCGGTGCAGGGCTATTACTATTCACGCCCCGTTCCGGCGGTCGGCATGACGAGAGCCATCGAAGAGATATCCAAGAAAACGGACGATCATCGCCAAAGCGCGGCGTGATCGAGATTGTGCCATCGCGCCGCAAAGGACCGAACTCTCGAACACATCTGGAGCGAAATACGCAGGATCTTGGCAGGGAACACACAAGGCCGATTCTCGCGCTGGATTCAGTCTGAAAGCGCCCTTCTCAGAAGGCTTTTCAGAACATCTTCTTCTGACTTGGAGATGGGTGCCAGAATGCTGCCGATGGTCTCTGCAACGGCGCCCTGAAGTTCTTGCACAACACGATGACCGGCATCCGTCAAAGCGATTAAGGTCACCCGTGCATCATCTTCTGACGCCGACCGCTCGACGAGTCCCTTCTCCTCGAGAGCTCGAATTGATCGCGTCATCTGCGATTTATCCCGCGCCACACGCGTGGTGAGTTCATGCAGGCCCGGCCGTCCCATCTCGGCCAACGTCAGCAGAATGATGCCACCGCCAGGCCCAACTTTCGCTTTGTCGAACGAGTGAGCTTTCGACTGCAGCCCGAAATGAATTCTGCGCATGAAGCGGTCGATGAGAAGTGCGAGCTCTGTATCGTCCATGCGTCAGATTGTTGACATGATCCACCAAATTAATTAGTGGACTAAGTCTACCTTATAGATTGCTTCCGAATTCCAAGTCAAAACTGATCAATGGGCCACCAAATGACAAGCAACCACACCCTTCTTCTTAAAATGGCAGCAATCCTTTGGGTGATCTGGGGTCTCGTGCACATGTTTGCGGGGGTCATGACCATCTTTCAGGACGCGGGAGGGGCGGTTGCGGGCATCGCTGACGCCGTGGATCCAGCTCTTATAGCCAACGACTTTCACCCTGCTGTTGGCGCTGTATTGAACCAGCATGGCTTCAACCTTCTTTGGATAGGAGCCTTCACCGTCGTTGGTGGCATCCTCATATGGCAACAGTCAGTCATGGCCATTTTCATGACGGCCATCGTGGGTTGGGTAACCGATGTCGGCTATTTCATTTTCATGGACCTGGGTGGCTTCGTGAATTTTGTACCGGGCACGGTGATGACAATCGTATCCTCTGCTGCGGTCGTCCTGAGTCTATGGGCTTACTATGTGGGCTTGAGGAAATCCCGATAACGGCTGTCAAACCGCCTCTACGCCGCTGCCCGTCGGTGTGCCGCGCACGACATTGTAGTGGGTCCAGAGCAGTCGCGCGGCGGCGGCTCTCACAGGGCGCCATTGCTTGGCGCGTCGCGCCATCTTGATCGGGTCTGGCCGCCCGCCACGCATGTTGAAGATTTCGAGCGCTGCCTGCTGCAACGCGATGTCGCCAGCGGGAAACACATCCGGATGCCCCCCGCAGAAGAGCAGATAGCATTGTGCTGTCCAGGGCCCGATTCCCTTGAGAGCGGTCAGCTGTGCCTCGGCCTCCTCTGCAGGCAAGGCAACCAACGCACCCAGATCCATGCCGGTGTCCAGCATATGCTGCGCAAGCCCACGCAAGGTTGCCTGCTTGCCCCGGGAGAAGCCGCTCTCGATGAAGGGCTCGTCTGGAAGAGCGTGGATCGTGCCGGCTGTGACGACGGGCACATGGTCCTTGAAGCGTGTCCAGATCGCCGTTGCCGCCGCCTTTGAGACCTGCTGGCCACAGATGATGTGGGCCAAACCCTCAAAATCGGCCGGGGCACGGCGAAGGGGGACATCCCCCACCATCTCGCGGACTGGTCCAAACCTCGGCTCGCGCTCTACCAGAACATCCAACGCTTCCGCCAATGCGCCATCGCTGGTAAGCGGCGGCATGGCAACAGATGCTCTCGATCGCTTCGATCCCGCCACAGCGACGCCTCCCGTATTTCGCTTTGCGCCCAGCCCCAATGGGCTGCTGCACCTTGGGCACGCACTGTCGGCGCTTGTCAATTTTGAGATGTGCCGGGCCATGGAGGGCCGGTTCCTTTTGCGGCTGGAGGATATCGACACAGTGCGCTGCACACCGGCCTACGAAGAAGCGATCTTCGAGGACATGCGCTGGCTCGGTATCGAATGGGAAGAGCCGGTGCGACGGCAGTCCGAGCATTTTGCAGACTATGCGAACGCGCTGGAAACCCTGCGGGACGCCGGTCTGATCTACCCTGCCACGCTGAGCCGCGCTGCGCTAAGACGGCAGATCGAAGCCGCCGAAGCGCAGGGTAAAGTCTGGCCACGCGACCCAGATGGGACACCACTCTACCCCACAGCCGAGCGTGACCGAACCGAAGCCGAGCAAGACGCCATCGCGGAAAGCGCCGAACCCTTCGCGTGGCGATTGAATATGGATTCGGCGCTTAAACATCTTGGAACCAGTCCCATCGGCTGGCCGGGTCTGAGCCTCGAAGATGGTTCGGTATCCGAAAAAACACAGCGGCCTGAGCAATGGGGGGATGTGGTCCTCGCCCGTCGCGAGACACCGACCAGCTACCACCTTTCGGTGGTGGTGGATGATGCCATTCAGGGGATCACCCATGTCGTGCGGGGGCAGGATCTCGAACCCGCCACTGCCGTGCACCGGGTGCTGCAAATGTTGCTGGGCCTGCCCTGCCCCACCTATCACCACCACGACCTCATCCTGGGCGATGACGGTCGTAAACTCTCCAAAAGCCGCGACGACACCAGTCTTACAAGCCTGCGGGCATCGGGCCTCAAGCCACAGGACATTCGACGGATGGTCGGCCTTTAGCCACTACTCGCTGGCACTGGACGCGAGAGAAGGCTCACCGCGCGGACCATCGGCGACGGATTTTCGGGCATCGCGGCGAGCAATGGCCGCCGCATTGATCTCCGCCCCGAAAATGAAAATCACAGCGAGGATATACATGTAGAAGAGGCCGATCATCACACCAGCCAGCCCGGCATAGGTGTCGGCATAAACAGCGAAGTTTTCCAGGTACCACCCAAACAGCGCAGACGCGGCGATGAAACCCAGCAGCGTCACCAGTACCCCGGGCAGAATGGTCCGCCACCGCCTCCGGCCTGCCGGCAACCAACGGTGGAACGCCAGAAGACAGAGCAAAAGCACAGCCCCCGCCGCACCCAGCCGGATGATCTCGAATCCATTCACAGTCTGGGCGAGAATGGGCACAAACCGTGCGCTTATTTTGAGCGCCACCGGTGCCAGAACCAAAAGAAGCAACGTCAGAAAAATGCCCAGAGCGCCGGTGATGACAAACAGCACGGATTGCGCCCGCAGATATAAAAAAGTTCGCTTCTCCTCGAACGCATAGGCACGGTTCAAAGGCACCCGCAGCGCCTCAACCACATTGGAAGCCAGCAGAAGCGTGAGCAGAGCCGAAAGGGTGAGCAAACCTTTGCGCGGCACATCGAGCACGTTTCGAATTTCGCGCGCAATGGGCTCAGACGCCTCCGATGGCCAACCGTCGAACAGAAACACCACTGCCTGGTCCGCCAAACTCACATCCCCCTGATAGAGCCATCGACCGATGGAGGTGGCGAGAACGGTCATGAAAATGATGAACGGGAAAAGCCCAAACAGGCCGGACAGCGCCACATGACTGGCCAGCGCCCAATCATCCGACGTGTTGAAGCGAACAACCGCACTTCGAACGATCTCATAGCTTGCTCGAACCATGTGCTGAATTTGATGGTTTGCGCGCAAACCGCAACCCGCTATCAGGCAGCCAAACAAGGGGTGATGCGATGGGCTATCAGAAGGGCAACAAGATTGGTGGAGGCCGTGCGGTGCTGGTCACCGGAACGTCCAGTGGCATCGGAGCCTATGTGGCCCGGCAGTTGGCCGCGGAAGGATGGCGCGTGATCGCAACCGCCCGCACGCCGGACGACATCGCAAGACTCGAGGCTGACGGCCTCGAAGCGCTTCACCTCGACTATGCGGATCCGGCTTCGATTGCAGCCTGCGCAGATGAAGTAGTGGCTCGCACCGACGGCAAACTGTACGGGCTGTTCAACAATGGCGGCTACGCCCAGCCTGGCGCGGTGGAGGACCTGCCCGTGGATGCCCTTCGGGCACAGTTCGAAGCCAATGTGTTCGGCTATCTCGACCTGACCAACAGACTGCTCCCGGCTATGCTGGCGCGGGGTGAAGGCCGCATCATCATCCATTCCTCGGTGTTGGGCTTTTCGCCCATGCGATGGAGCGGGGCCTACAACGCTTCCAAGTTTGCGCTGGAGGGCCTTTTCCTCAGCATGCGCAACGAGGTGAAGGGCTCGGGTGTTCACATCTCGCTGCTGCAAACCGGGCCCGTCACCTCAGACATCGGCCAGAACTCGATGATCCACTATGAGCGTTGGCTGCAAGGCAAGCCCACGCGGCACGAGGAGGTTTACGAGTCCCGCCTCAAGGAGTTGAACGCACCATCTGACGCGGGCATTGGCAGGTTCCGGAAAGAACCAGATGCTGTTCACAAACGCGTGGTCTGGGCGCTCACCAGCGACAAGCCCAAGCCGCGCTATTTCATCACATACCCAACCTATCTGATGGGTGCTTTGCAGCGTTTGCTGACGTCACAGGCATTTAGCTATGTCGCAGGCTCTGGCCGCTAGCCGCGTCACGCCTATATCGGCTGTAAAGCAAGACAGGACTTCCCACAGGACCTTTCCCAATGGAAATCGATATCGCCACCATCCTCTATTATCTGTCCATCCCGGTCATGATCCTGGTGGCGATTGTGCTGCTCGTCGGCCTTTTCACCATGATGAAGGGCGGCGACCCCAAGACGCAGAACAAGATGATGTTTGCCCGCATCTACCTGCAGGCCCTCGCCGTCGCTCTGATGGTGGGTGCCGTCTATTTCGTCGGCGCACGCTAGCGACCACCATCCAACAATCAGAGCAAGAACGAACTTATGGTCACGCTGAACCGCATTTATACAAAGACTGGCGACAAGGGCACAACGGCACTGGGGTCCGGTGATCGTGTCATGAAGTACGATGCCAGAGTGGAAGCTTATGGCACGGTAGATGAGGCGAACGCGACCATAGGGATGGCCCGTCTTCACACGGCCACTGAAAACCCTGCCCTCGACAAGATGCTGAGCCGGATCCAGAACGATCTTTTCGATCTGGGCGCAGACCTCGCCACCCCGGAACGCGAAGGCGAAACGCTGGAGTATGAGCCGCTTCGTATCGTCGAAAGCCAGGTGTCGCGCATTGAAGACGATATTGACGCCCTCAATGCTGACCTTGACCCGCTCAAAAGCTTCATTCTCCCAGGTGGATCACCCGCAGCCGCTCACCTGCATTTGTGCCGAACCGTGGCGCGACGGGCAGAACGTCTGATGGTGCTGCTGGCCGAGAAGCCGGGGGAACATGTGAACGCCGAGGGCATCAAATATATGAACCGCCTGAGCGATTTTCTGTTCGTCGCAGCCCGCACCGTCAATGATGGCGGCAAGGCCGATATCCTCTGGATTCCGGGCAAAAACAGGTAAGCAAAGACCGCTGATCAGAACATATATCGGACGGCCAAGAAGCCCCCGACGAGCAGCACCACAAAGATTGTGAAGAGCAGCCCCAGCCGTTTCTCGATAAAGGCTTCGATGGGTGCGCCAAACCGTGCCAGCAACGCCGCGATCAGGAAAAATCGCAGCCCACGGCCGATGATGCTCACAACCACGAAGGTCACGAGGTTGAGGCCTGTCGCGCCCGAGAAGATGGTCAGCACCTTATAGGGAAACGGCGTGACGGCGGCGAACAGCACGCCCCAGCCGCCATAAGTGTTGTACCACTCTGAGATCTGACCAAAGCGATCCGCCTTGCCATAGAAGGCGAGCACAGGCTCAGCGACCGCCTCATAAAGAAACATCCCTATGAAGTACCCGGCCAGAGCGCCCGCGACGGACGCCACGGTGCATACAAAACCGTACCAGAACCACTTGGCGCGGTTGGCGATGACCATCGGAATGAGAAGCACATCCGGCGGAATGGGAAAGACGGAACTCTCGATAAACGAGACAAAGCCGAGAACCGGCACGGCAAATTTGCTCTGAGCCTGTTTGTAGCACCAGTCGTAGGTCGCGCGCAGCATGGGCTATCCGTTGGTTGGTTCTGTAGTTCGAGTCCGGCCTACCGCCAAGGCGCTAACATTTCGCAACCAGCGGGTCGGTTCGATGACCCCCCGTCCAAATACTGTCGATTGGTGAGCCACAACTTGCCGCATCAGGCAATCGGTGCTGTTCTGAAACTTACAAGCGCTGGCAGTAGATTGCGAACACGATGACCAACAGATCCACATTGAACAACGCCATCTTGATGCTGCTTGCGGTCGCGCTTTTCGCGCTGAATCCGCCGCTTTCAAACGCCCTTCTGTCCGACATTTCGCCCATAACTCTGGTGACGGCTGCCTATCTGGGCGCCGCACTTTTTTCGGGCCTTGCCCTCGTCTTCAATTCAGGTGCCAGGCGACTTCTGTCCACCGTTTACACGGTCAGATCAAAAAGGCTGTTATGGCTTCTTGTGTTCGCCGGCACACTCATGTCGGTCAACCATCTGTTTCTCTACATCGCTCTGGACAACACGTCTCAGCACGAACTGACCGTCATCATTATATTCGAGACTTGGCCCCTTTTCTATTTTGTCCAGAATCTTCTGATTGATCGGAACTCAAGGCGAGAGTTCGAGGTCAAGGAAGGTCTGTTGGTGGCGGTGGCCTTTGTTGGCTTTCTCACGCTGGCATCCCAGAACATTGACATCTCAGACTGGCTGCTGGCTGAGCGTGAATTCCTCACCAGCAGTGGCTGGGCCTTTCTGGGCGCGCTGGGCATGAGCATAACCACGCACTTTACACGGTCGGCCATTGAGCAGCTTACCAAAGATGGCAACAGTCAAGGCGTTCTGCTGGCGTCAACTGTTGTGGAGTTCGCTCGACGCGCCATCTCAGCGGCGATCCTGCTCGTTTCGGGAACAGCCTTTGGGACGCTGGAATTCTCACAACCGCAGAACATCCTAATACCGATGGCTTTGGGGGCAGTGACCATGTCGGTGGCCAGTATTCTCTATTACACCAGCCTGTCGCGATCCAAGAGCCCGACCATCATCATGCTCTGGTACACGATGCCAATCATGTCGATCTTTGCGTTTGCAACGATCAATGGCCGGCCGATCTCCGAGTATGAAGCCATTGCCGCAACACTCATCGTGTCGGCCAACATCTTGCTGAACTCGAACTTCGATGTGCGGTCATCGTTTAAGTGGCTCTACTACTTCATGATCGTCTCGGGATACATCATCGTGTTCTCCGAGCCACTGGCCAGAACCTATTATCTTGAGATCGTGAGTGGAGGGCTGATCCTGTACGGCCTGCTGGCTGCGGGCGCTCTGTCGCGCGTGAGTTCCGCCGTGCGGTCGCGAGAGGCCGCTGCCCTCAACGTCCAAGCCGAATTGCTCAGCGGCAGGGGACAGCTTGAAGGCGAGAAACCGGAGAAGAGAGCCGCTCTGCTTCGAGAACTCAACGAAGCCATCTCGGGCGTGTCTGACGCACGAACCCATATTAACAAGGAAGATCTGTCCCCCCGGGCGCTTCATCTGATCTACCAGCTGAAGCTGGCGCTCCAGAAAGTCGTCTCACCGGGGGAGCTGACAATCCTGGTGACGCTGTGCCTGCTCAACACGTTTCTCATTATCTTCCTGAGGCTGGAAGGTGTTGTGTTCGACCTGTTTGCGTTCACGTCAGCCCTGGCCGCGGTCTATGTGGTGCTCATCATTCGCGAGCAGGATGCCAGCCATGCCGAAGGCGGCTGGTTGCTCGAGGGTTTGCACCGTCGCCTGCACGATCTGTCGGCGTTTCAAACCAGCAGTGAACCGAGCAATCGGGCCAGCAAGGGCGTCTTTCGCGCGCCGGCCCGTGACAGCTTCATCGTCTCCATGGCGATCATATCCTCGGTCTATGTGGGTTTTTTCTACGCGATCAACATCAGGGGACTGGTCGGGCCTGCTGAGGGCAAGGTGACCGAGCAGATCGTCTATCAGCAAGATCTTGATCAGAACGTGGTCATCGGCCTTCCCAACTGGCCGTCGGCTCAGATCAGGGCTCACATTCTCGCCCGCTCCGTGGAAGCGCTTTTCGACAAACAAGTCATAATGTTTCCGGGCTCCACCGACGACATTCTCGACGAGATGGGATCGCGCAATCCGAAAGTGCATCTGCATCCTGAAGTCTGGCAAGAGAACGTCCCTGGTCACATCAGGCGCTCCGTCAACGCGCTGGGCAGGATGGAGCTTTCCGAACCCATTGCCACGGGCCAACAGGGGCTTTGCGTCAATCCGCCGGGCGCAAAAGTGCTGGGCCCTTCCCTGTCGATAGATCGGGTTGGGGAACCCTCCGTCGCGCAGGCATTTGACCATGATGACGATGGCCTTGGCGAAATCTGGTACGGAGAGGTGAACTGGGAATCCGCCAAGCTCGCGCAGCTGCGGTCGCTGTCATATGGCTATACGGAGAGCTACAAACCGCTGCTGTTTGGGGAGAAACTCTTGCTGAGAAGCCTGAAGAAGTTTCAGCAGGAAGAGCGCCCCTTCATCTTCCACTGCTACAGCCCCCACTACATGTTTGAGGATTTCGATATCCAGTTCGTGATTGAGCCCGAAGGGTTTGAGGACAATTGGAACTCCGTCCAGCAAGCATCGAGGGGTCGGCCTGCAGACCTGTCAGGCCCCGCGCCATGGCCGGACACTGACATCGTGATGGCCTATGTCACGGATCCCAACATTTTCGGACCCGGCATTCGCGGCTTCCTGGAGCGGTTCTCCATACCAAGTTCCGAGATCAACCAGCTGACAAAACAGGTCCTTGACGGTGGAAAGTCGCCTGAAGAAATCGCGGAAAGCTGGGTGGCAGAGAATGAGGCGCGTCTGCTCGAGTGGGCGGTGCCATAGAGCATGGGCTCAACGCCGCAGATGAGAAATTGACCTCACCGCCCAGTCGTCGTATCGCAACTTCACTCGACACAGGCCCCTGTGGCGGAATCGGTAGACGCGACGGATTCAAAATCCGTTTTCTTCGGAAGTGCCCGTTCAAGTCGGGCCAGGGGCACCAAATCTCCGGTTTTGGATTTTTGTCGGCAGGTTGCCGTCCACAAATCACATCGACGGGTTTCGGCTCGAGATTACTCTTCTCGCCTACGCCACTTCTCAGCGATCGGAGAGGGCACCCAGCCACCATAGAAAGTGCTTCGGTGCTAGATCACGAACACCGAGAAACCGAGGCGTCGGCGCGCAACGACCCATAACACAATCGCCTCCACCACCATGGCCGTCGCGGTGGCCACCGCCGCTCCCCAGAGCCCGAAGCGCGGGATAAGCAGAATGTTGAGCGTGACGTTCACGGCCAGCGTAAAGGCGTAAGCAATCGCACAGATGCGCTCCTGGCCAACCATCGTCAAAAGGCTCTCCGCCGGGCCAACCGCAGAGCGACAAACTAGTCCCGCGATCAGAACCCACACAAGTGGCGCAGCCTCGTCAAAGCCCGGACCGAAAAGGCGCAGGATCAACGGCGCGCAGAGGCCGATAAAGAGCGCCAGAACAGCTGTTGGCCCAAACCCCCAACGCACGGCGTCCCGCGCAAAAGCGGCCAGACCGGCCTGATCACCAGACTGATGCAGAGCGGCAAAACGATGCTGAACGGCTGCCTTGATGGCGAACGGCACAAAGTGCACCAGAGCCAGGATTTTGGCCGCTGCGAAATAGATGGCCACCTGATCGGGCGCAACGAAATAGCCCAGGATGAGAACATCGACATTGGTCAGAAGGTTGAAGAAGCCACCGACAAGAAAGATCGGGAGCGCCACCGCCATCCAGTTGCGAAGCTCGATCCGCCGGGCGCCCTTCGGTGCAGCCCGCGAGATGGGGCCGGCCAGTTGCATGGCCTGCCACACGACGCCCAGAAAGACGGCAAGCAAGCCGCAAACCAGAGCCGTGATGGCTGTGGCTCCGAAGCCTGAGGTCACTGCGAGGATCATCAATCCCAGCAGAAGCGCCGGTCGAACGATGAAGGTGGGCAGAAAAGCGGCGTCCGGGCTGTCAAACGCTCTGCCAAGCATGTCCTGCACTTCAGAAAGCGCGATCAAAGGCAGCAGAGCGAGCGCGAGAACAAAGGGAGTGAGGTAAAAACTCTCCACCAGGTCTTGGGCAAACCAGATCACCACTCCGCCCAGCAAAGCCGCTGCCGAAGCAAAGACCAGAGCCATCAGCCGGCTTGCAAACAGGATGCCCCTCAGGCCCTCGAGATCGCCGGATGCCCGGTAAGTGGCAACAAATTTCAGCGCCGCCGTCTGCATTCCCAGACACGCAAGCCCGCCCCCCAGAAGAGACGCTACGAAGACGAGCGAGAAAATGCCGTACTCAAAGGCCCCCAGCACCCGCGCCAGAACAATCTGAGAGAAGAAGCCAATAGCTGCGCTGGCAACACGGATTGAAAAGGCAAAGCCCGCCATCCGCAAGCTTGCTGCGCGGTCGCCCTCGCCGGTGAGAAGCCGGTCACCCAGTGCAAGATAAGGCGCGGCGCGACCCGCCAGCGACGCAGGCAAGAGGCGCTCGCCAAGGGTCTCCAGAAAGGTTGGGCTCAATGCCATGGATTGGCGCGCTCCTTGTGACCGCCAACACATGGCACAGCGCGCTTAAAATTCCGTTCGACCCCTTGAAGAAGCGCGGCCCGCCGCACCATAGAGATCATATGAATGATGACGCCGAACTCTACGACCTCACGGGATTGAAATGCCCCTTGCCTGTCTTGAAGACACGCAACCGAATGCGCGGCATGAGTCAGGGGGAACGGCTCTGGGTGAAGACCACAGACCCGCTGGCCGTGATCGACATGCCTCATTTCTGCACGGAGAACGGCCATACCCTGGTGGAGACCGTGGAAGAGGAAAACGGCCACCGCTTCCTCATGGAGCATGGCGGTTAGAAGCGCACTCCGGGCACCGCAAGCGGGTTGGCCGTGAGCGCCTCTGCATCCGGCAAATCTTCAGCGAGACCATGGGTAAAGCCGCTCCACAGTCGGTGAATGTCGGTCGCAGACCGTCCCCTGACAATGACGACCAGACAGGTGGTGTCCACACCGGCGGGCCAGTACTCGAGGCGTTCTGGCGGCGCAATGACGGAGCCGACGCCCTGAACCAGAAGCGGACGATCGGGAGCATCGCTTAGCGAAACAAGGCCCTTCACGCGAAGAAGCGATGGACCGAAACTCTCAGTGAGCTGACCAAGGAACAGGTCTAGACGGTGGTGAGTCATAGGCCCATCCGACGTCAGACTCACCGCGATGGCACCATCATCCTCTCTTCCACCATGCGCCCAGCGGAGGGCACCATGCGCAGGGCCCGCGGTTGACGACCTGCCGATGTTCAAGGTGCCATCCAGCAAAGCACGCGCAGGAGCGAAATCGGAGTTGGACACATCACGAATGTCGGCGGACGGTGCCGCCTCCCTCACCGCATGGATGAGTTCCGCTTCTGCCTGCTGAAGATCAGTCTTGGTCAAGAGCACACGATCAGCCAGCGTCAATTGAGCTTTGGCTTCCGGCTGCGCGCTTAAAGCAGCCAAGCCTTGGGTTGCATCCACGAGACATACGACGCCAGATGGCCGAACACGCACAGAAAGAAACGGATGTGCATGAAGGGCAGCCAGCAATGGTCCAGGCTCGGCCAGTCCGCTTGTCTCGACAACAACCCGGTTAAACTCGCCTGATCGAGCCATCAGAAGATGGGTCAGCCCATCGGCAAAGGCACCCCGCACGGCGCAACAGACGCAGCCACCCGTGAGCTCAATCATGTCGTCGCTGGAAGCATCAATGAGCATCTGGTCGATGCCCACATCTCCGAACTCATTGACGACGATCGCGGCGCGTCCCATGGCCGGATCGCGAAGCGCCGCATTGAGCAAAGTGGTTTTGCCCGCGCCCAGAGGGCCGGTCAGAACATGCAG